>JASHRC010000061.1 GCA_030037525.1 Candidatus Acidiferrales bacterium | reverse complement strand
GGGGAAACGAGACGGACGCGGGATCTCAAGCGCTGGCCGAACTGCTTGGTAACAACGCGCAGGTCGCGCGGCGTTTTTTCGACCGGCCGCTCTTGGGGGAACTTGCACCGGAGGCCCCGGCAGACATCATTGCGATCGACGCGCCCTGCGCGACGCCAGTCGAACGCGAGAACGTCTTCAGCCACCTAGTGTATGGCGCCAGCGAGGCTCCCGTGCGGCATACCGTGGCGCGGGGCCGCATCTTGCTGCGCGACTTCTGCCACCAGACGGTCGATCCGGCGGAGCCCGCTGCGCAGGCGCGGGAGTTGACGCCCGCCTTGTGGCAGCGATTCCGCGCTCTGAAGTGCGGCACGCCCTTCAGGGGAGATTCATGATGCCCCGCGCCCGCGGTTTGGAGCACGATCGGGGGAGAATCACGCTGTGAGCGAATCCAACCGGGAAAAGGCGCGCCAACACGCTATCGACAGGTGCCGGGAAAGAGGCATCCTGATTCCGACGTTCGCCCAAATGCGCGAGCCGAGCGCGATCGATGAGGCTGTTGCGGCCGCCGTGCGCAACGTCGACATGCAAGCGGTCAATCCGCTGAACCTGTTCCGCATCACCTGGCACAATGAGCTGCGGACCGGCGGCTTCGGCAAAGTGAATGCCGTCGCACTGCCGTCGCTGCTGACGGGGGTGCCGGCACGCATCGTGGGTCTGGTCGGCAAGTACTTCCCCACCGGCGCGCACAAGGTTGGCGCTGCCTTTGGCTGCCTGGTACCACGACTTGTGGCGGGGGATTTCGATCCCACGGCGCAGGTCGCCGTGTGGCCTTCAACGGGCAACTACTGCCGTGGCGGCGCCTTCGACAGTGCGCTGCTGGGTTGCCAGGCGGTGGCGATTCTGCCTGAAGGCATGAGCCGGGAGCGCTTTCGCTGGCTAGAAAGCATCGGCGCGGAAATCATCGCCACGCCTGGCTGCGAGAGCAACGTGAAAGAGATCTTCGACGCCTGCCGAGAAATTCGGAAAACGCGCCCAGAGGCAGTGATCTTGAACCAGTTCGAGGACTTCGGCAACTACCTCTGGCACTATGGTGTAACCGGTCCGGCTGCCGAATCCGCCTTCCGGTGGCTCGACGGCACGCGCAACCGCTTGGCCGCGTGGGTAGGCGCGACCGGTTCGGCCGGGACACTCGCCGCGGGTGACTGCTTGAAAAACAGACATCCGGAATGCCGCATCGTCGCAGCGGAGGCGCTACAATGTCCTACCCTGCTCCAGGCCGGCTTCGGCGATCACCGCATCGAAGGGATCGGCGACAAACACGTGCCGTGGATCCACAACGCGCGCACGACCGACGCCGTCACTGCCATTGACGACGAAGCAACGCTGCGGGTGCTTCGTCTTTTCAACGAGCCGGCAGGCCAAGCCGAGCTTGCCCGGCGCGGAGTGGACGATGCCACGGTGAAATCCCTGCCGCTGCTCGGCATCTCGAGCGTCTGCAACCTGCTCGCCGCCATCAAAACGGCGCGCACTTTTGAGATGGACTCGAACGACGTGCTCCTAACCTCGTTCACCGATTCGGTCGAGCTTTACCGGACGCGGCTGGAGGAGCTCACTCATGAGCGCGGCGCTTACAATGAACGTGCTGCCGCCGCCGATTTCGAGCGATTCCTGGCGGGCGCCACTAGCGATCACTTCAAGGAGCTGCGGTACGCGGATCGTAAGGCGATTCACAACCTCAAATACTTCACCTGGGTCGAGCAACAGGGCAAGACCAGCGAGCAACTCAACACTCTGTGGTCCCGCTCGTTCTGGGAGGACCTGACCGAAAACCTATCGTTGTGGGACCAACAGATTGCCGCGTTCAATCGGGAGACCGGCGTGCTCAGCCGGCTCAGGAGCGGCGTGGAGAGAGCAGTCGACCGGGAGAAACAACATGGGGAAAGCAGATAGCAACGCATTGGAGGCGGCTCGCCGATACGAAGCGGAGATCGTCGGGTTTCTGCGCGAGATCATCGCGATTCCTGCCGAGAGCGGCCGCGAAGGCCAGCGCTGCCAACGCGTGCGCCAGGAATACGAACGCCTCGGTTTCGATGAAGTGTTCTTCGACCGGCTGGGAACGGTGGTCGCACGCATCGGCCGGGGCCCGCTGAAGATTCTGATGGACGGCCACATCGACTGCGTCGGAATCGGGGACCCGAAGGCCTGGGACTTCGATCCATTTCAGGGCAGGTATGAAAACGGCAAGGTGTGGGGCCGCGGTGCGGTGGACGAGCTGCCGGCCATCGCTTGCATGGCCTACGGCGCGAGAATTCTTCGCGAACGAGGCCTTCCCGACGGCGTCACGGTTTTCCTGACCGCTTCGGTGATGGAAGAAGACTGCGACGGCTATTGCCTGCTGCACCTCGTCGAAAAGGAAGGCATCCGACCCGACGTCGTCATCCTCGGTGAGCCGACCGATCTGAACGTGTATCGCGGACACCGCGGGAGGCTGGAGGCAGTGATCACGACGAGCGGAAAATCCGCGCACGCCGCGCACTGCGATCTGGGCGTCAACGCGCTTTACAAAATAGCGCCCATCATCCTAGACGTTGAGTTGCTTCATCAGCGCTTGCCGAGTGACGATTTCCTCGGCAAAGGCTCGGTGGTGGTCTCCTCCATCGAATGCACCACGGCATCGCTCAATGCAGTCCCTGACAGCGCGCGCGTTTACATTGACCGCCGGCTTACCCGCGGGGAAACGACCGAGACGGCGCTCAAGGAGCTGCGTTCGCTGCCGCACCTCGGCGACGCGCGAGTGGAGCTGCTCTCCTATGAAGCAACCAGTTGGCGCGGAGAGACCGCGCGGCAGGAAAAGTTTTACCCGACCTGGGTGCTTCCGGAAGGACACCTACTCGTGCAGGACGTGGCGAAGGCAGTCGAAACCGTGCTGGGCAGGCCACCAAAGATTTCCCGCTGGTCGTTCTCGACCAACGGCGTGGCCAGTATGGGGCGGCTGGGGATTCCCACTGTCGGATTTGCGCCAGGTCTCGAGGAGCTGGCGCATACCCCGCGCGAGTGGATCGCCACGGAAGACTTGGTGCGCGCGACCGCAGTGTACAGCCGGATCCCTGAGTTTCTGGCGCCACACAAGGAATCGCTCCAGAGCGCGGCAGCCAGAAGCGGAGACTGACGGATGAAGAACAAGCTGAAGGGCAGAAATCTCATCACCACGCAGGACTGGTCGCTGGATGAGCTGGAGGAGCTACTCACCCTCGCCGCCAAGTTGAAAAAGGCCAAAAAAGAGGGGCGGCTAACCCCGTTGCTCCGCGGTAAAACGCTTTACATGATCTTCTTCGACGCTTCGACGCGCACCCGCAATTCCTTCGAGACCGGTATGACGCAGCTTGGCGGACATGCCATTTACCTTTCGCCGGACAAGATGCAGATCAGCCACGGCGAAAACGCGCGCGATACCGCCAAGGTTCTTTCTCGGTACGGCGAAGGGATTGCTATTCGCCATTGTGCCTTCGGTGAAGGTAATGCCTACCTCCGCCAGGTTGCGGCCAACGCTGAAGTGCCCGTGATCAACATGCAGTGCGATATCTACCACCCGTGCCAGATTCTGGCCGACTACCTGACCATCCGGGAAAAATTCAAAAAGACGCGGGGACTAAAAATCGGGGTTGCCTGGACCAGTGCGCCCAACTACGTCCGCCCGCTTTCGGTGCCGCAGAGTTTAATCCTGTTGATGCCGCGCTTCGGGTTGAACGTGACCCTGGCCTATCCGCCGGAGTTTCGCCTAATGCCAGAAATCGAGGAGCAAGCCCGGAAAAACGCCAAGGCCGCCGGAGTAGGGTTTGAAATCAGCCACCGGTTCGAGGACGCATTTAAGGATGCCGACGTGGTGATCCCCAAGTCGTGGGGGCCGCTGGTCGTCACGCGGGACACGACCGAAGGGCTGCGCCTGATCGAAAAATACCCGTCGTGGCGATGCGACCGCGAGCGCATGGCGCTGGGCAACAAGAGGCTGATCTACATGCACCCGCTGCCCGCCGACCGCGGTCGCGAGGTGACTGACGAAGTGATCGATGGACCGCAATCGGTGGTATACGATGAGGCCGAAAACCGTCTTCATGTGCAGAAGGCCCTGTTGGCACTGACGCTTTAGGCAGGCATACAGCCTGAGCTGGTGCCCCTGAGCCGCCCGCGTCGGCGGATGCCGGTTCCGGTCCTCGCCTCCCGAGTCTCGAGCCATGAGCCACTTCAAGTTCCGTTGCACTGAATGCGGCGCCCTCTATGAGGAAGCAGAGGTGCAGTTGGTGTGCCCGGCGTGCGCGCGCGGTCAGGAGCCCGGCGGCGTGCTTCGCGGCGTGCTCGAGGTCGTGATGGACGAGCTGCCGACGGCTTGGCCTGCGGCCCTCCCGGCGAGCCCCGAGTTTCTGCGCGCTTTCCTACCCCTGCCGAAGACCGATTTTCTGCCGCCCCTCGCCGTGGGTGGAACACCGCTTCTCCCTGCTCCGCAGCTGCGGCGCGCGATGGGGATGAAGAACCTCTGGGTGAAGGACGATACCCGCAACCCTAGCGGCTCGACGAAAGACCGAGCGTCGCTGCTCGTCGTAGCCAAGGCGCTTGAGTACGGGCGAGAAACTATTGCTGCAGCTTCGACCGGCAACGCGGCCACGGCGCTGGCGGCGGTCGCGGCAGCTGGTGGAATCCGCGCCATCGTTTTCGTGCCTGCTGCGGCCCCCGAGGCAAAACTGGTTCAGATGCAGAGCTACGGTGCCGTGGTCCTACCCGTGGACGGCACCTACGACCAGGCGTTTGAGCTGTGCCTCGACGCCTGCCGCAAGTTCGGATGGTACAACCGTAATACGGCCCTCAATCCTTTCACTATTGAAGGGAAAAAGACGGTGGCCCTGGAAATCGCCGCGGCACTCGCGCCCGATGGCGTCGACGCAGTGCTCGTCCCCACCGGGGACGGGGTGATTCTCTCCGGCGTGGCGAAGGGTTTCGCCGATCTCAGACGCTGCGGGCTTCTCCGGGGCAGGCCGCGCTTGATCGCCGTGCAGCCGGAAAACGCCGCCGCGATTGTGAACGCGCTGCGAAGCGGCGCGGAGACGATCACTCCGGTTCCGGGCGCGGCGAGCGTGGCCGACAGCTTGACGGTAGAAACGCCGCGGAACGCACTCGGATGCCTGCGTGCGATACGCTCCTCCGGCGGAGCGGGCGTCACAGTTTCTGACGCGTCAATCGTAGGAGCCATCGCCGAGCTGGCGCGGCTCAGCGGCGTTTTCGCGGAGCCGGCGGGCGCCGCAGCCCTGGCTGGTCTTCGGGTGGCGCTGGAAGAGAAGTTGGTCGGCCGAGACGAGCGGGTCGTTCTGCTGGTCACCGGTACCGGTTTGAAGGATATCCCAGCCGCGTCGCGCACGGTGGAAAGGCCCGCGCCGATTCCTCCTAACCTGGATGCGGTGGCGGAGCGCCTGGAAAATCTTTCGGCGGGGCAGAGAACTTGTCGGAAATACTGGTGATCAGCCTCGGTGACAACGCCATCACTTGTAGGAGCAACGTGGCAGAGGTGACGGCCACGCCTTGGATGACTGGTTGGAGGCGGAAGCGGAGTTGACGGGCCGCAGAGTCTTCCCGCTGCGGCCTAATCGAGAATAACCTATCTGTTTTGCCGCACTCTCACCGATATGAACGGAAGCCCGGACAATGTGGCTTGATCTTCGGGCGCATACTAGCCTTTGCAATGCGGGTCGGGACATGAAAGCTGGATTGCTCATCACAGTTCTGCTATGGCTTGCGGCGCTCTCCTTCGGGAATCCATCGCCGTCAGCAGGCCGAGCATCCGATCCAGCATCCAAGGCAGTTGCCATCACCGTCGATGACCTGCCTGGTGCAGTGCCGGGAACAGGACAGGCGGTCGGCGATCTGAAGGACTTACAAAGGATCAATCAAAGGATTCCCGAAATCCTCAAGGCGCACCACGCCCCGGCAATTGGTTTCGTGAACGAATGGAAGTTGCAAGTGAGCGGCGAACGGGATGCGCGGGTGGCGCTGTTGCAGACTTGGCTGGACGCTGGCCTGACACTCGGAAACCACACCTATAGCCATGCCTCGTTTCAGACGACACCACTCGCGCAATATGAGGACGAAGTGATTCGTGGCGAGGTGGTGACGCGTGCATTGATGAAGGCCGCTGGGCGGGAAGAAATGTATTTTAGGCATCCGTTTCTTCAGACCGGCCCGACCGCGGAGGCGAAGACCGCGTTCGAGCAGTTTCTGAAGGCGCACGGCTATCAGGTTGCGCCGGTCACCGTGGACAACGACGACTGGATGTTCAACGACGTGCTCGGTACTGCCATCGAGACGAAGAACAAACGGCTCGCCGAGGAGGCCAAGAGTGCCTATCTCGATCATATGAACGCTGCGTTCGATTACTACGAAACTGTGTCACGCAGCTTGTTTCACCGCGACATACCTCAAATCCTTCTGATCCACGACAGCGAACTCAATGCCAAATGCCTCGACACCGCTCTGACGAATCTCGAACGACGCGGTTACCGCTTCGTGCTGCTCAACGAAGCGCTTGCCGATCCCGCCTACGCAACTCCGGACCTGTTCGTTGGCCCGCAGGGAATTTCGTGGCTCTCCCGCTGGAAACTCGCATTCGGCCAGTCTCCTTGGAACAGCGACCCTGATCCGCCAGCATGGGTCGTCAAGATGTCAAACGAAATCCGTCAGGCGAAACGAACGAACTGAGCAAAATCGAAAGGCTGTCGCGGGCCACAGGAACGCCCGCTGGGCGGCGGATGGGCTTGCTGGCGGGGGCGGCTGATTTTGAAGCGATGCGGATTCTGGACCAAGCTGCGGCACATCTGGCGAGCCGCCCGGACCTGATGCGAAGGCCCTATGTGATATCTCGACCGCCCGCAATGAGTGCTCAATTACCCGTAGTAGCGAAAGCTTCTCCAGAATATGGGCCAACTTTCGCGCAAACCGCTGCATACGAATATATCGGGATGGTCGAGCGTTTCCTCGTTTAGCACGCCGTACCGATTCCACGTGCGGGCCGCGACTCGGCACGAATCAAAGTGATCTTGCAGGAACCCGAGAGGCAATCCGACCACGATCAGGGTTTGGGGGGCAGGGTTGCCATAGCCACGCGCCCAGTACGAATTCACGCCGCTGATAGCGACTGGCAGCCCAAAGCGTGAGCCATAGAGATCGACAGCCCCGGCTTCACCGTAATTCCCAGCGAGAATGCGGAACTGACCGCGATCTTGTGCGGGCAGCGAATCGCGAACTTTGGCGATGGTTTCAACAAGCTCGGGCCAGCCGAACTCCTCCCTGAGATCGTAGTCTGTCTTGAGAACAATCTTCCACCATTTGGAGCCGACCGGTGCAATTGGAAGTGCAAGAGCAATGACGACCACGATATCGACGAGCAAGGCGGTCCACGCGAGGACGCGCACAGTCGTGGCACGCCCATGCCGGAGAGACAACAACCATTTCTCACCCCAAACGCTTCCGGCAGCGTAGAGCAGCGGATACGTTCCGGCCATGTAATAGGCGCGGCCCTTCAGAATGAGAAAGAGCAGGAGCGGCGTCAAATACACCCACCCGACTACTCGGAAACCCTTCCATGTACGAGAGAAAAAGCAGGCGAAAAGACCCGTGATCCACAGCGGGACGCCAAGAAGGGTCAACTGCAATTGTCCCGGAAGAAAATTCTGGGTCCTTCCGATACGGATATCTCGTGCGTGAATGTATCGAAGAAATTGGATAGAAACGAAATCATGCCTCACCTGCCAAAGAAGATTGGGAAGGAAGATCAGGATCGAGATGGCGAAGCCATACCAGAGCCATTTGCTTACTAAGTACCGTCGACAGTCGGTGAGCAGCACGCCCACGAGTAGTCCGGCAACCAGGAACGGCATCGAGTATTTGGACATCATCCCCAGCCCGATGGCACTGCCGATAGCCAGCCACCACCGGGGATCGTCCGATTTCAGCAGCCGAACAACGAAATAGTCCGTCAGAACCCAAAAGAAATAGTCGAACGAGACGTACTGCATCAGCGAACCGGCAGCAAGACAGAAAGGAATGGTAGCAAGGGCGGCAACGACTTGAGCGCCGCGGCGACCGCCGAGATCGCGGGCCATCAGGCCCGCGAGAACCACGGCGATGGCGTTGGCCAGGGCAGCAAAGAATCGAAATCCGGCTAGAGACGTGCCGAAAAGGGTGAGCGAAAGACGACCAAAGAACGGAGTGATCGGCGGGTAGGCGACATAGCCCCACGCGAGATGGCGTGCGTCATCAAGAGTAGCGAGTTCGTCTCGATGAAATCCGTATTTTCCGCCCGCCAAGACGTGTATCGCGATGGTGGCGAACGCGATGTAAATCAGGATGGCCAGATCGCCGGACCACCCACCAGCGGCTCGGTTACTTGCGTTCGAAGCTATTAAAGCCATTGTGCGGTCATGCGAGCGAGATTGTATCGAAAAGGGCGGTTGAAGGCCTGACGAGATCAATTTCGTCTTGATCGACGGATACTGGCTCGAACCTGGTTGAACCCATGATTTGCGGTACCGGGCGTTCGTGCGACCATGCAGGAGCGCCAATGCTCACCGATGGCTCCCTCGCCGCAAACGGCCTCCGCCTGCACTACGTCTCCGCAGGGCAAGCCGAAAGACCTGTCTGCATACGAGGTTGGACACATCGTCGAGGATGTGTGCGCGAACGATTTCGAGTTCTTGACTCGGGTCATGGCGTTCGGACGTGAGAACGGCCTGCCGTCGGAAGACAAGCCCGAATCCATCAAGGCATGGTCGCGACCGGGCGCGATGACTGGCGGTCTGAATTATTACCGAGCCAACCTCGCTTCTTCTGCGGGCAAAAAAGCGCGGCCACCGTTTGCCAAAATCCACGTGCCCACACTCGCCAGCGATATCGGCAGCAAAGCGAGTTGCCGAGGATCAAACCGGCCGCCTGTTAGCGGGAATTGTCGCTTTCGGTACAATGGCACGCCGACAAGGTCTGCCGCGCCTTACTTCAAATGCATGCCCTTCGGGTCGATTTCCTCTCGCAACAAGCGCAACTCTTCAGTACTGGGAAGGGGCGTCGTTGGAATGTCGTTCGGGATATGCAAGGGGAATCCGGTATTTTCTACTAGCGCTTCCAGTTGAATCCCCGGATGCAACGAGAGCAACGACATTGCATGTGTCTTCGCGTCAAATCCGAGAACACCCATGTCAGTAATCACGCGACTGGGCCCGCCTCCCCGCAAATTCAATTCTTGGCGACTGCGCCCGCCTACAAAGCCGGGACTTGTGAGGTAAGCCACCGCGAGGGGAAGTTTTCTTTTCTCATGGCGCATGATCACAATCACGCGCTTGGCCAGCGAGGCGACATCATTTCCTCCGGCGCTGCCATTCACATACCGGATCTTCCCGGCCCCATCTTTCACAAGCGTCGTATTGATGTTGCCGTACCGGTCTAGCTCCAAAGCTCCCAGGAACCCTACATCGACCACACCTCGGTGTAAGTTCATACCCATCACATCGAGGAAACCGCTCCAGCACGTGGCTCGGTAAAACGATCGGGAGTCGGGCAATCCCACCGGTGGGTCTTTCGGGCGCGGGTTCATCACCCCAACCTCAAGAAGAGTCGTGAGTCTCGGCGCGTGCGTACGCTTGGCAAGCACACTGGCAACTTCGGGCAAACCAAGGCCTACGACGACCACTTCACCGTCATGAAGTTCTCTGGCTCCAGCGGTCGCCATGATTTCGGTGGCACGGATATCAGACCGTGCATTTCTGCCTTTCGTTCCTTCGGTCACCTGCATCGAACGGATCCGTCCTTTCTACGCTGCGCCCTACGTTTCCGGTCAGTAACCTGAGATTGGCTCGGCTCTCAATTCCTCCATTCGCCGTAGCCCGCCAAGCTTCTCCAGGTATTCCCAATGGTCGCGGCAACCGAAAACGAAGGCCTTCAAATACTCTTGGAAGCGCTCCGGTTCCTCCGCGTGTTTTACATACAGGCGCAAATGATCGGCATCGTAATCGTAGCAACCATAAACAGAGGTTGGCAACGCACCAAACGGTTGATGAATGACCGCCTCTACTCGGTGTCCGGGTATGATGGTCCGCTCAGGCGACCGCTGGATAAACTCGGTGGAAACAATCTCCTCCGCCACTACAACCAAGCGGCGCCCCGCCTTGGCTTGCTCCTCGTTCCCCCAGCGAGGTCCGTTGATCTGACAATTTCCTTCGCTGTCGGCAATCTGCACGTGAATGAAGGACACGTCCGGCGTAAGGGCCCTCAACAAGACGTACTCCTCCCCGGTAAAGGGACACTTTGATCGCTTCACATCTGAGGCGCCCGGCCCCGCCTCTAGTCGCTCCAAGATCTCGGAAGCAAACAACGACTTGATGGGAATGAAAGAGAGACCCAGGGCTCCTGCCAAATAGCGAAAGCAAACGGAAAGGCTGGTGTAATCTTCCCAGCGTAGCGACTTTGTTTCACGCGCGCGGTTCACACAGTGGGCGGGGCCAAAGCGGTCCAGCGACCCTCCACCCATGATCAAGTGCCCTACGAGACCAGCCCCCACTAGCAAGTCGGTCTCGAGTCCCACGACTCCTTGAGAGACGGTTAGGTCCCGCTTCTGCTGCCGGATCAATTCATGGACAACTACAATTACGTTGCGGGCAATCGCGAAACCGCCCAACGCAATGTGGCTTCCCGACGGAATTGTGCGGACGACTTCGGAAACTGACTTGACTTTGTCAACCATATTCGAGGTACCAGTCTGTCGGTGCAGCCGAATCGAGGTGCATCGTCGCGAAAGGGCAGAGCTTACCAAGCAGAATGGCGGATGGTCAATAAGCACAGCTTGCAGCAGGAAAAGGCCGGTTATCGGTGTGAAGCAAACCGGCGGATGTCAATCATTCGAAACGGCTGGCCTATACCGCCATTGCCATCCTGGCAAGGAAGCAGCCGAATCTCTCTTGTGTAGTGATGGAGCTCGTGTCGGAGGGCTCAGGAAAAGGGGCCACTCGAAAATACGCGCAGGGCCGGCACGCTATTTTCGGTTTCCGGATGCGGCAGACCCTGCGGGAGGCCGCCCAGTTCTCGAAGCGTGCAGGCGACGTAATAGCGCGCCATGTGTTTGCGCCAGTACGTGGCAAAATCGGTGTTGTCGAGAGGTTTTACGGGAGAGTACGCTGCCTCTGCGGCGTCATGGACCGTTTCTTCCGTCAGCCTTTTCCCAATAATCGCTTTCTCCGAGAGCGTCGCCTCAATGGGACAGGAGCCGATCCCTCCCAAAACGATTTTGGCGTGCTCCACTGTCCCATCGCCCGTTAGGCGCAGGCAAGTAGCCACGCCGAGGACCGGGAAATCAAACGACCCGCGGCGGCGAAGCTTCCAATACGTCGCTCGCCATCCGTTCGTCGGCGGTAGGTGGATCTCGGTCAGCAGTTCGTCGGGCCGTTTATTGAGGTGGTGGATTCCGTCGTCATTATAAAGTTCCGCCACCGGCAGCAGTCTTTCTCCCGAACTCGAAATCAGTTTCACTTGTGCTCCGATGGCCACCATGACTGGGGCAGAGTCGCTCGACTGCACTGCCCAGCAGCGCGGGCTGGAGGGAGCAACCCAGCAGATCTGGCCGTCCTTTTTCATGCAAAAGTTAATTCCCTTGCGCCACTCGTAGTTCTGGTCGTAATAATTGCAGCGCGTGTCGAGCAGCAGGTTTCCCCCAATGCTGCCCATGTTGCGCAGCAGCGGCGTGGAGATCAACTCAGCGGCCTTCGACACGACCGGATAGGCATGTTGAATGCGGCGGTCCTCCGCAACCTCAGTTAGCGTCAGACCCGCCCCCAGGACCATTCCCTGCGCCGGCTTGCCCTTGGTGGTGCGCAGTTGCTTGAGCTGCGCCAGCCCGATGACCACTTTCGGCACTTGCTGGCGACGCTTCATATTGGGATAGAGATCCGTACCGCCGGCTACGAACAGGGCGTCAGGCCCTCCGTCCGATACCATGCGGACGGCCTCGGCCACGGACTTGGGCTGCAGATAGCGAAATTTGGGAAGTCTCAGCATTCTAAATCCTGCTTAGACAGACATCTTTGTGGGAATGCAGACGCGCGCAGTAATGCCTGTCTTACAGAGCCTGCCGTTATGCCAAAACAGGCTGGCGTTCTACCGCCTTGCCGTCGCCACCTTCTTCTGGCGTCGGCACAAAAATCGAGGCGGGCATGTCACAGCGCGGGAATACAGTAGGCCCGTATCTGCCTTCCTGCCCCTTGGCTTTCGCCCGAATCGCTTTCAGCACTTTATCCGGTGTGATCGGAACCTCGTCGATGCGAACCCCTACCGCATCATAAATCGCGTTGGCGATCGCGGGCGCAACCGGCAACTGCGGTCCCTGTCCGGCTTCCTTGGCTCCGAACGGGCCGTTGGAATCCTGATCCTCTATCAAATACGTGATAACGTCGCACATCTCCATTGTGGTGGGGCTCTTGTATTCGAGGAAAGAGGGGAACTTGTGAACCACGTTGCGGTTCCCGCGGTAGGTCATCTCCTCCATCAAGGCCTCCCCCAGGCCCATGTAGACACTACCTTCTATCTGCCCCATCACCAGCACGGGATTGATGCACTGGCCGATGTCGTGAGCGATCCAGACGCGGGGGACCACCACAATGCCAGTTTCGGGATTGACCTCTACTTCGGCCACCGCCGCAGTATAGCTGTAGGCAGGCGAAGGACCGACGCCAGATCCCTTGAACTTTCCTGGTGCGGGTGCCGGCTTGTAGGAGCCAACAGTACCGAGCGTGCCGAACTTCGCTTCGGCAAGCCACACGGCCTCCACAAACGTCACGCCTTTCTCTGGATTCTCGCTGTCGAAAACGCGGCGATCCGCAAACACCAGCCGGTCGGCCGGAACCTCCAATTTCGCGGACACCGCCTGGATCAACATCCCCTTGGCCCGTTCGGCAGCCTGGATCGCGGCGTTGCCGGTCATAAGGGTAACCCGGCTGGAGTAACTGCCGAGGTCCACCGGAGTTAGATCGGTGTCCGCCGTGACCACCCGAATGTCAAAGGGGTCGATCCCTAGCACCTCGGCGACGATATAGGCCAAAATCGAATCGGAACCCTGCCCGATTTCTGCGGAGCCGCAAAAGACGGTTGCGCCCCCGCTGCGGTCCAGTTTCAGCTGCACGCCGGAGTGCGGCATACTGTTCCAGTAGATGGGAGTGCCCGCCCCGGTCATGTAGCCGCTGCACGCCAACCCGATGCCTTTCCCGTAGGGGAGTTTGCGGAAGCGTTCCTTCCAGTTGGAGCCTTCCACGACCTTGTCAATGCACTTGCCCAAGCCCATGGTGCCGACGCGAAGCCAATTCACCGTCAGCGAATTGGGCGGTATCAGGTGCTTCTTGCGCATTTCGGCCGGATCGAGCCCCAACTGCTCCGCGATCTTGTCCATTTGAATTTCCTGGGCGAAGCGTGGCTGAGGAGTTCCGTGTCCCCGTTTCGGGCCGCAAGGTGCTTTGTTGGTGAATACTCGCACGGCTTCAAACTTGTAGCGCTTGATCTTATAGGTCGTCGGTTGCAGCACTCCGGTATAGAATGTGCTGGCCACGCCGTGGCCTCCGTAGGCTCCGCCGTCCAAGAACGTGCGGTGGTGCATGGCCGTGATGGTGCCGTCCTTCTTGAACCCGGTCTTGGTGGACATGAGAACGGGATGCCGACCGCGATGGCAATAGAAGACCTCCTCGCGCGTAAGGCAGATCTTGACGGGGCGGCCCGTCATCATGGCCAGTTTCGAGACGATAATTTCATGCGCAAAGGGATCGCACTTTCCTCCAAAGCCGCCTCCGTTCGTGGTGGCGATGACGCGGACATGATTCTGGGGTAGCCCCAGGACTTTAGCGAGCGACCTGTGCAGGTAGTGCGGGTCCTGGGTGCAAGTCCAGAGCGTGAGCTTGCCGTCATGACCGAACTGGGCCACGCTGGCGTGTTGCTCCAACGCAAGATGGGTGCTGCCCTCATAAAAAGTGACGTCTTCCCGGATGAAGTCGGCCTCGGCAAAGCCTACTTCCACGTCGCCGAATTCGTAGGCCTGTCTCCGATGGATATTGCCGTATTCCCCATATTCATGGATACGAGGCTCGGGGGTGTCGAGTGCAGCCTGGATCGAGGAGATGGCCGGGAGCAGTTCGTACTCGACGTCAATCAAATCCAACGCTTCGGTGGCCACATCTTCATCCACTGCGGCGACGGCGGCCACCGGGTCTCCCATCATGCGAACTTTGCCAATCGCCAGCGGGTGTTCATCTTCGCTGACGGGCAGAGCCCCGTATGGGATCGGCAGATCTTTTCCGAGGAGCACCAGCTTGACGCCTGGATGACTTTCTGCTTTGGACGTATCGAGCTTCAGGATGCGGCCGTGCGGAACTGTGCTGCGCAAAATCTTGGTGTAAAGCATGCGGGGGAGGACGAGGTCGTCGGCATACTTCGTCTGGCCGGTGACCTTCGATGCAGCGTCCACCTTGCGGTGGGGCTTTCCTATGACGCGCAGGTCTTTTCGCTCGGCTCCGTTAGCGCCACCCATAAATACTCTCTTTGCTGGGTTCGGCCGGCTTGCCAGCCATCCGTGCGGCAGCCAGCTCCACTGCTTCGAATATCTTGATGTAGCCGGTGCAGCGGCAGATGTTTCCGGCGAGAGCCTTCTTGATCTGTTCGCGAGAAGGCTGCGGCGTTTCCTCGAGCAGCACTTTTGCCGTGAGGAGAAATCCCGGTGTGCAATATCCGCACTGGGCGGCCCCGAGTTCAGCAAACGCCTCCTGCAATGGATGGAGCTTTGCTCCCTCTGCCATGCCTTCGACCGTCGTGACTTCATGTCCTTCCAAGGCGACCCCCAAGGCCAGGCAAGAAAGTACCGGACGACCATCCACGAGCACGGCGCAACATCCGCATTCCCCCAGCTCGCAGCCGTGCTTGGTGCCGGTAAGCGCCAAGTCCTCGCGAAGGACTTCCAGAAGCGTCTTATGCGGGGCAAACGCTACCTCGACCGGCTCACCATTCACCCGTAGGCAAATCTGCACCTTCGCCGGCTTGCGATTGTCCCTTTTCTTGGTTGGTTTCATTCCTTGCCCTAAGATACTCTTGGCTGCTGCTGCCTGCAACCGTCAGCCAGGATTGTACGGAACGCTGGCCGCAGGGGTCATGGCGGAAATGGGCGTAGATATGAGTGTCTTGGGGAGTGTTTCGCAGCTGGGATCTTGGGCCGGCGCTGGTCGAAAGCGACACAGGACGTGTAGATGTTGTGGCCGATTACGATAGCGCGTCATCTTCGATGCGTTGAAGTCGCTTCTCCAGAAGTTCTAAGCGGTCGTCCATTCGCGCCTCCGATGACCTCCACGCCCGTTCCGCAGGAGTCGATGTGATTCTGGAAAGCTGAGATAGCGACGACCGCGCCGTGGCTCCCCCAAAGCAGAAATCGCTGCAGAACGGAGCCATAGCCAGGGGAATTGCACGGTGTTGCGCAGCCGGTGATTACGAGAATCTCGGCCGAGAGGTGGATATGGGAGAGCGAACTGGCGTGAATGAGTTGAATTCGGACGCCGGCGGGCGGATCCGCGAGGTGTTTAACCAGGTAGCGCCGCTGGTTGGGCACAATCTTTATTTGTGCGATCGCACTTTGGGGGAGGCGGCTCGGCGTTGGGGTGCGCGTTGGGCGGAGGCGGAGCTGTCGCGGCTCGGCGGAGTGCTCGGAGGCGAGGAGGCACAACGCTGGGCATTTGAGGCGAATGAGCATGAGCCGGTGCTGCATACGCATGATGCCTTGGGGAGCCGGCGCGATGAGGTGGTGTTTCATCCTGCGTGGCACGAGTTGATGCGGACTTCGGTAGAGGCGAGGATTCATAGTTTGCCGTGGATTGCGGCGCGGGCGGGTGCGCATGTGGCCCGAGCGGGGCTGCTGATGATGAGTGCGCAGAACGAGGCCGGGCATTTGTGCCCTGTTTCGATGACGTTTTCTTCGCTGGCGGCGCTGCGCGAGGACGCGGAGCTGACGCGCGAGTGGGGGCCGCGGATTGTAGCGCACAGCTACGATCGGCGTTTTCGCCCCGCCGAGGAGAAGACCGGAATACTAGTTGGAATGGGGATGACAGAGAAGCAGGGCGGGTCGGATGTGCGCGCGAATACGACGCGGGCGGAGCGGATAGGCAACTCACGCGAGTATCTGATTACAGGACACAAGTGGTTTTGCTCGGCGCCAATGTGCGATGCGTTTTTGATTCTGGCGCAGGTGCCGAAAGGGCTCTCATGCTTCTTTTTGCCACGCTGGATGCCTGCGGGAGACAAGAACCGATTTTTCATCCAGCGCTTGAAGCGGAAGATGGGGAATCGCTCGAATGCTTCGAGCGAGGTGGAGTTTGAGGAGGCATGGGCGCAGCTTTGCGGCGAGGAAGGGCGCGGCGTTCAGACGATCATGGAGATGGTGAATCATACGCGGCTTGATTGTGCGATCGCGTCGGCCGGATTGATGCGGCAGGCGGTCGTACAAGCGGTGCATTATGCGCGGGGGCGGCGGGCGTTTGGGAAGCGGCTGATCGAGCAGCCGTTGATGCAGAACGTGCTGGCGGATTTGATCGTGGAGTCGGAGGCCGCGACCTTGTTGATGATGCGATTGGCGTGCGCGTTTGATTCTCGTGGAGGGAATCAGAGCGAGCAGGCCTTCGCGCGCGTGGTGGCCGCAATCGCGAAGTATTGGCTTTGCAAGCGGGCGTGCATGCAGGTAGGGGAGGCGCTGGAGTGCTTGGGAGGGAATGGCTACGTCGAGGAGTCGACCATGCCGCGGCTCTATCGCGAGGCGCCGCTTTATTCGATTTGGGAGGGGTCTGGGAATGTCATTTGTTTGGATATTTTGAGGGCTTTGGGCAAGGCAACGGGGCACGACCAGGACGCTGACGCAGAGAAAAGCGTCGGGTCGGTGGATGCTTTGATTGCGGAGATGCGGCTTGGAGTTGAGGCGGATTCGCGGTTGAAGGGGGTCGTTGGGGAGGCTGAGGGGATGTTGGTTCGGGCCGCGCGGCGCAATGGTGAAGCGGACAGCTTGATTGCAGAGAGGGAGGCGCGGCGGTGGGCGGAGAAGTTGGCTTTGGCGCTGCAGGGGTCGTTGGTGGTTCGGTACGGGGCACCGGAGATTGCGGAGGCTTTTTGCGCGTCGCGGTTAGGGGGAGACTCGAGGTACACGTTTGGAACTTTGCCCGGGAGCGCGGACCTGGGGCCGATCATCGCGTGGGTTGCCGAGAGATTGCCTGGTTAGAGGCTACCTCGTCGATTCGTGCTTAACCAAGGGCGGTTCCTGCTGCCGTCGGTCAGTGCTAAAAGTGCCTGAGCTGGAGCACGGTCGCTGACCCTCTCGCAGAAATAGGTGTTCGGCCCAAGCGGCACGGTGTATATTCGCGACCGAAACACGGTTTCCGGCTTGATGCTGCCCAAGTTTCAGAAAACCCCTTACTGGAGTTTTCTTCGGACAAGAAAGGAACACATCGATGCGAATGTTGATGCAGATAACGATTCCCGTTGAAGCTGGAAATGAAGCGGCGCGGACAGGAGCGTTCGGGCCTCCCCTTCAGAAAATGGTGGAGGCTTTGAAGCCCGAAGCGGCATATTTCACGGCGGGAGCAAGCGGCGAACGCGGCGGTTTCATCGTTTTCGACATGAAAGACACATCCCAGCTGCCGGCCGTGGCCGAGCCTTTTTTCCTTGCCTTCAATGCTCGCGTGACAATTTTCCCGGTCATGAACGCTGCGGACCTGGCGAACGCGGCTCCCGGCATTGAGAAGGCGGTCAAAGAACGCAGGAAGGCGGCGTCCGCCTGAGGGCGGTTCCTTTCCGCAAAACACACATTTGCATCATTCCCTTTCCCGATTTTCTTTGAGTTGGGAGGGCCTCTTCGTCGGGAGCTGCTTGCAGAAGAATTGTGTTTACCTGCGTTCATTGGTCTCCGCGCAGGCCCTGCGCTAGACCCGCGGCGGTAGTTTCGGTCTGCCCGATTTTGTGCGCTCATGGGCGCGGCTTATTTCGTGCCGGGCGGCACGCTGGGCGCCGTTTCCACACTGGTCTCCAAGTTCGCCCTCAAAAATCTCAGCACCTTCGGAATTGCGTCAAGGGACGACGCGGCGTCTCCTTTGGGATCGCCTCCGAAGTTCTCTTCTCTGCCGGAAACTGGGTGAACCACGGCGCCGTGCCACGCGGGAATGATTTCCGGCAACCCTGCGCGATGTCCTGCATGAGGATACGTCATCACCTCGACCGCGTACGGGAAATGCGCGTGCTTGAGCCTCGCGGCCGCAGCGGCGACCATCCTCGACGATTCCCATATTTCGTCATCCTCCCCTCCAATCATCAGAATCGGACCGTGCGTATTCTCTACAGCGATTTCCGCATTCACAAGGCTTGCAGGATCGTTGCGCCGCACCAGGCTCAGGTAGGAAAGCGGGTGACCGTGCCATGTCCACGCGTATGGCACGTCCGCCCCGCCGCAGCAAGCTCCGTGTCGGACATTCGCGGGCACATACGCGACCACCGCCTTGATCTGCGGATACATCGACCCGAGCTGGAGCGCAAGTTCACCGCCGCGCGATGTTCCCATCACACCGATGTGATCGGGCTGGATTTCGGGCCGCTTCATCATCCAACTCAGCGCAGTAGCGAAATATTCGAGCGGAATCGCTTCGAGATTGCGCGGCAGGTCCTCATATCGAAAATACGCCAGCGCAAAAGCGACATATCCGTGCGACGCTAGCCAGGCCGCCTTCCCGGCGTTGATTCCTCCCTCCGAACCTCCCACCACAAGCATTCCTGGATGCGGCTGGTCGCCGGCGGGAAGAAAGAGAAATCCGTGTAGTTCGCCCTGCACTTGCACCTGACGCACACTCTCGGCAATCCGAAGTTGTTCCAGAGAAGCACTCGCCGCCTGCTGGCCGCTTCGCATCAGTCGGAAGTCGATCACCTGCACGCCCAGAAGGCGCGGCGGGCCATATATCGCCACATGCTTGTCTTTTGGCCGCATCGACCATATCAGCCCGGGCCCGGAAACCTCCTTGTACGAACCTCCGGCTGGCACCTGAGCTGCGGTGTCGATCGACCCCTGGGCATCAGCCACAAATTTCGCCTCAGAAGACCAGAGCTGGTCGGCGCCATCCACGAGGCTGGCCTCGATCGTGACGCGTTCGCCGGGCTGCAACGCGCTCACGTGGATCGTGACCGCCTGGTCTGCCAGTGCTGGATTCGGCGTCACCTGAAGCGTCTGTGCGGATGTAGCGCCACACGCGCCGGCACAAATCCAGATCCAGAGCAAAGCGAATCGGATGTCCGCGATTTTCATACGCGATGCATGGTACTACTTAATGCTCGTTAGAAGTTCTGGTCGCACAGACGTCGGTTCGTACGAATCGCCAGCTGCTTCTAGCTGCCCAAGGGTCACGAGTAGTTCAGTCGTCGATCAAACTGGCTGCGTATACCCTCGCTGGGGAGTGGAATCAAAACAGAATGGAAGGTAGGTAAGCTCCAGCCGGTTCGTTGTAAAGCCCGACCGTCATTAGGGTCATTGGCTGCACGACGCGAAGTCCGTTGTCCAGGCACCAACGGAACAGTCCAGCGTTGCGCGTGGGCACAAGGATGGCCGGGCCGTGGAACTCCCTGGCCGCCCCAATCAGAGCCTGCAAGTCTTGGTTCGTCTCGCCTACGGCGTGACCGAAAAATGCGATGGAGGAGGCACACGCCCTGACGCGCCCGTCCGATTCGGCGACCACCGCTGTTCCCTGCTGAATCGCGTCGCTCAGTTCACCTCCTCTGTCGTGCCCGTGGACGCGACGACAAAGTTCGTTGCAGGCGGCGAGATCTTCGGCTTGAGCGGTTCGAACCGCATAGCCCCTCGGCGTTTTTCGAATCGCGGGTCCTTGCATACAGGCCAGCGGCTCCCGGACTACCAAACCGAGCTTTGCGTACAACGAGAGCGAGCGACTGTGATAGACGGCCTGCACCAGCCGCACTCCGGCAAAGTTCCGCTCGGTTGCACGCTCCATGACGGCTTGCATCAACTGGCGGCCCGCGCCGCGGTTCTGCGCGGCAGGATCAATCGTAATCGGTCCGACACCAGCAATCGGTGTCCTTTCATCCAAACCATTGCTGCCAACAATCCTCCCATCCTGCTCCGCTACGACGCAGAAGAATCCTCCGTGCGAGAACATGGTCGAAAGGATGCGGATCGGAAATTCGGGCGATGGAAAATCGGGAGGGAAATTGTGTTGAGCGGCAATCCTACCGAATGCTTCAAAACAAATTCTTCCGCACACTTCGGCGTCGGCCGGCTTTGCCCGGCGAATGGCGACTGCTTGCTCCTTGGGAATCGCTGCTCCCGACGGTCCTGACATGGCACTCACTTCCCGGTGGTATGGTTTGAGGGACTGCCGTATAGACGGCCAAATGCTCGAGCCAGCATAAGGGCCATGAGCAAGCCGCCGGCTCCTGACAGGAGCACGTCGGGTATGTGGCGGATGTGAAACTCGCCGACATGGCACACCAGAAAGTATCCGACCACAGCGTTCAGCGTGCCCCAAAGCACGTTTAGGGTGGGTGAAGATCTTCCCCGGCCCGGAGGCGACGCGAACGGAGTCGGGAACGAAAGGCCAGACACGCCGTTGACGAAGTGAGGAATGGCGTTTACCAGGAAAGCGCCGCCGAAGAAATAGGCGAAATAGGAATACCAGCGCATGGTTCACCTCCACAGCTCAGATCTCGGGGAAGACAGCACCGGACGAGCGACAGGATCATAGCATGGCGCTCGACCCGATCTGCCGCGTCCAAAGGATGGATAGGTTCACTCCCCCCTGCCGTAGAGGTTTACCTTCCCCGCAACTACAACTGCCACATAGCGGCCTTCTCTGAGGAACTGCATCACCCTCTTGCCCGAGCCTCCCAGCTCGACTGCCCGGGTGTTCTCGATGAGGACTTGTCGCCAGACTTCGACCAGCGTTTGCTCGAACGAAGATTTCATGGAGGTGAATGTGAATTATATGCCGGGCGGCCCACCCGCGCTCGGAAGCAACAGAAGTCTCAGAAGTCCGAGGGATGCTGGCTCCCAATGCGGGCATTCCGCGCTATACTCCC
>JASHRC010000060.1 GCA_030037525.1 Candidatus Acidiferrales bacterium | reverse complement strand
AGGCTGCCGTCTTCGCGCTCGTGCTCGTTGAACTTGATTAGATTCCAGTAATTCCACGCCGTTTCGGGCATCGTCTGGTAGCTGTTGTCGAAGGTGGTCTCGCTGAAGGTGTAGCCGTTCCATTCCAGACACGCGACCTCGCAGGCTTTGCAACCGATGCAGGTCGTGGTGTCGACAAGTTTGCAGACGCGGAACTCGCGGTTCAGTCCGGCGCCCGGAACACTTCCGGCGTGCCCTGAGATCTTGACAATTTCCGTTGCCGCCTGGCTCATGGTCGACTCCTAGGCCTTCTCGACTTTCACGAGAAAGCCCTTGGATTCCGGGGTGTGTGCGTTCGGGTCGCTGACGGCGGGGGTCAGCAGATTTGCAGGCGTGCGAGCATCTTTTCCTTCGTCCTCTTGAATTCCGCGGAAACCCTGATGAATCGGCAGTCCAATCTGGTAGACCTTCTTGCCGTCAATGATCATCGGTTTCAGCCGCTTGGTCACGAACGCCTTGGCGATATAGGTACCTCGGGCGCTCGTGACCTTGATCATCTCCGAGCCACGGATGCCTTTTTCATCCGCAAGCTCCACGGGAATCTCGACGAACGGCTCCGGAATGAGCTGAACGTTCATCGGATTGTTTTTCGTCCAATAGTGATATTGCTCGGTCAGGCGATAGGTGGTGCAGACGATGCTGTATTCTTCCGGCGTCCCGAATTTGTCGTACGGAGTCTTGAACTTCTTCACCAGAGGATTATTCGACTGGTCCGGGTGCAGCGGATTCTTGATCGGGCTCTCGATGGGCTCATAGTGTTCGGGGAATGGCCCGTCGGCAAGAACCCCGATTGGCGCGAAGAGTCGCCCCACGCCTTCTGGGAGCATGATGAACGGGCCCATGTGGTCTTTCGGATGCGAGTCCGCCTTGAAGTCCGGCACGTCGTTCCCGACCCATTTTCCAGTTCCCTCGTTCCACCATACCTGCTTCCGATCGGGATCCCATGGCTTGCCCACCGGATCGCAAGACGCGCGGTTGTACAGCACGCGGCGATTCGCCGGCCATGACCATGACCAATTCGGGTAGATGCCCAGGCCTGATGGATCTTCCGTGCCGCGACGCTGAATCTGCGGCCCGGCTTCCGTCCAGCTTCCGGAGTAGATCCAGTTGCCGCAGGAGGTTGTGCCGTCATCCTTCAACCAGGCGAACCCCGGCAACTGCTGCCCGGCCTTGATGACTTGACCAGTCGCGGGATCGGTGAGATCGGCCAGAGCTTTTCCGTTGATCTCCATGGCCACTTGCGAAAGCGAGGGGTGCGACGCATCCGCGTAGGCCCACGTGACGTCCAAAATTGGATCCGGGAATCTTCCGCCTTCTCTCCTGTACAAGTCACGGACGCGCAGGAAAATCTGCGCGAGGATGTCCTGATCGAGGCGTGCATCACCCGGAGGCGGCACGGCGGCATGTTTCCAGGTAACCCAGCGCGCGGAGTTGGTCATGCTGCCGTCTTTTTCGGCGAACCCGGCGCAGGGCAAACGGTATACGGTGGTCCGGATATTTTTCTGTTCGTCGGCCGAGATGCCAGGCGCTCGCCAGAATTCGCTGGTTTCGTCCGGATAAATCTCGCCGACCACCAGCCAATCCGCCCTTTTCAGGGCCTCGATGTTTTTGTTGGTGTCCGGTCCAATCATGACGCCGTTCATGCCGAAGGCCATCATGCCCTTGACCTTGCCGTGGTACATGTCGTCCCAGATGTGGGTCCACGAGTAGTCGCGATCGACCTTCGGCAGGTAGTCGTACGCAAAGTTGTTTTGCTTTGTCGCTGCGTCGCCGTAGAGTGACTTGAGGAGCGACACGAAGAATTTCGGCGTATTCGAATAGTAGTTGAACGAGTCCCATTGATTCGGCTTTGACGCCGTTGGAGTCACACGCTTGAGATAGGTGGCCAAATCCGTGTCGGTTGGCAGCGGAGTCTTCAGATATCCGGGCAGGCTGTCATAAAGACCAGCCATGTCCGTCGCGCCCTGAATGTTGGAGTGGCCGCGCAGCGCATTGACTCCGCCCCCGGCACGCCCCATATTGCCCAACAGCAATTGGATCATTGCCGCAGTGCGGATGATCTGCGTTCCAAACGTATGCTGCGTCCAGCCCACCGCGTAGATAATCGTCGCGGCCTTCTTCATCTCGCCATCTTTCCGGACGGACGTGAACATTTCGTAGGCCTTTAAGAGCTGATCTTTCGGTATCCCGGTGATCCGCTCGACCGTCTCGGGCGTGTAGCGCGAATACTGGCGCCTGAGCAGTTGGAACACGCACCGCGGGTGCTCGAGCGTCAGATCATAGGCGACGTTCGTCGGCAAAAGCGGCGGCGCGGGGGGATTCGCGTGCGCCGCGTTCGCATGTGCAGCGGCCTCCGCAGCTTTCCCGCTCATGTCTCCGCCTTGCTCGTAGTTCCATGTGGACTTGTCGTAGGTGCCTGCGGCCGAATCAAAGCCCGAGTAGAGGCCGTCTTCGGGCAGCTTGAAACCATCTTTTACGATGAACGCGGCATTCGTGTAGTTGATCAGGTAGTCCCGGGCGATCCGGCTGTTTTCGATGGCGTAACGAATCAGCCCGCCAAGGAAAGCGATGTCCGTTCCGGCGCGAATTTGGCAGAAGAGGTCAGCGGTGGCTGATGTGCGGGTGAATCGCGGATCGACGGAAATCAGCTTGGCGTTGCGGTTGCGCTTGGCCTCCATCGCCCACTTGAATCCGCAGGGATGGTTTTCGGCCGGATTCCCGCCCATGACCAACATCATGTCGGTGTTCTTGATGTCGATCCAGCCATTGGTCATCGCCCCGCGTCCGAACGTTGGTCCCAAACTTGAGACCGTGGGGGCGTGTCAAACACGGGCTTGGTTTTCCAAATAGACCAAGCCCAGGCTCCTCATCGCTTTGACAACGAGATAGTTGAATTCATTTGTGTCCGTGCAACCGCCGATGAAGGAAATGCCTTCACAGCGGTTCACCGTCTGCCCAGCTGCGTCCTTTTCGACAAAGTTTTCGTCGCGCGTTTTCTTGGTCCACCGAGCGATTTCGTTCAGCGCATCATCCCAGGAGATGTCCTCCCAATCGGTTCCACCCGGACGCCGAACCTGCGGTTTTATAAGCCGCCGAGAGTTGAGCATGTCTTGCTCAAGCGAGGAGCCCTTCGGGCACAGTGTCCCGCGATTGGTCGGATGGTCCGGATCGCCCTCCACGTGGATCACTTGCGGCGTCACATTTTTCGCGCGGTCACCGAGCGTGTAGATCAAGACGCCGCAGCCGACCGCGCAGTAGGGGCATGTGGAGCGCGTCTCGGTGGCGCGCGCTATTTTCAATTCTTTGAGCTGCGCGTAGGCGGGCTTTAGGTCGAATCCGAAGACGGTTGCCGCAGCGCCTCCCACAGCGGCAATCTTAAAAAAGTCTCTGCGAGTGGTTTCCATCTGGCCCTCCCGATGCCGTCAGGCCCTACGATCGCCGGATTTTCCCTGCGGTAGTTAGCAGATCTGTGGCCTTAAATTAAAAGGGGGATAACTCCTCGAGGTGAATTGATTGAGAGAGACTCGAAGGGGCCAAGCGAGCGCCAAAAACCACTTGGTCGTGAGCACCAACCGCCACGCGCGCAACCATCCAGCATGAGCCACCGCCGACCGAACGGACACGGCAGCTGAGATTATGTGAACCGATGCCTGTGATGTCAAGGGCAGGATGCTCTTGCTTCGCAGCCAACATACGCCGTTCGACCTGTTCTCCTACGGGAATCGCCCTACCTACTCATCACCCCTAGGAAATTCCGTTTGTGCGGTAACCCCTGGGGACGCGCGCTCTTGCTGGAATGTCCGGTCTGTGGTACCTAGCGACGTTTCGTTTATGAATCAGAAGGATGGGTTTTTCGGGATGGTCGAACAGAACTAGCACGAGCGTCGGCTGGCGATGCCGCTCTTTCGCTACCCTCCCGAAGTCGGCTATCTGCGTCGCTGATGGCCAGCTCGGGAACCCGGCTTCACACTTGGGGACCCCGGCGCCGGCCAGAGCCGTGTTCACCCGACCACCAGAGGCGGCGATCCTTGGCTTCTGCGAATGGCCGCCAATCCGCTGGTACGGGCAGCGCTGAAGCCGAAGACCTAAATTCGTTTACACTCGGGCTGTCGAATCGACCGAGCGGCGAGGCGACCTGCATGACGGAAAAGTGGATTACCGTGTTGGGAAGCTTCGTCGCTGATCTGGCTTTCCGCACCAAGAAGATTCCCGCTTGGGGGGAGACCGTACTCGGCTCGGGCTTTGCGCTCGGCCCCGGCGGGAAAGGCTCGAATCAAGCTGTCGCCGCCAGGCGCCTCGGCCTCAACGTCAGCTTCATCAGCAAACTCGGCCGCGATCCTTTCGGCGATCTCGCGCGCCGCACGTACGAACGAGAAGGAATTGATACGCAATACGTCTTTGAGACCGACGATCATCCAACCGGCGGCGCGGCCATCATCATCGACGAGGCGCGCGGCGAAAATGCGATCGTCGTTGTTCCCGGCGCTTGCTACGAGGTGACGCCTGAGGAAATCGAGCGCGCGCGCCAGCGCATCGCCGACTCCGCCGCGTTTCTCACGCAACTTGAGCTGCGCATTCCTTCGGTTGAGCACGGTCTAAAGCTGGCGCACGAACTGCGCGTGCCCACGATACTGAATCCTGCGCCGGCTCTTCCCCTGCCTCAGAGCATCTATCCGCTGTGCGACTACCTCACCCCAAACGAGTCGGAGGCCGCAGCGTTGACCGGCCTCCCCGTCACCAACATCGCAGATGCCGATCACGCGGCACAGGTTCTGCTGGCGCGCGGTGCGCGAAATGTGGTCCTCACACTTGGAAATCAAGGAGCGCTGGTGAAAAATGCGAGGCTCACCGAACACGTGCCAGCGGTCGATGCCGGACCTGTGGTCGAAACGACTGGCGCGGGCGATGCGTTCAGCGGCGGCTTTGCCGTCGCCCTCGCCGAGTGCCAGGATATCGTCTCGGCGACGCATTTTGCCTGCGCCGTCGCTGGTATTTCCGTGACACGCCCGGGAACGGCGCCATCGATGCCAAACCGCTCCGAAGTGGATGCCCTCATGAAGCGCTGAGGCACGAGCGCCAACCGCATCGCCGCAGCGCTTGGAATGGAGGCTCTCGACCGACAATGTTCGCCCCGACCAGCTTTGTTGTAGCGCTCGTCATGACCATCCTCAGCACGGTCTGCTGGGGCTCCTTTGCGAACACCTTCAAGCTGACAAGGAATTATCGCTTCGAGCTTTATTACTGGGACTACGCGCTCGGCATTTTTCTGATTTCCGTCGCTCTAGCGCTCACCATGGGCTCGTCATCCGGCGGCCCCAGCGCCCTCCTAACGAATGTTCGTTCCGCATCGCCCATCAATCTTGTCTGCGCGATGATCGCCGGATTTATCTTCAATATCGCCAACGTGCTGCTCATCGCTGGCATCGATATGGTCGGCCTGGCGGTGGCCTTCCCGATTTCGATCGGAATCGCGCTCGTCGAGGGGGTAGTCCTGAGCTATGCCATCCAACCAAAGGGAGACGCGCTGATCCTCGCGCTCGGTGTCGCGATGGCGGTGCTTGCCGTGATCCTCGTAGGAAAATCGTATGCCCAGCTCCAAGGTCCTGGAAAAATGCTGCCCCGCAAGGGCATCGTCGTGTGCATCGTCTCAGGTTTGCTCATGGGCACCTTCGCGCCTTTTGTCGCCCGCGCCATGACATCCGCTCGGGTTCTGACTCCCTATAGCACCGCTGTATTTTTTACACTGGCATCGTTTCTGTGCTGTTTTGTGTTCAACACCATTTTGATGAAAAGACCGCTCATCGGCGAGCCGGTCAGTTTTTCCGAGTATTTCAAAGCGCCCGCTGCTTATCACGCGCTTGGCCTGCTGGGCGGAGTCACATGGGGCATCGGCTTGGTTTTCAACCTCGTCGCGGCGAGCCTCGTTGGCGTGGCTATTTCCTATGCCATTGGACAAGCTTCGCCGATGATCGCTGCGGCGTGGGGCGTCTTCATTTTTCACGAATTTCGCAGCGCAACCAGCCGTTCAAAGGTCTATCTGGCCGGGATGTTCACCTGTTACATTGCGGCTCTGACGCTGATCGCCCTGGCCTTTCGCTGAGAGGCGGGATCATCGCGAATTCGGTTGTTCCCCTTGGTTTCCTCAGCCTCCTGCCTCCCTTGGGCCGACGCCTCTTTGGCAGGAGAAGTTTCGCCCATGCTGCCCGGTGCCGGCTTGCTCGAAACACGAGCGATCGAGCTCCCCATTCCACGGAACATTTCGAGGGCTCACTCCGTATTAGTTGGCAGGAAGGGCGGAGGAGGCTCACACAAGATGAGAGAAATCGTCCGAAGGCGAACGCAAATCGCAACGGTGCTCTGTTTGCTGGCGGCGGCAAGGATGGCCCCTGCCAAGGCGGCACCCGCAGAAAAGTACCTGCACGTGAGAGTCGAGGATCCCACGAAGGGCGAGGACGTCAGTGTTAATGTTCCGCTCTCAATGGCTGAGAAGATTTTGCCGGCCATCAACAATCACGACCTGCACGACGGCAAGGTCTCGATTCCCAACGCGGAAATGAACGGTGTGGACGTTCGCGCGCTGCTGGATGCGGTGCGGACCGCGCCAGACAACGAGTTTGTCACAGTCAAGGACAAGAATTCCGATGTCCGCGTGGCCAAAGCGAACGGAAATATCATCGTTCATGTGAGCGACAAGAGAGACAAGGAAGAAAAGGTTGACGTGACGGTTCCCCTCAAGGTCGTCGACGCTCTGTTTGCCACAGCGAAGGGCGACGAATTGGACATTGCGGCCGCACTGCGTGCCTTGAGTGATGCAGGTGACATCTTGTTAGTTACCGTGAAGGACTCCAGCCAGAAGGTCCGCGTGTGGGTGGATTCACAGAATACGCAGGACTCAGGGAACCACGACAGGCGCGAGGGATCAGAACCGAAGGCTGGGAGTGACCGATGATATTGCTCGGAAAGATTGCGCTGGGAATGGCGGGCGTGGGACTGGCAGGCGTGGGCCTTCTATGCAGTGAAGGCTTCGTCCAGGTGAAAGTGATCGAGAAGGAGCCGCAGGGCCGTCACATCAACCTGATCGCCCCCGCGATCCTGGCTCCTATTGCCGTGCACTTCGCGCCGCAGCGCGATCTGGCCCAAGCGGCTCGGGAAATCCGCCCCTACCTGCCGGCGATTCGTGCGGCGCTGGACGGTTTGCGCGATACAGACGACGTCGTGTTGGTTGAGGTGAAAGAGCCCGAGGAACGCGTGCAGGTTTCGAAATCGAGTCGCTCGATCGTTGTGGACGTAGACGATGCCAACGAGACCGTGCACGTGTCCACCCCTATTCGCGCGATATCGAGCACAGTCGAAGAGCTCGCCACCGCCACCTCGAACCGACTGTAGTGGCAACGGAGTATCTGACCGGCGGGTGCCGCCAAGCCCCTTGCAGGCGCAGGTCGAGTTTGCGGCAGTCCGGAATCCAACCATGCGTCGAGAGCGCCCAGATTCGCGGTGCGCTTCGCCAATTCCAGTGTTTCCACGCGAAAGCATGGTGTCTGCACGTTACGGTCCGGAATCCCAACAGCCGATCCCAGTCCTTCGAGCAGGCTTCTAGGTGCCAGCCCTCGATTCGAGCGGAGGAGAATTTTCTGGGACTACTACGATTCGGCTGGCCCCACCCGCATCGTTTCCTTGGCGAGGATCTGCGCGGCTGGCCGGACAAAGTGGTCGGCAGCTGCGGCGGGTTGACCCGATTCCGCTATAACCACTATGCTCGGAGGGTGAAGAGGGTTTCAAGCGGATACTCGCCCATGATTGCGGTGGACCGCCAGGCAGAGAAGCCACTGCACAGACAGGTGTATGACGCATACCGCGCGATGATCCTGGGCCGCCATCTCGGCGCCGGACAGCAGATTCCCTCCACACGCGCGCTGGCAGCCGAATTGAAAATCTCGCGGATTCCTGTTTTGACGGCCTACGCGCAGCTTCTGGCGGAGGGTTATTTCCAAGCACGAGTGGGGGCGGGAACGTTTGTCTCGAGCACCCTGCCCGATCAGGTGGCGACGAGCGAGGGGACGCCCGGGCGTGCGAAACGGCAGGATTCTCGCTCCCCTGTCGCGCGCGGCCGGGCGCGACGCGCGGCGAGACGGACCGAGCGCGTGCCGCGTTACGAGCGAGCGCCATGGCTTCGGGGATTGGGTGCGTTCAGCGTGAGTCAGCCGGCATACGACGAATTTCCCTTTCGAATTTGGTCCAGCTTGGTGATGCGGCACAGCCGGA
>JASHRC010000059.1 GCA_030037525.1 Candidatus Acidiferrales bacterium | reverse complement strand
GAATCGCCGCTCGAACGGATCGTCACACCACGAGTCGCGCTGAGTCTGGCGGAATTTCTCGCTTTCGAGCACGGATATCACGTTCTGGTTCTGATCACCGATATCACCAATTATGCCGAAGCCTTGCGGGAGATTTCTTCCCGCCGTAACGAGGTGCCGGGGCGCAAGGCTTATCCGAGTTACCTGTACTCGGATCTGGCGGAAATCTTTGAGCGCTGCGGTCGGGTTCAAGGGCGACCCGGCTCGATCACCCAGATTCCCATTCTGACGATGCCAGGCGATGACATCACCCATCCGGTGCCGGATCTGACCGGTTATATTACCGAGGGTCAGATCGTACTCAGCCGGACGCTTCACCGCGAAGGGATCTACCCGCCCATCGACGTTTTGCCGTCGCTCTCGCGGCTGATGAAGAACGGAATCGGCGCCGGGCGCACTCGCCCCGACCATCCGAGCTGGGCGGCGCAGCTCTATGCCTGCTATGCCCGAGTGCAGGAAGTCCGGGCAATCTCAGTCGTAATCGGCGAGACTGCCCTTACGCCAGTCGACAGAGCCTACCTAGAATTCGGGCGAGCCTTCGAAACCCGACTGGTGGCCCAGCGTGCCGACCACCCGCGCTCGATCGCCGAAACTCTCGATCTCGGATGGGAAATTCTCTCTCTGCTGCCGTCGAGTGAACTGACCAGGATCGGCCAGGAAGACCTCGAGCGCCATTATTCAGGACGACTGGAAGCGCGGAGTAGCAGTGATTGATCCCGATCAGCTGCCGCCGACTCGGACCGTGCTACTCGATCTGCACCGGGAGCTCGATCAAGCGGTTGAAGGGCATGCCATTCTCGAACGCAAGCGGGAAACGTTGTTGCGCGAGTTGTGGGAGCTCTTCAGCGAAGTCAAACACACCGAAACGGAAGTTCGCGAACGCTTCGCCCTGGCTTACAAGGTGCAATGCCAAGCCCGCCTCACCATGGGACCCGACGCGATGCGGTTTGCAGCCCTCACGCCGGCAGCCAGGACGGACTATTCGGTCGAGGTCCGAAGCGTGATGGGTGTCCCCCTGCCGCTCATCACCATCGAGGTAACACCGCTGCCCTTTCCCTACAGTCCCGCGGGCATCAGCGCGATTTTCGATGAGCTGCGGACTCGCTGGGTTGAAGTTGGCCAGATCCTGGGCTCATGGACAGAAATCACGGGCTCGGTCTGGAGGGTCGCCGTGGAACTGGAGCGCACGCAGCGCCGCGTCAAGGTGCTCGAGAATTTGCTGATTCCCAAATATCGGGCAGCCATCCGGCGGATCGAAGCCATTTTGGAGGAGCAAGAACGCGACAGCTTCATGCGGATCAAGAGGGTAAAGGAACAGCGGGAGGTCTAGATGGAGCCTTTGTTCCGACACATCCTGGTGCCCGTCGACGGCTCCGAGCCGTCTCTCCAAGCGGTGGGCATGGCGTTGCGAGTTGTGGGGCTCTGCCCGGCTTGCAAGATGAGCGTGCTTTACGTGATTGACAACCTGGTCCTCGCCGAGCTGATTCGCTTCAGCAAGCGCAGCGAGAGAGAAGTGGAAGCCGAGCTCGATGAGCAGGGCCGGCGCTATTTGGAGCTGGCCCGAAGGCAGGCTGAGCGACAAGGTATTTCGGCAGCATGCCAGATACGCAGAGGAGATCCGTTCGAAGAGATCATCGCCGCAGCCAACGACGCAAAGGCTGATTTGATCATTATGGGTCACACCGGACGCCGGGGAACAACCCGCGTCTTGATCGGTTCGGTGACCGAACGTGTTCTTGACTACGCGCCATGCCCGGTGCTGGTCATGAAGTAAGGCCTTCTAGGTTACTTTCGCCAGCGTTCGATCAGGTTCAGGCGAGTTTCGAGCGCACATTGTTGGTGTTGCCGAAATGCATCCGTGTTTTCACCTTGTTCGGTGATGCAACGCTATCCCCCTCCGGAAGTGGCAGATGTGATTGCTGTCACAGACGAGAAGAAACGAGACGAATATATTCCCGCCCAACAACAGGGGGGGAAACATGTTGCGCAGCTCACTGCCTGAAGCCCTAAGGTCCCGCGGCGTTTCCCGGCGAAGGTTTATCGACTTTTGTAGCGCGATGGTGGCGACTCTCGCGTTGCCGGAGCGATACCTCGCTGCGGTCGCCGATGCTCTCAATCGTACAGATCGTCCCGTCTTGGTGTGGCTGGAATTTCAAGACTGCGCGGGAAACACGGAGTCGATGCTGCGGTCGGACGACCCGCCCGTTGCTGACGTCGTTTTGGAGCTTCTTTCTTGGGAATACCACGAGACGATCATGGCTGGCGCGGGCAAGCAGGCGGAAGCCGCGCTGAAGCGAGTCGTCGAGCAGGAAGCGGGCAAATATATCGCCGTCGTGGAAGGGGCGGTCCCGACCGCTGACGGAGGTGTCTACTGTACGATCGCCGGGCGCACGGCGCTGGACATCGCCAGGGAAGTCTGCACGCATGCGGCGGCCACGATTGCCGTAGGTGCGTGCGCGTGGGACGGGGGACTCGTTCGATCGGCTCCCAATCCGACCGGCGCGGTGGGCTTGCAGGAAGCGGTGCCTGGGATCAAGGTCGTGAACCTCGGCGGATGTCCCCACAACGTGGCCAACACAGCGGCAGTCATCGTCCACTACCTGACGTTCCACCAGATGCCGGCGCTCGATCAGTACAACCGGCCGCTTTTCGCCTACGGCCGGCTCATCCACGACCAGTGCGAGCGGCGCGCGCACTATGACGCGGGACAATTTGTCGAGGAATGGGGCGACGAGGGAAGCCGCAAGGGTTGGTGCCTCTACAAGATGGGATGCAAGGGTCCGGACGCGACTTACAACTGTCCGACGGTGCGGTGGAACAGCGGCACGAGTTGGCCGGTGAAGTCCGGCCACGGCTGCATCGCCTGCGCTTCGCACCGGTTCTGGGACGTGATGTCGCCGTTCTACAAGCCGCTGCCGAAAGTTCCGGGCTTCGGAGTCGACGTGACCGCGGAAGAAATTGGCTGGGGCGTGGTTGGCGGAGTCGCCGCGCTCACGGCCGCGCACGCGGTGGCCAGCGTGTTCCGTCCAAAAGAAGAAGTTCCCAAGGAAGACAAACCGGCCTAAGGGTGTTCGCAGGAGGTTGCGATGGCTCGCGTCGTAGTGGACCCAATAACTCGGATTGAGGGGCACCTGCGGATCGAAGCACAGGTGGATGGCGGCAAGGTTTCCGACGCTTGGAGCTCGGGAACGATGTTTCGCGGCATCGAAATGATCGTCCGCAACCGCGACCCGCGCGAAGTATGGCTCTGGACGCAGCGCATTTGCGCGGTGTGCACGATGGTGCACGCGCTCGCGTCAGTCCGGGCGGTGGAAAATGCGCTGGACATCGAGGTGCCGAACAACGCGCGCCTGGTTCGCAACCTCATTTCTTCGACCCAGTACATCCAAGACCATATCGTCCATTTCTACCATCTCCACGCGCTCGACTGGGTCGATATTACGGGCGCGCTGAAGGCCGATCCCGCCAAGACCAGCCAGCTGGCACAATCGATTTCCGAGTGGCCGAAGTCGAGCACCACGTACTTCAAAGGTGTGCAAGACCGCGTGAAGAAGTTGGTGGAAAGCCGCCAGCTCAGCCTTTTCACCAGCGGATATTGGGGACATCCCGCCTACCGGCTGCCTCCCGAAGCGGATTTGATGGCGGTGGCGCATTACCTTGAAGCACTGGAATTTCAGCGGGACTTTATTCGCATCCACGCAGTCCTCGGCGGGAAAAACCCGCACCTGCAGAGCTATCTGGTCGGCGGCATGGCCACGTCGCTCGACCCGAACGAGCCACAAGCGCCGCTGAATCCCGAGCGCATCGATTTCCTGGTCGAGGTGGCCCAGACCGCCAAGACCTTCGTCGATCAAGTGCTGATTCCGGACGTGCTGGCGGTGGCCGGATTTTACAAGGATTGGTTTTCGCTCGGTGAAGGGCCGGGGAATTATCTGAGCTACGGCGCGTTCCCCCAGGGGGGCATTAAAGACACTGCGCGTTATTTCCTGCCTAGAGGATTCATTCTCAACAATGACCTTTCCAAAGTGTATCCAGTCGATCCCGGCAAAGTCGCCGAATATGTAACGCATTCCTGGTACGAGTATGCCGAAGGGGATCAGGTTTCGAAGACGCCCGCGGAGGGCGAAACAAGTCCGAAGTACACCGGGCCGAAGCCTCCGTTCGAATTTCTAGAAGTTGACAAGAAGTACTCGTGGCTGAAGGCGCCCCGTTATGACGATCACGTGATGGAAGTGGGTCCGCTTTCGCGCATGCTAGTGGCGTATGCATCCGGTCACGCGGAAGTGAAAGCGGCCGTGGACGGCGTGCTGGCACATTTCAAGGCGCCTCCGACGGCGCTGTTTTCCACGCTCGGCCGCATCGCTGCGCGGGCGCTTGAGACGCAGCTGCTCGCGAACCACATCGTGGGCTGGATTGAGGAATTGCGCGAAAACATGAATCGCGGCGACCTGCGCATACACAACGGAGACAAGTGGGATCCTAGCACCTGGCCGAGTTCCGCGAGGGGCTACGGCTTGTTTGAAGCGCCGCGCGGTTCGCTCGGACACTGGGTGGAAATCGAGAACGAGCTGGTTAAGAACTATCAGATTGTGGTGCCTTCTACTTGGAATGCGGGACCGCGGGACGCCAAGGGGCAGCGCGGCCCGTATGAAACGGCGCTGCTCAAAACGCCCCTCGCCGATCCGGAGCGGCCTCTGGAAATTCTGCGAACGGTGCACTCGTTCGATCCGTGCCTGGCGTGCGCGGTTCACGTTGTGGACGCTCGCGGGAGAACTCGCGCCCACAGAGAGATCTAAAATGAGCGAATCGACTGCATCAGCCGGAATCCCTGTGGAACCCGAGCACTTTCACCCCATCGCCCGGGAAGAAAACCTCGTGCGGGTGTACGTGTGGGAATGGCCAGTGCGCATCTCCCACTGGGTGATTTTCCTATCGATCGCCGTGCTCAGTTTTACCGGCTACTACCTGTACGATCCCTTCATCATTTCGCGAGGCGGCGGCGCGTTCTTGATGGGGCGGATGCGCTTGATCCACGAAGCTGCCGCGTTCTGCTTTATCGGCGCGGTCCTGCTGCGCCTCTACTGGTTCGTCAAGGGCAACCGCTGGGCGCACTGGCGCACCTTCCTGCCCTTGGAGGGGTGGTGGAGGCGCGGGTTTGGGAAACAGCTTAAATACTACCTCTTCTTGAGCAGGGACCCGGAGAGTGAGGTCGGCCATAATCCGCTCGCCGCCGCCACCTATGTGGTGGTTTACACCCTGATGTTGGTCGAGATTGCAACGGGGCTGGCGCTTTACAATCACATTCTGGGCAGCAGGGTGCTGGGATTTTTTGTCGACTGGATACTCCGCGTCATCAACATCCGTTACATCCGCGAGACTCATTTCCTAATCATGTTTGTGTTCTTCGCGTTCGTGATTCACCACGTGTACAGCGCCGTGCTGATCGGAATCGAGGAGCGCAGCGGCCTGGTGGGGGGAATATTTTCCGGATACAAGTTTTTCCCGGCGGCGTTTGTGGCTTCCGACCCGACGCGGCGGCCGCATGAAGAAAAAATCCCAGCGGCTAGGGCAGGGCGATCGCACAAGTTACGGACCAGGCGAAGAGAGTAACAGGAAACGAACGCGAAGGCTTCTCGGCTACCAGCTCCGCCTCGCGATAACGTGCCCATTGTGAACGTTGCTTCGACATCGCCAACGGTGGTCATCGGGGTGGGGAATCTAGTCCACGCCGACGATGGTCTTGGAATTCACGCAATCCAGAAGCTTCAAAGCGATCCCCGCGTCCGGAAAGAGGTGTTGCTGATCGACGGAGGAACTTTCGGGATTGAGCTTTTGGCGTATTTGCAGGAGTGCCGAAAGCTCATTTTGCTGGATGCAGTGGACGTCGGAAAGCAGCCTGGAACGCTGGTACGCATGACCGGAGACGATCTGCGCGGCTTCCCCTGCGGCGCCAGCGTCCATCAATTAGGAGTGGCGGACCTGTTGGCAACATTGCCGCTGGTTTCCGATATTCCCAGGGAAATTGTGCTGCTGGGCGCGCAACCGGCTTCCACCGATTGGGGAACGGAGTTATCGGCGCCGGTCGCGGCATCGCTCGGAAGGTTGGTGGATGCGGCCGTTGAACAACTCGACCGGTGGTCGCAAGAACCGGCGGCGCCGGCTAGCCAACCGGCAAATGCCGACCTGGCCGGTGAGGCCCGCCGTGTGGAGGTCTGACTTCTGATCTGGAGCCCATGGATGTGCCTGGCGATTCCCGGGAAAATTCTCAGCAGTGAAATCACCAATGGCGTCCGCGTGGGGCGCGTACAGTTCGGTGGCATCACGCGCGAAGCCTGCCTGGATTTTGTCCCGGAAGCCACCGTGGGAGATTACGTGATCGTCCACGTGGGCTTCGCCATCAGCGTAGTCGATCGCCAAGAAGCAGAGCGAAGCTACGAGCTGCTGCAATCGATGGGCGTGCTCGATGGCGAGCTGAAATCCGATCTGGAGCCTTCCTGAGACCCGCGGGCGGCGATTGAAGGGCGAGCGATGAAATATCTCGATGAATACCGCGATGAGCGCATCGCTCGCGCATTGGTGGCTGAGATCGAGCGGCGCGCCACGCGTCCCTGGGTGTTGATGGAGATTTGCGGCGGGCAGACCCACACGCTGATGCGTTTTGGAATCGACGAGCTTTTGCCGAAGGGCATCGAGATGGTGCACGGGCCAGGATGTCCCGTGTGCGTCACGCCGCTTGAAATCATCGACAAAGCCATCGACATCGCTTCCCGGCCCGGCGTCACGCTGGTTTCCTACGGCGACATGCTGCGCGTGCCGGGATCGAAGACGGACCTCTTCCACGTGAAAGCCAAGGGCGGAGACGTGCGCGTGGTCTACGCGCCCACCGAGGCGTTGAAATTCGCGCGCGCGAATCCCGAGCGTCAGGTTGTGTTCTTCGCAGTTGGTTTCGAAACCACGGCGCCGGCGAACGCGATGGCCGTGTGGCAGGCGAAACGCGAAGGATTGCGGAACTTTTCGATGCTCGCGTCGCACGTTCTGGTCCCTCCGGCGATCCGCGCGCTGCTCGGTTCGCGGCGCAACCGCGTCCAGGGCTTTATCGGGCCGGGGCACGTCTGCACGGTGATGGGCTATCGCGAATACGCAGATCTCGTTCGCGAATTCCACGTCCCGATCGTCGTGGGCGGATTCGAGCCCGTCGACCTACTGGAAGCGATTTTGATGCTGGTGAGGCAGCTCGAAGAAGGCCGGGCGGAAGTGGAAAACCAATATGTCCGCTCCGTAACGTACCAGGGCAATCTGCACGCGCAAAAGATTCTCGCAGAAGTATTTGAGGTGTGCGACCGGAAATGGCGAGGCATCGGAGGCATTCCGGAAAGCGGCTTGAGTATCCGCGAAGAATACGCAGATTTCGATGCGGACCGGATTTTTGGCACCGAGGGAGTGACGGCGGACGAGCCCGCCGAGTGCGTCAGCGCGGAAGTGCTGCAAGGGCTCAAGAAACCCACAGATTGCGCGGCGTTTGGCACGCGCTGCACGCCGGGAAATCCGTTGGGCGCGCCCATGGTGTCTTCCGAAGGCGCTTGCGCCGCCTACTATCAATACCGCCGGCACTTGGTCGGCGCGAAAGGTGGGTTTTGATGACGCAGGATGCCAAAATCGAAGGGGCGCTCTATTGCCCCGTGCCCGTGCCGGCGAAGGATGCGATTCTGCTAGGCCACGGCAGCGGCGGGAGAATGAGCGCGGACCTGCTGCAAAGCATTTTGCTCCCGGCCCTGCGAAACCCCGTGCTCGAGCGATTGGACGATCAGGCGATCGTGGATTTTGGCGGCTCCAGGCTCGCGTTCACCACCGATTCATTCGTCGTGAAGCCACTGTTTTTCCCAGGAGGCGATATCGGCACTCTGGCGGTGAACGGGACAGTGAACGACTTGGCAATGGGCGGAGCGCATCCGCTCTTTCTGAGCCTCGCGTTGATTCTTGAGGAAGGGCTGCCGATGGATCACCTCCGGCAGGTGGTCGAATCGATACGCGTGGCTGCCGCGATTGCGGGCGTGGCGGTGATTACCGGAGACACGAAAGTCGTCGAGAAGGGCAGCGGCGACGGCATATTCGTGAATACTTCCGGCATCGGTGTAGTCGCGCCCGGGATCGAGCTTTCAGCCGACCGTGCGCGGCCCGGCGATCGCGTGCTGCTGAGCGGGACGATTGGCGATCACGGGATCACGATCTTGTCCCAGCGCGAGGGGCTGGAATTTGCAGGCGAAATTGCGAGCGATACGGCGGCGCTGCATTTGCTGGTTGCCGATATGCTTCGGGTGAGCGCGGAAATTCGCTGCTTGCGCGACCCAACGCGTGGCGGATTATCGAGCACGCTAAACGAAATTGCGGCTCGGTCACGAGTGGGCATCGAGCTGGATGAGAAGGCCATCCCTATTCGGGAGCCGGTGCAGGGCGCTTGCGAGATGCTGGGCCTCGACCCGTTGTATGTGGCCAATGAAGGCAAGCTGATCGCCATTGTCGGCGCCGATCACGCGGATCAGGTGCTTGACGCGATGCGAAAAAACCCATTCGGTCGCGACGCGCAGATCGTCGGAGCCGTCACGGAATCACATCCGGCGATGGTCACCATGCGCACGCGGCTGGGGACTTCGCGAATCGTGGATTTGCTGGCAGGCGACCAGCTGCCGCGCATCTGTTGAGGCACGCCGATGCACGAAATGGGAATCGCCAGCTCGGTGCTCGACGCGGTCCGTGCGGAAGCGCGCCGCTTTCCGAATGGTCACGTCTACAAGGTGGTTTTGCGGATCGGGGCACTCGCGGGCGTCGATCCCGATGCCGTAAGTTTTTGCTTCGGCGCGCTGGTGCTCGGCTCAGGCCTGGAACCGCTGGCGCTCGAAATCGAGTACCGCTCGCGGCAGCATGTTTGCGCTGCGTGCGGCCGTTCGTTCGCCGCCGCCAACGAAGACTCAGCGTGCCCGGAGTGCGGCTCGGCGGACGCAGTCTTTTCGGGCGGAGATGAACTCGAAATCGCCTACCTGGAGGTGGAAGATGGAGCGCCTGCCGCTCGAGCGTAAAGTATTGAGCGAAAACGACCGTATTGCGGCTGGGCTGCGCGAACGCTTTGCCGAAAACGACATTCTTTGCCTGAATCTGATCAGTTCTCCGGGATCGGGCAAGACAAGTCTGCTGGAACGCACGCTCGAAAGCTTCGACCCCAGCGAACGCGTGGCGGTCCTGACCGGCGACATTCAGACGGAAAATGACGCGAAGCGCCTGGCGCGTTCCGGATTTCCAGTAAAGCAGATCACCACGGGCGGAACGTGCCACCTCGATGCCCGGATGATCGAAAAAGGCCTGGCAGGCTGGAATTTGGAATGTATCGATCTGCTGCTGATCGAAAACGTGGGGAACCTGGTTTGCCCATCGAGCTACGATTTGGGCGAGGCCGCCAAAGTCGTGGTTTTCAGCGTGACCGAGGGCGAGGACAAGCCGTTGAAGTATCCTTCGATTTTCTTCAAGTCGCAGCTGATGGTGCTGAACAAGATTGACCTGTTGCCGTACGTGCCGTTCGACGTCGAGCTGGCCGTGCGCAACGCACGGCAAATCCATCGCGACATGGAAATTGTCCGGACTTCATGCCAGACTCGCGAAGGCCTGGGGGATTGGCTCAGCTGGCTCGCACGGCAGCGGAAGAAGCCGCGGGCGGCTGCGCCGGTCTCCTGAAGTGGGCTTCGTGAAAATCCGGAAAGAAATTCGCGTCACAGGCCTCGTCCAGGGTGTGGGGTTTCGCCCCTACGTGTACCGGCTCGCCACGGACCGGAATCTCGAAGGCAATATCAGCAATACCGTCTCGGGCGTGACCATCGAAGTGCAGGGGCCGCTCGAGCTGGTCGAGGAATTCGTCTCCCGGCTCCCGCAAGAGGCTCCGGCGCTCGCGCGGATCACCAGCGTCGCGGTTCGGGAAATTCCGTGCAAGCCGGACGGCCAGTTCGAAATTCTGCCGAGCCTTGTCGGAGCGCGCGCCGATACGCTCATCTCTACCGATGTAGCGGTTTGCGCGGATTGCCTTCGCGAGCTATTCGATCCGGCCGACCGCCGCTACCTCTATCCGTTCATTAACTGCACCAATTGCGGACCACGCTTCAGCATCGTGCGGGGGATTCCGTACGATCGCGCGCTCACATCAATGGCCGTGTTTGCGATGTGCGAGGAATGCCGAGCGGAATACGAGGATCCGCGGAACCGGCGCTTTCACGCGCAGCCGAACGCTTGCTGGAAATGCGGGCCGCACATGGAGCTGTGGGACGCGCTGGGCCGTGCACTTGGCGTGCACGACCCGATTAGGGCCGCGGCGGAGCGGCTTTGGTCCGGTCAGATCGTTGCAATCAAAGGATTAGGAGGATTCCACCTGTCGGTGGATGCAACGAACGCGGCTGCCGTCGAGCGCCTGCGCGAGAGAAAGCGCCGATTCGAGAAGCCGCTGGCCGTCATGGTTCCCAGCCTTGACGCTGCCGGGCGGTTTTGCCATGTCGATGAGCAGGGCCGCATGGCGTTGAGCAATTGGCAGCGGCCCATTGTCCTGCTTCCTAAAACAGGAGACGGCACAATCGCCGATTCCGTCGCTCCCCATCAGACTGACCTTGGAATATTTCTTCCTTACACCCCGATGCATCATCTGCTTTTCGCCGCGGGAAAGTTTTCCGCGTTGGTAATGACCAGCGGGAATCTGAGCGAAGAACCCATCGCGATTGAGAATCGCGAGGCTGTGGAGCGGTTGGGCGGAATCGGCGATGCTTTCTTGGTGCACAACCGCGAGATCCTGCGTCGATGCGATGATTCGGTAGTTCGTTCCACGGCCCGGCGCCTGCGGCAGATTCGCCGGTCGCGCGGGTACGTGCCGGCTCCCGTGCCGCTGCGCGAGAAGGTGCCTGCGATTCTGGCGGTTGGCGGGGAACTCAAAAACACGGTTTGCCTCATGCGAGGGAACGAAGCGTTTTTGAGCCAGCACATCGGCGATCTGGAGAATGCGGCAGCTTTTGATTTCTTCTGTGAAGCGGTCGAGCACCTTTCGCGAATCTTGGAAGTCAAGCCGGCGATCATCGCGCACGATCTCCATCCTGAATATCTTTCGACCAGGTGGGCGCTCGCGCAGGAAGGAGTAAAGCTTGTTGGCGTTCAGCACCACCATGCACATATCGCCGCGTGCATGGCTGAAAATCATCTCGACGGGCGGGTGATCGGCTTGGCGCTCGACGGCACGGGCTACGGCACGGATGGGCAAATCTGGGGCGGCGAGGCGCTGCTCGCGGACTACGGCGAATTCGGGCGGGCAGGGCAGTTTGCCTACCTCGCGCTTCCGGGCGGCGCAGCGGCCATTCGCGAACCGTGGCGCATGGCCGTGAGCTATTTGCGAGAAGCATACGGCGACGATTGTCTCGATCTCAACATTCCGTTCACCCGGAAGATCGCCCGGCGCAAGGCCGAGTTCGTGTGCCGCATGATAGCGCAACGAATTAATTCTCCGCTTACCTCTAGCTGCGGGCGGCTGTTTGACGCGGTGGCGGCGTTGATTGGAATCCGCCACGAGGTGAGCTACGAAGGCCAGGCAGCCATCGAGCTGGAAATGGTTGCGAGAAATTCGAACGATACGGGCGCGTATCCGTTCGAACTCTCCCGGCAGGATGGCCCCTGGCAGATTGGCGCGCGCCCCTTGATTGAAGCGGTTGTCGACGATCTCAAGCGCGGCGTTTCAGTCGAGACGATCGGCCGCCGCTTTCACAACGGGCTTGAGGAAACGCTTGCGCGGCTCGCTTGCCGGCTGGGCGAGGAATCGGAGCTGACTCGCGTTTGCTTGAGCGGCGGCACGTTCCAAAATGCGCTATTGCTCGACGGTCTGACCGGCAATCTACAGCAGGGCGGCTTTGAAGTTTTTACACACTCGCAAGTTCCCGCAAACGATGGCGGCTTGAGCCTTGGCCAAGCCGCCATTGCGGCGCGCTTCGCGCGCGCCGAATCCAAGTAGTTTTTCACCGGGCAAACAATTCGCAATGCGGACCCGGTCCGCGATCAGGATCGACTGAGTCGAGGCATAGGCGACCCTGCCAGCCCTGAATCTGAGCGGCTCTATCGCTTCCGCGGCACTTCGCTCATGAGCGCCATCACGTTTCCTTCGGTGTCGCGAAAGAAGCTCATCCAGAGGTCGTGATCCGGCATCGGCGCGACGATGCGCGGGGCTTCCAAGATGGAAACGCCAGCCTCGCGAAGCTTCTGGTGCGCGGCCTGAATATCGGGAACGCTGAAAT
>JASHRC010000058.1 GCA_030037525.1 Candidatus Acidiferrales bacterium | reverse complement strand
GTCTTGGTGCGGAACAGCTCGCCGGTGACGCCGATGATGTCGCCCAGGTCCAGCAGCTTCGAAAGCTCGAAGGCTTTCTCGCCGACCAGGTCAAGCTTCATGTAGATCTGCAGGCGCGCGCCGTCACCGACCAAGTGCGCGAAGGCGGCCTTGCCGTGCGGCCGCAAGGCCACAATGCGCCCCGCCGCGCGCACCACGGCTGGCCCCCGGGCGAGCTCTTCGGCCGTGCGCCCGCCGAATTGCTCGAGGATCTGCCGCAAGGTATGGGTAGCGTTGAATTTGTGAGGGTATGCCGGAAATCCGAGCGCCTGGATTTCCTCGAGTTTTTTGCGCCGTCCGAGGTATTGATCGAGGGGTTCAAATTCCAACGCGAGCGATCCTTTCAGCACAGGGAGGGCGCAGCCGGTCAGCCGGGCGGCAGTATAACCACCCCGTTTGCGAAGCGTCAACCTCGGCTGGGTGGCAAACGATGTTATACTTTCTGGCACCATCAGGCATGACCTCTAGGCGAACCACCCCAGGCCCGTCGGCTGAGCGCAGAGTCTCGCAAGACTGGATCACGGCTCTGCCTCGCGACAAAGCCAGAACCTTCGACGAGCAGGTCCGTCATTGGGAGTGTATCTATGCGATGATGAGCATCGCTCTGGACGATGCCGTCTCCTTGCGCAGCCGAGGCGAGTTGATCTGCGCCCGCCAACAGCTGTTGGTTGCCGCGGAATTGCTGGAGCCTCTGGCGGAGTCTCTGGCTTGTTTGTGCAAAACCCTGATGATCCGCGGACGCCGCCTTCAAATCCTCCCGGTGGTCGAGCCGCTCAGCACCAGCTTCTTCCGCGGGGACATCGGCCGCAGCGCTGCGTCGTGGAGCGAAATCCTGCATCGTTTGCTCCTGGGCGACCGAGCCCGCTTCCTCCATAAGCTGCGCCTTCTCGGCCAAACGATTGAGCAACTCGAGCGCGAGTTCCGCGAAGCGGCCGGCGACATTTCCCGAGGCCTTGCCGTTCAGCCCTCCCAGTGCTGGGAGCGCCTCGATTGCCTGCATTACGATTTCAGTACCTGCCTGCGGGAGACTGAAGTTGTCTTCAAATCGTTTCTTCGCGTGATCCCCAGCGAGCAGTTGCCCGCATTGAATCTGGAACTGGATACGCCTGCCGAGCCGAGCCGCCGTTGGCTCCTCGAGCCGCGCCTGTCCCGCGCTCCCGCCTGAAGGCTCTCGCGAGTTCCGAGGGGGCTCGAGCGCTGGACGCGGGAAATAATTCGGAACAAAATAGCCGAGACTTGCCGCAATCTGAAACCGTGTTATCAGGCAGCCATGAGTCGTGCAACTCATAGAGAGGCTGACGCATCGCACAGGTGGATGCGTCCCGACGGGTAGCGTGGCCCGAGCGAGACGAATCGAGCCCGCTGGGGAAATTTCGGAATCAGAATCAATCCGGCTTGCCCAGCGAGGCGATGCGGCGGCGTTTGAGCGGCTTTATCAGCTGCACAGCCGCAGGGTTTATTCGCTTTGCCTTCGAATGGTGGGGAATACGGCCGAGGCAGAGGATCTGACGCAGGAAGCGTTCCTGCAGCTCTTTCGCAAAATATCTACATTTCGTGGCGAATCGGCGTTTTCCACCTGGCTTCATCGCCTGGCGGTCAACGTCGTGCTGATGAAACTGCGAAAGAAATCGGGCAAGGAGACTTCGCTCGAGCAGGTGACCGAACCTGACGATGAGTCCGGCGGACCGCGGCGGGATTTCGGTGCCGCGGACCTCAAGTTGAGCGGCTCTCTCGACCGTGTGAACCTCCAGCGCGCTGTCGACCGATTGCCGCCCGGCTATAAGGCCGTATTTGTGCTGCACGATGTCGAGGGGTATGAGCACAACGAGATTGCGGAGATCATGCACTGTTCGATCGGCAACTCCAAATCGCAACTGCACAAAGCCCGGATGCGGCTCCGCGAGCTGCTCCATGAGGAGATTCGCGAGCGGGCTCGTGCGGAGCGCCGAGCCGCCGGAAGCGCCTCGAGCAGCGAGGACTAGAAACCATGACGGTGACCAACTGTAGCCAGTTCTTGAGTCAACTGGATGAATGGATGGAAGGGAAGCGCGCGGCCGACGCTCAGGCGCACCTGCGCACCTGTCTGGAATGTTCCAGCATTGTGGAGGATCTTGACTCGATCCGCCAAACCGCCCGTTCGCTAGGCGCCATCCCTACAGAGCCTCCCGAGCGGATCTGGACCTCCCTGCGAACGCAACTCGAGCAGGAGGGCCTCACACACCGCGAGCCCCGACGCACGACCGAAGCGGTGGCCGATTGGTTTCGGGCCGCTTTCTCTTCCGTTCCTCGCCCGGCCCTGGCCGGCGCTTATATGCTTGCGCTGGTCGGCATCAGTCTGACCCTGGCCGGGCCGGGATATCAACGCCTCCATTGGAACGAGAAGGGGACGCTGCCTCTCAGAGCCCAACTCAATGCCGCCGAACGCGACACGCTGGCTTTGGCAGATTCCGATCCGGCCGTAGCGGCTTCTCTTGAGAAGAATCTCGCCATCGTTGACTACTACATCGCTTTGTGTGAAAAAAGCGTGCAGGAAGATCCCGAAAGCGAAGTCGCGAGAGATTATCTTTACAATGCCTATCAGCAAAAGGCGGACCTCCTCGCGCAAATGAGCGAACTCGGAGCCGGTCAATGACCGCTCGCAGGCGGCACCCGACGACTGTCAGCGTGGTGGTGAGTGGCCTTCTTCTCGCGGGCGCGGCGCCTGCGTTCGCCGACCGCATCGAGCGCCGTTTCAAGGTCCAAACCCATCCCGTCGTCACCATTCACAATCCCACCGGCACGGTTACCGTGCGCGCCTGGACCAAATCGGAAGTCTTGGTGACCGCTCGACGCTCGACCGATCGCATGGAGGTCGACATCGAACAGAACGCCAATCGCGTCGAAATCTCTACCCGCGCGATTGCTGACAATGCTTCGCCCGACGACCTACGCGCCGATTTCGAAATCAGCGTCCCCGAAGATACCGAGCTCCAGATTCACGACGATTCGGGCGGAGTAAACGTGTCGAACGTTCTCGGTGACCTGAGTGTCGAAACCATCCGCGCCGACGTGGCTCTGGAAGATGCCGCCGGCTACCTGAACGTTAAGACCGTGGACGGCGGATTCCAGTGCTTGCGTTGCGCCGGGCGGATTGAGGCCTACTCCATCAGTGGCAGCTTCCGCTTTGTGGACACGCGCAGCTATCGCGTCCGCGCGCAAACTTCCGAAGGCAGTATTTTCTTCAACGGCGAGTTTTACCCCAACGGCATTTATCAGCTGAAGAATTACAGCGGTCTGATCGAAGTTCGTTTCTCGCCGGGCGATTCGTTTGATATCAGCGCCACGTCGCTCAAAGGCAAAGTGAACAACGAAGCCAAGCTCACCCCTTCCTCCCGTCACCACTCTTTTCGGGGCGTTGGAAACGCGCTGTTTGGCAGCATGAATACCGGCCGCGCCAAAGTCGAGCTCAGCTCCTTCGATGGTACAATCAACATCCTGAAGCGGGATTGACGGCGCTCTAATCCGGCAAAGAAGGTCCAACCCGAATCACTCCATGACCGCCGAGATTCGCCCTCGCAGGCTCGTCTGCCTCACCGGCTTCATGGGCAGCGGCAAATCGACCGCTGGACGCCTGCTCGCCGGCCAACTTGGCTGGACGCACGTGGACCTGGATCGCCGCATCACGGAAGTTGCTGGCTCCACCATACCGGAAATCTTTGCCCACGCCGGCGAGGCCGAATTCCGCCGCATCGAAAGCGAACAACTCGCCCGGATTGTCGCGGAAACCAACCAAGCGCAGAAGCCCCGGGTGGTGTCACTGGGCGGCGGCACGATCGCGCAGCCTGGGAACCTTGCCTTGCTCCGCGAACATGGCGCCATCCTCATCTGGCTCTACTGCCCCATCGAGGAACTACTCCGCCGCTGCGCGCAGATCACCGATCGCCCGCTCTTCCGGGATGAAACGAGCTTCCGCAAGCTCTACGAAGAACGGCTTCCGACCTACCAGCTGGCCGACCATAAGGTCGCGAGCGATCGCGATCCCTGGCGCATCGTCGAGCAAATTCTGCAGCTGGGCATCTTTCCGAAGGTGACCGCATGATTTCTTCAAACTCCCGCAGCAAAAGGGTGCTCGCCCTGTGCTTTGCCGCTCTCGGCGCCGCGGCTCTGCTGGTCGATAGGCCGTCTAGCGGCTTGGCGGCCGCTGCGCCGCCCGCCGTTCTCGTGCCGGACCGGGGAGAGTTCGCAATTCTTGTCAACGGTCAAAAGGTGGGCAAGGAGCAATTCGAGATCAGCCCGCACGAAGCTGATTGGGTCGCTCGCGGCAACTCGCAACTGGAAACTCCCGATGGCGCGACCCACGTTTCCGGCACGCTTGCGCTGCACTCCGATGGCACCCCCACGCACTACGAGTGGTCGACGGAAGGCAAGAAAAAAGCCTCGGCCACGATTGATTTCATGAGCCTCACGGCCCATATCGAACTCCACCTGGAAGGCGCTAAGTCCTACAGTCAGACCCTCACATTCAGCAGCGCTCCGATCGTCGTGCTCGACAACAACCTCTACCATCAGTACGCGATTCTAGCCCGCCTCTACGATCTTGAGAAAAAAGGCCCGCAAACCTTCTCCGTTCTCGTCCCGCAGGAGCTCGCTCCCGGCACCATCACGGTCGAGTCGCTGGGGAAGCAGGAGGCGAACGGCAAGAAGCTCGAGGAGCTCACCGCCAAGACCGAAGACCTCGAAGTTCACCTCTATCTCGACAACGGCCGCCTGGTTCGCATCGCCGCCCCTAGCAATAACGTCGAAATCGTCAGGGAGTGACCCTCGGGGGGATCACCAGCACGAACGAACCTCGCTTGCGCGATCGCGGAGCGGGAAAGAATTGCAATCGCGAGAGGGACGGCAAGAAGGCCCTCTTGTCTCATGGGCACAAGCTTGGTGCCGCTCGAGCCGTCTTAATTTTGGCATCGGCAACCGGCTTGGTTATCAGCAGAGGCTTCTCGTCAGCAAGCGGCTGCCTATTCGAAATTGATGAGGACGATTTCAGGGCTGGTGCCGACACGCATCGGCGGCCCCCAAGTCCCTGCTCCGCACGACGTGTACACCAGGAGATTGCGGAAACGCGTGAGTCCATAGACGAATGGGCCGTAGACGCGCGAGGTCAACCAGGTGAACGGAAAAATCTGCCCTGCGTGCGTGTGGCCGGAAAGCTGCAGCGCGATTTTTTCTTCCGCGGCGATCGGCAGCTGATTCGGCGAATGCGTCAGAAGAATGCTGGCCGTATCTGGATCGAGGCTGGCGTTGCGCAGAATCGCGCGGAACCGCTCGGGGCGAACCGAATCGCGATGATGCACGCCCACGAGCTGCAAGCCGTCTACGACAACTTTCTCGTTGTTAAGAACACGCACACCGGAGCGGCGCACGGCTTCGAGATACTGCGCGCGGTCGCCAAACTCTTCGTGGTTACCGGCAATGAAGTAGGTGCCCAAGGGCGGCGCAAGCTCTCGAAGCGGCGAGGCCAGCCGGCGCGCGTCGGCGGCCGTGCCGTCGTACATGTCGCCACCGATCAGGATGATGTCGGGCGCAAACCGCGACAGCAGGGCAACCAAGCGATTGGCAAAAGCGTAGCCGCGGACGTGGCCGAGATGCGTGTCAGTGACCAGCGCCGCGACGCGGCCGTGCCAGCTAGCCGGCAGGTTCGGCAACGTGACGGAAATTTTCCTAACGCGCATGCGCGCAGAGTTCAGCAAACCATAAACGCTGGCACCCGCAGCAAGGATGAGCATGGCGAGAGCGATGTGCCAGGGCTGCCAGCCCAAATGCAGGAGCGTCGCGCAGCCGCGAACGATCCATGCCGCCAGAGAACCCAGCACCGCGAAACTGAGAAACCCCAGCCAGATGGCGGTGATGATGTAATAGGCGCGAACCAGTGCGCCCGAATAGCGACGCGCGAGAAGCGAGGCCGTCAGAAAGCTGACCGAGAGCATGGCAAAGGCGATCCCCAAACCCGAGATTGCGTGCGGAGGATCGCCGGCCGGTACGGGCTGGAAGGCCCGCCAAGTCCGGTAGACGAACCAATGTCCGGCGAAGAGAATCGATTGCACAATCGTCAGAAAAACGATGATGCGCTTGCGCATCTAAATGATCCTCCGTACTTTAGATGCAGCGAGGCCGCGAAGGGACCCTTTCGCTCCCCTGCCGAGGGCGGACCACTGAATACGAAACAAAGCGACTTCTCTCACGACACTACCTGAATCTCGTCGGCAATCCAAAAATAACAGATCGTCTTCCTGACCCGATCGAGAAAGCGCGCTTGCCTCGTTGCCGTCAATCAAGGTCATGCCTTGGGGAAGCGGGCAGAGAGGCTCCACGGGGCCGGTGAGCGGCCTGCGGGCGACTCGATCTTATGGATTGAGTCGAGATGCTCAAACTGCTGCAAAGGATTCAGGAGGCGTGGTGACATAGCGCCGGGAGATTTCGCCGACGGTTCGAGCGCCCGCCAGACGCATGGTCATTTCGAGCTCACCGTCCAGATGCTCGAAGACTCGCCGCACGCCCATCCAGCCACCGAGCGCCAGGCCGTAGAGCACAGGACGGCCGATGGCCACGGCGTTGGCACCCAGAGCCAGGGCCTTGAAAACATCCTGGCCGCGGCGGATGCCTCCGTCAATGACGATCAATGCCCGACCGTGGACGGCGTCGGCAATGCGTGGCAGCACAGTGATGGAGGCGGCGACGTCGTCGAGCTGACGCCCGCCGTGGTTGGAGACCTGAATCCCTCGACAGCCGTGCTGGACCGCCGTCACGGCCAGCTCCGGTGACATCACCCCTTTCAGCAGCACGGGCAGGCCGGTGGTTTTCTCGATGAACTCGACGTCATCCCAATCTAGATCGCGCTTTAGGACTGCAGCTCCGTAGGCGCCGTTCTCGCCAGGGAAATTGCCCAAAGGCAGAGGTGAGCGGAAACGATTGCGGCGGTCCGTCTCGCGATTGCTGGGGACCGCCGTATCGATCGTGAGTATGATCGCGCGATAACCTGCGGCTTTGGCGCGATCGAGAATTTCGCGGGCTTTCGCCCGGTCGGCTGGAAGATAAATCTGGAACCACTTAGGCCCGGCGCTCGCCAGGGCGATCTCCTCCATGGTGTTGGTCGAAAGCGAACCTGCCGTATAAAGCGCGCCGGCCTCCCCAGTACCTTTTGCCGAACCCACTTCTGCGGTCACATGGGCCAGGCCGTGGGCTGCCATCGCCGAAACAATGATCGGCATGGAGACCGTCGAGCCGAGCAGATTCGTCGAACGATCGGCCTCTTGATAGCCAGTGAGATATCGCGGAACGATGGTGATGCGCTTGAAGGCCGCCTCGTTCTCGCGCTTGGTCCACTCGTCGCCGGCCGCGCTCGAGATGTAGCCGAATCCTCCGGCGGGAATCAGCTTCTGGGCCTCAGGCTCCAGTTCGCGGAGATTGATGATGTCGATCGATTTGATTTCCGTGGGCGCGGCATAGGCGTTGCTCTGTGCGGGCGTGGGCTGGCTCGTTGGGAGCGCAGCCGGCAGCGCGGTCGAGAGCGTTACCGCTGCGGCGGTGGCGGAGAGAAAATCGCGGCGAGTGCGGTCCATGGGAGCCTCCGGGTTGAGCGCGCGGATGATAACACGGCCCCTTCGCTCGGCATGACGATTGAGGATTGGACAAGCACCTGGCCTCGCGCAGGAAACAGGGGCGGACGGCCGCGTCCCTCAGAACTTGAGCGCGATTTTACCCAAGAAATTACCGGAGGCTTGCAGGGCAAAGGCTTCGGCGGCTTGGTCGAACGGAATGACGCGGTCGATGACGGGCTTGATGCGGTTGACCTCGATGGCCTGGATCAGCTGCTCGAGACTACCGCGACTGCCGACGCCGATGCCATGGATGCTGGCACTCTTGAACATGAGGTCGTGCGGATTGGCATTGCCTTCGCGGCCGGCCAGCACGCCGATCAGCGAAACTTTTCCGCCCCAGCCGACACACTGGAACGAGCGGGCGAGCGTGCCGATGCCGCCATTTTCGATCACGCAATCGACGCCCCGGCCATCGGTCAAGCGGAGGACTTCTTTCTCCCAATCGGGATGCGACCGGTAATTTACGCCGTCCGAGGCACCGAGTTTGCGGGCGCGCTCGATTTTTTCGTCGCTGGAGGAAGTGACGATGACGCGCGCACCGGCGGCGCATGCCAGTTCCAGCGCGAACATCGAAACGCCGCCTGTGCCCAGGCACAGGACCGTATCGCCAGGCTTGACTGGATTGCCGCGCATGAGCCCGTTCCAGGCCGTGGTGCCGGCGCAAGGGAGCGTCGCAGCTTCTTCGAAGGAAAGGCTCGGCGGCACGGCGACCCAGCCGTCCTCGTCGAGGCAGACAAATTCGGCGAGAGTCCCGTCGAGTGGCGCGCCCAGGACGGAGCGACTTTTCGGAGGGGTGCCATCGATCCAAATTTGGAAGAAAGTGGGAATCACACGGTCGCCGGGCTTGAAGCGCGTGACGGCGCTGCCGACAGAGACGACTTCCCCGGCCCCGTCTGAGCACGGGATCGTAGGGCGCTTGAGACTGTAGCTGTAGTTTCCGGTGAGGATGGCGTGATCGCGGTAATTGAGCGCGGCGGCGCGCATGCGAACCAGAACGTCGTAGGGGCCCGGATTCGGCTCACCGCGCTCGGCGCGGCGGAGGTCCTCGATGCGCTTCGGGGCGACAGGGATCTCGTAAACCTTCATTGGCTCAGTGCGCAGGATCAGTACAGTTGCACGTGTCCCAACACTACGATCAGAGCGATGACGATCAGAGCCAGGACCATCGAGAGCGTAATCACGAGGCCGGCGATCCGCATTTCGCGGGCGCCCTGCTGTCTGCTGAGTTTTTCGTCGTCTAGTTGCATGCCGCTAGCTTACCTAGATCGCAGGCCGGGCGCATCATTTTTTCGGCGTGAGGCGGAGGAGCCGGCCGTCATCGGTAAGCAGATAGACGGCGCCGTCGGGGCCCTGCTCGACTTCACGAATGCGCTGGTTGAGATCGGTAAGTAGGCGCTCTTCGGCGACCACCCTGTCTCGATCGAGAACCAGGCGGATCAGGCTGCGGGCTTGCATTCCGCCGATCAGGAGGTCGCCCTTCCAGTCCGGGAACACGTCCCCGGTGTAGAAGATCATCCCGCAGGGTGCGATGTCCGGATACCAGAAGTACACGGGCTGCTCGACGCCGGGCTTCTGGGTCGCACCCGTGCCAGCGATCGGATCGCCATTGTACCGCCGGCCGTAGCTGACGTTAGGCCAGCCGTAGTTTCCGCCAGGCTTGATGATGCTGATTTTGTCGCCGCCCATGGGACCGTGCTCGATGACCCAGAGTTTTCCGGTCGAGGGATTGATGGCCGCGCCTTCCGGATCCCGATGGCCGTAGGAATAGGTTTCCGGCAGCACGGTCGGTTGATCAAGGAAGGGATTGTCCTTGGGGATCGAGCCGTCCTTGTTGATGCGCACGACGCGGCCAGTGAAATTGCGCAGGATATCGGGATCGAGGATTTCGTGATCGGTGCCGTCGTAGCTCGGCTCGTAAAACCGGAAACGGTCGGCGCCTGTGATGAACACGGTGCCGTCGGGTGCGAAGACGATGCGGCGGTTCACCCCCTCCAGCAAAACCTCGACGTTTTCCAGGTGGCGTTCGTCTTCACTTAAGCGCGCGCGGCCGACGCGTTCTTCGCCAATGCGCATGGTGCGGCGCTCGGCGACCGGTGCCTTCCACACATTTCCGTAGAAGACGTCGAGCGGCCAGACGCCGGGCGTTTCGCCGGGAGGCGGCGCGAAGTAGGTGAAATAGATCGTTCGATTGTGCGCGAAATCAGGATCGACAACCACATCATGCAACGATTCGGCCGCGACGATTTTCACATCCGGCACGCCCGAGACCGGCGCGGAATAGAATCCGTCCATCGAAGCGACGCGGATCTCGCCGTAACGCTCGCTGACGAGCATCTTGCCGTCGGGCATGAAGGCAAGCGACCACGGCGCCATAAATCGCGGGATGATGGTTTCCACTTTGAGTGGCGGCGATTTTTTCCTCGGCGCGGGTGCCCCGGTTTGGCCAGGGAACGCGGGCTTGGGCGGAGGGTAATCTTCCGCTTTGGCCATCTGTGCCCAAGCAGGCGCAGACACCGTTACCGGCAGCCCGGCCGCGGCAGCCAGCAGGAGTGCCGCTCGCGCAATTCCTATTGTTCTCTTGGCCATGCTGCCGTCGCTCAATCTATGCCCGCCGCTACCCTCTCGACAGGGCGCCCAAGTCTTTCCAGATGGGCAGGAAGCCAGTCCGCTTGCCAATCGAGCGGGCGATGTTACCTGCGTTTTGCGACCAAGACAATGGCGGCGGCAAGTGGTGGCCAGTCTTGGAACTTTCGCGTAGACGAGCTTTCCTGCGGAACGGCAGCTGGCACACCCCCTGGCACGAAAATCAGCTGAGCAGCGCCTGGAATCGGGGATCGGAGCGGAGGGCGTCGAGGTCGGAATCTTTCGCGGCCCAGTTCTTGTAGAAGGTGCCGTGCTCCATCACCTTTTCGAGACAGGAAATCGCTTCTTCCGTGCGCCCCAGCAGAGAATAGACGCAAGCCACGTTGTAGAGAATCGAGGTTTCTTCCGGATCGATTTCCAGAGCGCGGCGCGCCCATTCGAGACCGCGTTTGTGGTCGCGCGTGCGTACCAGAATTCCAGCTCCCAAATACAAAGCGCGCGCGTCGTCGGGGTGAAGCTCGATGTGTTTTTCGGTAAGTCGCAGAGCGCGCCGTTGGGTCGATTCAGCCTCGGCTTCGCGCCCCAGTCCGTGGTAGACGGCCACCAACAAGCTGACGGCCTGATAGTCGTCAGGATTCAAGCGAGCCGCCTGCTCGTACATTTCCGCCGCTCGTGTCAGATCTCCACTTTGAAACAGCGTGCGCGCATAGAAGTAATACGCTTCGTAGAGTTTCGGATCGAGCTGGATGGCCCGCTCATATTCGTTTTGGGCATTGGCAAAATCTTTCCGCAAGGCAAAGGCCAAACCACTGGCAGCATGCGCTTCGGCCAATTCCGGATCCAGTTCCAGGGCCTTCCGGCTCGCAGCCACAGCTTCATTCAGGTTATCTTCCGTACTATCCCAATACATGTAGAGGAACGAGCAGCAGTCCGCGACTCCGGCAAACGCACGCGCATAGTTCGGGTCGATGACAATTGCGCGGGCAAACATCTGGCGCGCGAAATCGAAGCCTTTTCGGCGGAACTGATGGAAGAACTGGCGTCCGCGAAGATAGTAATCGTACGCCTGGGCATTGTCGGTCTGCTTGCGCGCGATGGCTTTTTCTTCCTGGGGCGAAAGCTTGATGCGCAGCGCCTGGCTGATACTGCGCGCGATCTCGTCCTGCACGTCAAACACATCCTTGAGTTCTCGGTCGTACCGTTCGGCCCAGATGGAATGGCCAGTTTGTGCCTGAATGAGCTGCGCCGTGATGCGCAAGCGATTGCCGGCCCGCCGCAGACTGCCGCTGAGGACGCAGGCTGCGTTCAGTTCGCGGCCCACCTGCGGGCCGGTCACCGCCTTGTCGCGGTAGGCCAGAACGGCTGCACGCGGAAAGACCTGCAGCTCCTTGATTTTGGAAAGTTCCGTGATGATGTCTTCGGTCATGCCGTCGCGGAAATACTCATCATCCTTGCTGCCGCTGAGATTCTCGAAAAAAAGCACCGCGACGGATTTCACGCTCATCGGTGCCGCTGACTGCGGCGGCGCAGTGGTCTGTTTGCCAGAGTCGGCCTGCCTGCTGCCGGAATCGCGGTCGCGCTTGAGGCGCTTGAGGTCCGAACGAATCTCCGCAGCCGTCTGGTAGCGGAGGTCGCTGTCCTTTTCGAGCGCCTTGTGAATGATGCGTTCGAGTTCATTGGGCAACACGGCATTGAGAGTCGCCGGCGAACGGGGCGTCGAATGCAGAATAGAGTCGAACATGGCCGCGGACGTATCACCCGAAAAGGGTAGTTTGCCGGTGGACATCTCGTACAGCACGGCGCCGAGTGAGAAAAGATCGGTGCGCGCATCGAGGTCTCGCCCGAGTGCCTGCTCCGGAGACATGTAGGCCAAAGTGCCCAGCGTGGTCCCCGGGCTCGTCAGATCGGCAGGGGATGCCGCCATGGTGGCGTGCTCGGATTGATCGACGTTTCCCGTGCCCCGATTGGAAGTCATCTTGGCCAATCCAAAATCAAGGATTTTCGACTGGCCTCGTTGCGTCACAAAAATATTGGCAGGCTTGATGTCGCGGTGAACGATGCCGCGGCTGTGCGCTGCCGCGAGAGCGTCGGTGATTTCGATGCCCAGGTCGAGAATCTGGTCGACGGCAAGCGGCCCGCCGCTGATCAAGCGCTTGAGCGTCTGCCCTTCGAGAAGCTCCATCACGATAAATGGCCGGTGATTCGCGTCGCCGACGTCATAAATCGTGCAAATGTTCGGATGATTCAATGCCGACGCAGCGCGCGCTTCGCGCTGAAACCGTTCGAGTGCCGACGCGTCCGCCGGAATGCTGTCCGGCAGGAGTTTCAGGGCCACGGGCCGTCCCAGACGCGTGTCTTCGGCTTTGTACACCACACCCATACCGCCACCACCAAGACTTTCGGTGATGCGGTAATGGGAGATTGTTTGACCAAGGAGAGGCTGGGTGGCGCTCATGTCGTAATCGTCTTAGGCGAGGAGTTTGCCCCAGGTCTTTGCGCTTTGCAAGATTCGCCGGAGCGCGCAGTGGCGGCGTGGGGCCGCAACGACGCGGGGTGGGTCGAGTTCGGAAGGCACGAATCAGGCCGCGTGCGGCCTCTGGTTAACAGCTTTTTCCATTTGCTCGAGCGAACTATTGACCACCAGAAGGATTCGTTTGCGGGCGGGGCCCTCGACGTGTTTGGCGACTCGCAGCATCCAGCGCACTTTGTCCACTTTGACGCGCAGATCCAGGGCCGGATCAAAAACATGAGGGCCGCTCTTGGGTCGAACCAGTTCGGGCTCGGCGTGGACGTCCGGCAGCTGCTCGCTGAGTTCCTGGAGGCGAGCCTCGAGCTCCCCCATCTGAAAATCTTTGAGTCCGGTTGCGATTCCGTTTCCTTGATCTTGAAACTCAATCTTGTTACCCATGGCCCTTCTTCTCTGCCGCAAACCCATGACCATTGCGCCTGGCCTGCCTGAGGGCTCAGCCTTGACGATCAGCAACGGCCGTACCAAGGGAATGAACGAATGGAAGTGAATAGAAATAAAGAGGATTAAGGTCGGGGCTGGGTCGACCAGGGAAAATCTCAGAGTACTGGAACCATGCAATATCTTTCGGGCGCGCCTCTAATTTGTCCAGCCCGCCGCTCGACCTATCCACCTAGTGCGCAGTCTTAGAATGCGCAGGGCACGAAAATCGAAGATTACGACGCGAATTGACCCACATTTTCAATTCCAAGCCTCGCCAACGAACCTTTCGATGCGCACCCTCATCTCTGTATGCAGGCTCTAACGCTCTGACATCGCTCTGGAGACGCACACCGGGGTGGGGAAGCTCGTCGGTGACCAGCTCGCAGCAGCGACTGGTCGAAACGTGTACCGGCTGCTGCTGGCCGAAAATCACTTGCCGCGGCACCTCGTCGGAGCGATGCTCTGGCGAATCCGGGCGCTCCCGTGCCCGCAGGCTCGGGCGCAGCGATTCCGCAAGGTCGCGCACCAGGGCGCAGCACTCCAACAGTCGCAATGAAGAATCTTTTCACAACCGCAAGTTCGAACACGCTGATTTTGAGGTTAAAAAGGAGATTCCAGGTACGAGACGACCACGCGCGAGGCCAAAATGAAAGTCCCGGACTAAATCTGCCGAGCGGGATTCTCGCACGCTACCCCTGGAAGCACCTAGTGGTCGCAGTCCTGGTTGGTTTTGCCCTGCGCTTGTTTTTTATCTGGCAATTCCCCCGCCAGTGGGCCGACTCCTTTGTATACGAGGAACTCGCGCGCAACTTAATTGATCACCGCGTTTACGGCGTGTTCCTCGATGGGAAACTCACACCCCTGAATATTCGAGTGCCTGGCTATCCGATTTTCCTGGCCAGCGTTTACTTACTGTTCGGGCGCTCACCTTTGGCTACGATGCTTGTGCAGGCCGCAATTGACCTCGCGACGTGCGTATTGACGGCTTTGCTTGCTTCCCTGATCTCTGGGATGGCATCGCGCAGGCGCGTTTTCGTTGCTGCCCTGTGGCTAGCCGCAACGTGTCCTTTCACGGCGAGCTACACGGCAGTGGTTGTTACTGAGATTCTAGCTACTTTTCTCACTGCCGCAGGACTTGTTTTGTTGGTAAAGGCTTACCAAGACCGGGGTCAGGATCTCGAGCCGGCCTCGGGACGTGAGGCGGGGAACGTCACGCCCTGGTTTTGGGGAGGACTGCTGGTTGGCCTCGCGTCATTGGTTCGCCCGGAATCACCTTTGCTACTCATTGCAGCCGGGCTCCTGCTGCTCCTGCGCTGCTGGCGGCCGACCGATTGGCCGAAGCTACTCCGGAGCAGCGCACTTTTGGCAGTGGGCTTCGCTGTGCCACTGCTGCCCTGGGCCGTGCGGAACTGGGATACTTTTCATACCGTGGAGTTTTTGGCGCCACGCTATTACGCCATGCCCGGGGATTACATACCCCGTGGCTTTTACGCTTGGACAAACACCTGGCTCGTGCGTATGCGCGATGTTTATCAAGTCTTCTGGAAGCTTGGGGATGACCCCATCCCCATCGAGAACGTACCGAACTCGGCGTTCGATTCCCCTGAGGAGCGTCGGCGTGTGGCCATCTTGCTCGATCAGTATAATCCGATAACCACACTAACTCCGGAAGCGGACCACGCTTTTGGGGAGTTAGCGCGCGAGCGCGCTCGACGACACCCCTTACGCACCTACGTGTGGATTCCCCTCCGTCGCTCCGTGAGCATCTGGCTTACGCCACGCACGGAAACTTTCCTCGAAGAAGACGCTCCTGTGGCCTTCCCCGTTACAGTTGCAATGGCTCTGGTAAATATTTTCTATTTGGGGCTTGCACTTGTGGCTGCTTGGCGGTGGCGTTACCTGTCCGGTGTATGGTTGCTCGTCACATACGTGGCGGTGCGCACGGCGTTTTTCACGCAGGTCGAAACCCCCGAGCCACGTTACGTTCTAGTTTGCTTTCCCGCAGTATTAGCTCTGGCTGCGCTAGTGTGGGCAGTGCCCGCAGGGGCAAGGGATAATCTGTGGGTAGGCAACCGAACGGCATTTCCCGGATCTCCCACTAAAATTTTCGATAGGGGTTGCTGATCGATCGCACTTGGCCAACCCGTCGCATCGACGGGCAGCCGCATCCTCACGGGCTTTGCCGACCTCGGGCGCCCCTAGCCAGCCGGGCAGTCGGCGGGGTCTTGCTGCTTTGTGTGTGTCGGGCGGAATGGGCGTGGCGGTCGAAATCGAAACCGTCTAAGCTTTTTCGAGCGGGCTCGTCACGAGCTCAGCACGGAGTCTTCCGATGCCCCAGGGACGCGGGGTCGAGGTCCTCGGCACGCTCGCGCTGGTCACGCCGAGAGTCGAACAATTTGAGTTTGTCAAGGTGCAGGTGGAGGGCGAAGTCGCGCGGATCAGGCTCAACCGTCCGGAGCACAATCTCCTGAACGAGCGCATGCTGGCGGAGCTGGCCGTTGGCATCAGCGTGGTGGGTGGACGCAACGAGATCAAGCTGATGGTTCTGGATTCCGCGGGCCAGACATTTTGCGGCGGAATCGAGATCGGCGAATACACTCAGCGCCGCGTGTTCCAACTGCTGGATGCGTTTCATGTCGCATTCGCGGCGATGCTGGACACCTCAAAACCACTGCTGGTCGTGGTCAACGGACCTGCCTACGGCGGCGGCGCGGAACTGGCGGCGCTCGGCGATCTGGTGATCGCGACGCCCAAGGCACGTTTCGCACAGCCGGAAATCAAACTGGGGGTCTTCCCTCCGCTGGCGGCGGCCGTGCTGCCCTCGGTTCTCGGAACCAAGCAAGCGCTGGAACTGGTGCTGACCGGGGAGGCGATGTCCGCCGAACGCGCTCGCGAACTAGGGCTGGTGAACTGGCTGGTGCCGGAAACAGAGCTTAAAAACAAAGTCGACGAAGTGATTGCAAAAGTGACGGCGCAATCCGGTCCGGTGTTGACGATGGCAAAGAAAGCCATCCTCGGCAGTCTCGGTTTGCCGCTGCGCGAGGGAGTCCGAAACTCCATGAAGGTCTTCCTCAACGAACTGGCTGAGCTGGAGGACTCGCAAGAAGGCCTGCGCGCCCTGGTTGAACAGCGCGCTCCGAAGTGGAAGAACCGATAGCTCGAGCTCGCGAACGCCGATTGACACCCTGGGAACGCTCAGCTTACACTCGCCTGCGACAACTGAACTGGCACGGGATGTTGCTCGGAATCAGCCGTGGGCTGATTCTCGGGGCAAACGGAAGGCCGTGAGAATCGGCCACGGTCCCGCCACTGTGATCGGTTCGCCAAGACGAACCGAGAGTCAGGAACGTACCCGGACCAGTTGAAGCTGCAACTCTTCGCGAGAAGGAGTGTGGTTTCTGAGCCTCGCTACTCTCGCGAGGCTTTTTTGTTGGAGATTGCGAATTGAAACAGATTGGCTCGCGGCTGGCCGCTATGATCGGGAGCGCCGCCTGGCTGTTTTCGACCGCTGCCTCGGCTGCGCTCGCGGAAAAGAGTTCGCAGGCTGCCGTAAGCGACGACCGTCGAACGGTCGTCGATGATGTGGGCCGCAAGGTGAGGATGCCTCGCGAAGTCAATCGCATTGTGACGCTCGCGCCGAATATCACTGAGATTGTCTATGCGCTCGGCCTTGGGGATAAGCTCGCCGGCGACACCAGCGAATGTGACGACCCGCCAGCGGCGGAATCGAAGCCTCACGTGGGCGAGCCGGAAAATCCCAGCCTGGAGGCGATTGTCTCGCTGCATCCGGATTTAGTGCTGGCGGCCGACTCGATCAATCGCGTGGACACCATCGACGCGCTCGAGCGGCTGGGCATCGCCGTTTACACGGCTGGAGGCGATACCGAGACCGTGCTCGGCATCCTCGATTCGATTGGGAAAATGGCCGATGCGATTGGCGCAAAAACCGCAGGCGACCAACTGGTGGCGCAGCTCAGGCGGCGGCTCGATGCGCTCGACGCCAGGCTTCGCGACCGGCCCCCAGTGCACGTGCTGTTCATCGTGTGGCTCGACCCGCTGACAACGATCGGGCAGAACACGTTCATTGCGGACGCCCTGCGCTGGGCGGGCGCCGAGTCGGTGGTGCTCTCCAAACAGAACTGGCCGAAGATTAATCTGGAGGAAGTCCTGCGCCTCGAGCCCGATTATATCGTCTTCGCCGGAGGGCACGGCGAAAGCGCCCGGGCGGAACTGGCCGATTTGCGCAGCCGTCCCGTGTGGCGCGACCTCGATGCGGTCGAACGAGGTCACGTGGTGGATCTCAATGAGGACGCCATACGCCCGGCGCCGGGCCTGGTTGACGCCATCGAGCAGCTGGCCCGCGAAGTTCACCGCGAGGTGTTTTCCGGCAACAGAGAATTAGGGAACCGAACCTGGCTCGCTTTCGCTGGCGGAACCAACCCAGTCCTGGAGTTTCACGAGTGCGCCCGCTGACGCCGAGGCGTGTCGTCTTGATTTCGGCCGCGCTCGGCGCGGTACTGTTCATTGCCGTGGTGATTTCGCTGCGCATGGGCGCTTATCCGATTTCCGTACCGGAGATCGTGATGACGCTGGTCGACCGTTTCCTAGGTCGCAGCAGCCAGATTCCTCCTGATTTCTGGAATGTGGTGTACGAGATTCGCCTGCCGCGCATCGCCCTGGGAATTCTGGTTGGCGCATCGCTTTCCACAGCCGGGGCCGGCTTCCAAGCTCTGCTGCGGAACCCGCTGGCCGATCCCTATGTGCTGGGGGTTTCCAGCGGCGCGGCGCTTGGCGCGATCATCAGCCTGGCGCTGGCGCCCGAGACGCCAGGGATGATTCAGCTTGCCGCATTTGCCGGGGCTGGAGCGACGATCGCCGTGGTCTATTTTCTCGGCCGGCGCGGCGGGCACGTGGATACCGCGACGTTGCTTCTGGCTGGAATCGTGGCTGTTTCGTTTCTGTCGGCGGTGATCATGTTTCTGATGACCATGCTGCCCGGGCGGGAGCTTCGCGGCATGGCATTTTGGCTGATGGGCGACCTGGCATCGCCTCCTCCGATCAGCTCGCGCTGGCTTTATTTGCTGCTGGTGATCGGTGTGGGATCGATTTACACAACCTCATCGGATTTGAATCTGATTCTGACGGGGGAGCAGGAGGCCCGGCATCTGGGCGTGAATGTGAACCGTGTAAAAGTCGTCGTCTATGTGGCGGCTTCCCTGCTCACCGGCCTGGCCGTCTCCGTAAGCGGGGCGATCGGTTACGTGGGCCTCCTCGTGCCGCACCTGATGCGGATGATGTTTGGCAGCGATTACCGCTTGCTGGTTCCCACCTCGGCGCTGGGGGGCGCTGTTTTGATCGTGCTGGCCGATCTGCTGGCGCGCACCGTCGTTGCTCCCACGGAACTGCCGGTTGGCGCGATGACCGCTCTGGTGGGCGCGCCGGTGTTCATCTATCTCATGCGGCGGAGGGTGCGATGAGCTCGTTGGGATTCGGCACCGCGACGCGGGACGCCTCGACGCCGGGCGCCGGAAACACGCACCTCAAAGTGGAACAGGCAAGCTATGCCTATCGGGCCACAGACGCCTCCGCGCCGACCTTCACGCTGGGCCCGGTAACCTTCGAAGCGCAGGCGCACGAGATCGTGGCCATCCTCGGCCCGAACGCCAGCGGGAAGTCGACGCTGCTCACGCTGCTGGCGGGATTAAACAAGCCGCTCTCCGGTCGCGTCGAAATCAACGGAGCGGAGGTCAGCCAGCTTGATTTGCGCGTGCGCGCGCAGCGAATCGCGCTGGTCGGACAGGAGAGCGAGCTGCTGTTTCCGTTGCGCGTCTGGGAGTACGTTCTGCAGGGACGCTATCCCTACGGGCGGCGGCTGCGATTTGAGTCTGACCAAGACTGCTTGTACGCGGCAAACGCGCTCGCCCAGGTGGGCGCGGACCGGTTGCGCGACCGGTGGATGGATCAGCTCTCGGGAGGCGAAAAGCAAAGGGTGATTTTGGCGCGGGCGCTCGCGCAACAGCCGTCGCTCCTTCTGCTCGATGAGCCCACGCAGCATCTCGATATCGGCGGAAAGGTAGAGCTGCTTCGCCGACTCCGAAGATTGGCCGATGGCAATCGCTATACCGTGCTGGTGGTGACCCACGAGCTGGATCTGGCCTCGGAGTTTTGCGATCGAATCGTGCTACTGCACAAAGGCAAATGCTTGCGCGTGGGCACGGCAGCAGAAGTATACGATCGGGCCTTGCTCGAGGAAGTTTTTGAGGCACCGCTGGAAATCGAAATGCGGCCGAACGGGCGGCCGCGCGTGATTTTGCAAGGCAGCTGAAGCGAAAAGACGTTTCGCGAAGGCCTCTGCCTTCGCAAGCGGCGATTCCCGCCATAGGCGCGCGCCGTCCACACTCACAGGAGGCTCCGTGCACGGGAAGACGGTCGAAAGCCGTCGCCGCCGCGCGACTGTAAGGCGGAGAGTTCCAGGACGCGTGTCACTGCCTGGCAAGGAAATCGAAGCCGGACGGGAAGGCCGCGCCAGAACCTAGGGAATCCGCCAAGCCAGGAGACCGACGGAGTCTCGACCTCGGCTCGCTACCAGCTGGGGCCAACCTCAAGCTCCCGCGCGAGAGGGAGAGGAGGAACCATGAGACTTCGATTTTCCTTCCTGCTGTTTTCATTCCTTCCGCTTTGTTCCGCATGGGCGCAGACCGGTTCGCGAACAGGAGGAGAGATTCGCGGAACCGTTTACGATCCGGACGGCCGCCCCGCTCCTCAAGCCAAGATCACACTGCTCGATTCCCTGATTGCCGTCCGGGAGACCCAGTCGAATTCCGAAGGCCAGTATCGGTTCCAGGGGCTCGGCAGCGGGCGCTTCACCATCGTTGCCAATCTGCCCGGATTTACGAGCTCGAGCCTCCCCGTCGAACTGCAGGCAGGTGAAACGAAGACTCGCGACATTTCGCTCACCCTCAGCGCGGTCGAAGATCAAGTGGTCGTCTCGGCTTCCCTCGGGGGAGCGCTCGCGCCCGAAACCGGTTCGTCGGTCACCGTGGTGAACCAGGACGCGATCGGGAACGGGGGCTTCCAGACGCTGGCCGATGCCCTGCGCAACGTCCCCGGAGTTGCGGTCAACCGCACCGGCCAGCTCGGCGCCGTCACCAGTGCTTTCATCCGCGGCGGAAATTCCAACTACAACCTGGTGCTCGTCGACGGCATTCCCATGAACGATTTCGGAGGAGGATTTGATCTCGCGCCGCTTCCGGTCGACGGCGTGAGCGAAGTCGAAATCCTGCGCGGTCCGGAAAGCGCATTGTATGGCTCCAACGCCGTTTCCGGCGTCCTGGAAGTGATCACCCCGCACGGGGAAGGTCCCCCCCAGTTCAGTTTTCTGGGCGAAGGCGGAAGCTATCACACCTATCGCTTGGCCAGCGGCGGAGAAGGTCTTTTCCACGGATTGAGCTGGGCCTACGACCTGTCCCGGCTCTCGACCGACGGTGACGCGATCGACGACACCTACCGGAATCAAACTTCGTTTCTGAGTCTGGGATATTCCCGCAGCCCGCGCCGACGCGTCGTCGTGCACTTTTTTGGGGATAACGGCCACGAGGAAAATGCGGGCCCCTGGGGATCGGATCCCGATGGGCTGTTCCCCGGGATTCCCGCTTCCTACACCAAACAGGTACAGGACCTTTTCGGCTATCAGGTGGGCGAAACCGAGCAGTTCTCAAACCGCTTCGAGCAGGTGTCCACCCTGAGCGTGGCGACCGACAACTATTTCTTTCCGGCCACGCCTGCGACCTTCGGCACCACGTCCTTCACCGACAATCTGAACCTTGCGGCCAACACCCGGAGCGAGATCACGCTCGCGCCGAGCGACGTCCTGGTGGCGGGATTCGAATATGGGCGGGACGAGTACAAGGACACCTATGTGACCAACGCCGCGGGCATACCTTTTCCGATCGCGCGGAACACCTATGCCTTCTTCGCCGAGAATCGATGGGAGGCAGCAAACCGATGGTTTTTGAGCACGGGAGTCCGCGTCGATGATATCCAGACCGACGCGCTCGCAGCCGACTTGGTGACTGCGAATCGGCCCTTCATTCCCGCAAGTTCGGTGGCCAAAGTGGACCCTCGCATCTCGGTGGCTTATCTGGTGCGGCCAGAGGGCGGCTCGGTCGGCCTGACCCGCATCCACAGCAGTTTTGGCACTGGGATCCGGCCGCCGGATGGATTCGAGCTCGGGTTCACAAATAATCCGGAACTGAAGCCGGAAAAAAGCATCAGCGTGGACGCGGGCATCGAGCAGCGCTTTTTCACGGACAAAGCGGTTTTGGACGTAACCTACTTCTACAACGCCTATCGCGATCAGATCGTAACCCTGGGAGGCGAGCTCGAGGATTTGAGCTCGTTTCTCTCGGTCAATCTCGCCCGCTCGCGTGCCGACGGGATCGAATCCGCTCTGACGCTTCGGCCGTTTCGCTCGCTTGAAATCATGGGCGAGTACACCTGGCTCAATACGGCGATCTTGTCGCTCGCTGGCACGACCGAAGTCGAAGCGCCGTTCACCATAGGCGAGCCGCTCATCCGGCGCCCGCGCAGTTCGGCTGGCTACAACATCACCTGGACGCACGGTCCCTGGATGGTGAACTCGAATGCGTCCATTCGCGGTGCGGTTCTGGATCTCGAGCCCAATCTCGGTGTGTTCGCTTGCCAGCTGGGCTTGCCATGCCTGTTCCGGAATCCCGGCTATGTCGACGCGAACGTCGGATTTGCTTACCGGCTGCCGCGGGGCGTGGAAATCTATGGCCATCTCAACAACTTCTTGAACCAGAAATACGAAGAGGCGTTCGGCTTCCCGGCGCTGCCGCTGAACTTTACGGCCGGCGTTCGGCTGCGTCTTTCCTTAGAGCATTCCAGCCCAGTCCAGTGACCGGTCGGGCCTGGCCCGGCGCGAATGCTATAATTTCAAGCTTGCCATGGCTCGAACCACGACAGAAGCGGCCCGCGTGGCGCCGGAGGTGATGGCCCGCTACGAGGCGGTCATTGGGCTGGAAGTGCACGCCCAGCTCCAGACCGAGACCAAAGCTTTCTGCGGCTGCTCGACGAAATTCGGCGCGGCGCCGAATTCAAACACCTGCCCGGTCTGCCTGGGTCTGCCCGGAGCGTTGCCGGTGCTCAACAAGCGGGCGCTCGAGCTCGCCTTGCGGGCCTCGCTCGCGCTGGGATGCAAAATCGAGCAGCGCTCGCGTTTTGCTCGCAAGAATTACTTCTATCCCGATCTGCCCAAGGGCTATCAAATCTCCATGTACGAGCTGCCGCTGGCAACCGGCGGCGGGATCGAAATCGAGGTGGCCGGCGAAACCAAGCGCGTGAGGATCACCCGCCTGCACATGGAGGATGATGCCGGAAAAAGCCTGCACGAGGGCTTCCCGGATTCCGATCGCTGGAGTCATATCGATTTCAACCGCTGCGGCGTGCCGCTCGTTGAAATCGTGTCCGAGCCCGATCTGCGCTCGGCCGCACAAGCCTACGCCTATCTAACGACGCTCAAGCAAATCCTGGAATACACCGAAGTGAGCGACTGCAACATGGAGGAGGGCTCGCTGCGCTGCGATGCGAACGTCAGCGTGCGGCTGCGCGGGGAGCCGAGATTCGGCACCAAGACGGAAGTGAAGAACTTAAACTCGTTCCGCTATCTCACTCATGCGCTTGAATATGAAATCGAGCGGCAGATCGGCGTGCTGGAATCGGGAGGGACCATCGTGCAGGAAACGCGCCTTTGGAATGTCTCCCTAGGTCGCACCGAACCGATGCGTTCGAAGGAATTCGCCCACGATTACCGCTACTTCCCTGATCCCGACCTGCTTCCGGTTTCTCCCTCCGATGCCATGCTCAGAGACGTACGCCACTCGATGCCGGAACTGCCGGCGGAACGGACGGCGCGCTTGCTCGCCGACTACGGCATCACGCCCTACGACGCCGGCGTCTTGACCTCGACCCGCGCGCTGGCCGACTATTTCGAGGCCGTGGTCAAGCGGGGCTCTTCCCCCAAGGCCGCCGCCAACTGGATCTCCGTGGAGCTGCTCCGCCACCTGAAGGATGCCGGCCAGGAGATTTCCGCCTGCCCCGTCTCGCCCTCGGCGCTGGCCGAGCTGCTCGGAAGCATCGAACAGGGCGAGATCACCTCGGCGAGCGGGAAGAAGGTGTTCGCCCGGATGTTCTCGACCGGCAAGCCCCCGGCGGAAATCATCGCCGCCGAAGGGCTCAGGCAAATCACCGACGGGGGCGCGATTGAGCGAATCGTCCGCGAACTCGTCTCCAAACACCCGGAGAACGTGGCCAAGTACCGCTCCGGCAACGAAGGCGTGTTCCAGTTTTTCGTCGGGCAAGTGATGCGCGAAACGCGTCGCCAAGCCAATCCGCAGACCGTCAACGAAATCCTCAAACGAGTGCTCGCGGAGTAACTCCGCGACGAAACGGAGACTCTCATGCTCAAGCCAGGCGACCGAGCGCCCAAGTTTCGAGCCACCGCCGAAGATGGTTCAACCGTTTCCGGGTCCGATTACCAGGGTCGGAATCTGGTCCTGTACTTCTATCCCAAAGCCAACACGGCCGGATGCACGCACGAGGCAGTCGAATTCAGCAGCGCGCTCGAGGAATTCCAGGCCGCGAACACCGCGGTTGTGGGCTGCAGCAGTGATTCCCTGGAGGCACAGACGAAATTCAAGACCCGCTACAACATCCGATTTCCTTTGCTGGCGGACACGAATTTCGATGTGATTGAGGCCTTCGGCGCACGGCGGATGAAAACGTTCTTTGGAAAATCGTTCCTCGGAATCGTGCGGACCACCTACTGGATCGGTCCCGACGGAACGATTCGAAAAGTCTGGGAAAGAGTCACGCCCAAGGGCCACGCGGCCGAAGTGCTCGCGGCGATTCGCCAGGGCTGATCGCGGCTCGCGCCTTCACTAAAGCGTCACCAGGAAGGACTCGCCTGCGGGCTCGAGGAGCGCGTTATCGATCAGCCGGGTCTGGCCGACCCGCGCGGCGACCAGTACATAGGAGGTCTTGCGAAGGTTTCCTACGGGCTCAAACGTGTCGGCTTCCACGATTTCCGCGTAGTCGAGAGCGACTTTGGGCTCTTGCTCAATCACTTTGCGCAAAGCGGTGAGCAACTGGGTTCGCTCGCGCTCGCCGCGAGCGACCGCTCGTCTTACCGCGTCCAGCGATTGATAGAGCGCCCGTGCGGCGGCGCGCTCCTCGGCATCGAGATAGGCGTTTCGTGAGGAAAGTGCCAGCCCATCGGCGTCGCGCACAATCGGGCGCACCACGATTTCTGCGTCGAGATTCAGATCCCCTACCATTTGCTCGATGATGCGCACCTGCTGCGCGTCCTTGCGGCCAAAAAAGGCGAACCGCGGCTGCGCAATTTCAAGGAGCTTCAACACGACCGTGGTCACGCCGCCAAAATGCCCTGGCCGCGAGCGGCCCTCCAGCCGGTCGCCCAGTCCCTCCACCACGACGCGGGTGCGAAATCCCGCCGGATACATTTCCTCGATCGACGGCACAAACAGATAGTCCACGCCGAGCGCTTCGAGCAGAGCGCGGTCCCGATCGAGCGGGCGCGGATATTTCTGGAAGTCTTCGGCGGGCCCGAATTGTTTGGGATTTACGAAGATCGAGACCACCACCGGCGAGCACTGCTGTTGCGCGGCCCGCACCAGCGAGAGATGGCCCTCATGGAGGGCCCCCATGGTGGGGACCAGCCCCAGCACGCGCTCGTCGCGCCGCGCTGCCGAGGCGACCTGCTTCATCCAGGCAACCGTGTGAATGGTTTCCATTGCGGGGCAGGAGTCGCGACATCTGCCGTTACGCCTTGGCCTGCGCGGCGCGCTCCCGATAGAAACCAATCAGGTCCGTGCTCACCGCTTTCGCGCCGAGCTGCCTCAGCAAGGTCGTGACTTGGCCGCGGTGGTAGGTGCTGTGATTGGCCACGTGTTGAAGCATCTGCCAGAGTGGCTGCGCGAAGGGGACTCCCGCCGTGGTCTTGATTTCGAGCACCCGCTCCAGATCGCCCGCCCGGAGCGACGCCACATAGTCGATCAGATTGCGATCGACCTCCGCCATTCGCCTCGCGGTCGTTTCCAGATCCGGGAAATCAACTCCCGATGGAAGCGCGGTGGGCGTGCGCCCGTGCCAGCGCTCGAGCCACACCCACTCCGCGCCGTAGAGGTGCGCAAGCGTATCGCGCAACGAAGGGAAGCTCGATGCCAAATCGCGCGTGAAATCGCCGGGGGAAACCGCCGCGCAGGCTCCGAGCACGCGATGGTTCGCCCAGGCGTTGTAGTCATACAGGGTACGGACGTCTTCCAAATTCATGGCAGCCTTCTCCGGGGGTCGCTTCCAGAGTTCAGCGCGATTTCATCGGGCGCTCGCGCAACTTGGTGATACGACTCCGCATCGGACGGGAAGCGGCCGCTGCGCACATCCTCACAGTATTCGGCCGCAGCGCGCGAGATCTCTGCCGACAGGTTCCCATACGGCCGCGCGAACTTTGGTCGATGCTCGGTCCCGTACTCGACCAGATCGTGAAACACCATTACCTGGCCGTCGCAATCCGGCCCGGCACCGATCCCGATCGTGGGGACCCGCAGTTGCTCGGTGATAGCCGCCGCGACTTCGCGCGGCACCGCTTCGAGCACCACGGCGAAGGCTCCGGCCGCCTCCACGGCCCGGGCATCGCGCTCGACCTGGCGTGCCGCATCACCCGTTTTCCCTTGCACGCGGAACCCGCCCAGCGCATTGACCGATTGCGGGGTGAGGCCCACGTGGCCCATCACCGGAATTTCCGCCTCGACCAGCCGTGCGATCAGCTCGATGCGGCGTTCGCCACCTTCGACTTTCACCGCTTCGGCCCCTTCCTTCACCAGCCGCACCGCATTGCGTACCGATTCATCGAGCGAGACGTGAAAGCTGCCATAAGGCATGTCCGTGACGACCAGGGCGCGGCGCGTGCCGCGGCGAACGGCGCGCGTATGGTGAATCATGTCTTCCACCGTCACGGGCAGCGTGCTGTCATAACCCAGCACCACCATGCCGAGCGAATCGCCCACCAGCAAAATATCCACGCCGGCCGCATCGAGCAGGCGCGCCGTCGGATAGTCGTACGCTGTGATGGAAGTGATCTTTTGCCGAAACGACCCAGACTTGCGGGAGAGAATGTCGGGCACGGTGACTTTCCCGCTGCCCGCATGTGCTTGGGAGCTCATGTGGTCCTCCGGTGCCGCCCCCAAAGCGGGGTGCAGCCCACCAACAGGCCTCATACTAGCAGAGTTTCGGTCCCAATCGCAGGAAAAAGCCCGATCCATGGCTTGAAAATCAATGGATTCTAGAGGCGCCCTGGGCGGCCCGCTGAAGCAGGCTCCCGATCGGGAGAACGACCGGAAGGCGGTCGCCTCCGGCGCAGGAATGGTGGATCAGACCTCGGCTACGGTGGCGGGTGGCGGTGGCGAGGGTGCTCGGGGAGGCAATTGCGGCTCAACGCCGCGCCAGCCAACAGCTCTGCCGCGGAGGGCTTCCTCGAGCGCCTTGAACAGCACCACATACATCATCTGCCGGTAGTAGAAGCGCTGCAGGATCAGCGGCGCGAGCAGCGTCCAGTCTTCGTGCCTGTCCAAAGCGAACGCGACCACGCAGGTGAAGAGGTCAATCACCATGAAAATAGCGAAGAAAATCAGGGAGCGCTCCACGTCCCGTGACGTCCACAGCTGCGGCAGGCGTGCGATTTGAAGCTGCGCAAGACCCCAGAGAGCGATCGAAACCAGGAACAGCACGTCGATCACCGGCGAGACGAGCGGCAGCACGATCTGGAACAGGAAAATATTGGGAATGGCGATCCAGCCGAGAGTGCCGTAGCGCGGATTCCCCGCAGTATCGCGATGCTTCCAGACCGCCTGCAGGGTGCCGAACGTCCAGCGGAATCTCTGGCGGACCAGCATGTCGACATTTTCCGGAGCTTCGGTGCGGCCGATCGCGTCTTCGTCATAAAGAATTTTCCAGCCGCTGCGGCGAATGGTCAGGGTGAGGTCGGTGTCTTCTGCAACCGTATCGCCCGAAAAGCCGCCCTTGCTGCGGAGCAGGTCGGTGCGCCACGCCCCGACCGCTCCCGGAACCACCGGAATGCAATTGAGCAGATCGAAGGCGCGCTTCTCCAGATTCTGGCTGGTGATGTACTCGAGCGCCTGCCAGCGCGTGATCCAGCGGTTGCGGTTCATCACTTTGACGTTGCCGGCCACCGCTCCGACCTTGGGGTCGGCAAAATGACGGACCAGCCGCGGCACTGCTTCGGGATCGACCATGGTGTCCGCGTCGATCGAGATCACGATTTCACCGGTGGCTTCGGCCAGGCCATGATTGAGCGCCGACGGCTTGCCGTGGTTTGTCTGCATCAGCAGGCGCACCCGCCGGTCCCGGCCGAAATTCGACCGGACCAGTTCCGCGGTCCGGTCCCGTGAGCCGTCGTTCACCACCAGGATCTCGAGTTTCGGGTAGTTGGAAGCCAGCGCCGCGCGAACCGTATCGACAATCACCGCTTCCTCGTTGTATGCGGGGATCAGAATGGTGACCTCAGGTTGATATTCGGGATGATCCTCGGGCCGAGGCCGCATCTTTTCGACTAGCGCCAAGATTCCGATGACGAGCGCGCGGCCGCTCACCAGCAAAATGCCGGCCACAAAAATGAAAGCAATACTCGATCGCAGCCACCGAAACGCCTCGAAGATAAAGGCATCGGCCCTGACCAGGAGCCACTCGCGATGACTAAGTGGCGGCATCAGTTGGGCACGCTGCTGCCCGAGCAAATCGGAAACGGACACGAACTGGTAGCCCCTGGCGCGCAAACGGTCGATGATTTCCGGCAGAGCCGCGACCGTGTGGCTCCGGTCGCCCCCGCCGTCGTGCAGCAAGATGATATTGCCCTTGCTGGCTTCCGCCAGAGCCCGGTCGACCACCTTACTGACCGGCGGCGGCGGCTGGCCGTTGGCCTCACCCCAATCGTGAGGATCGATACGCGCGCCGACGATCATGTATCCCATCGATTGCGGGATGGGCAGGAGCTGAACCTCCGCTGCGTTTTCCGGCTGATGATCGATCCCGTATGGCGGACGAAACAGCGTGGTCTTGACGCCCAGATAGCTTTCCAGCAGCAGCTCGGTCAGATTCAGCTGGACCTGAAGCTCGGTCTTGCTGAGGCGCTCCAAATCAAATTCAGGATGTGTGAAGGTATGGTTGCCGATCTCATGGCCCTCGGCATACTCTCGCTTCACGATGTCCGGGTACTCGTTGGCCGACTCCCCGATGGCAAAAAATGCCGCCGGAGCTCGTTTCTGCTTCAGGATATCGAGAATTTTGGGCGTCCAAGCCGGGTCGGGTCCGTCATCAAAACTGAGCGCCACTTTGTGCGGCTGGGCGCCCATCTGCTGGATGCGCCAGGAGACGGGATAACTCTGGAAACTCTCGTCATCGAAGGTGTCCGAGTCCCGATCGTATTCAAATGCCCGCCGGCCGGCTTGCGGCGTTGCCGTGATTTTCCAGATGTCGCCGGCACCTTCCAGAACCAGGTCGTAGCCGGGAGGGATGTCCTCGAGCTTGGCGCGCGCCGCGTCATCGGCATGCGTCGTATCCCAGATCGACCAGATCGAAGGATCCTCCATGCCCAGCCGCCAGAGTGCCGTGCCTTGGACTCCGGCGCGCTCGGCGGCGCGCAGCTGGTTGTAGGCCGTAACGCCGTCGGTCAGCCAGACCGTGTGCACGCGATTGTTTTCATCCTCATAGGAATAGTGCGGATTAAAGGAGTCTCCATCGAAGGTGATGTCGGCTCCCGACTCGACCGCCGTGATTACGCTCTGCTGAAAGGTCACCGATTGCGCCAGCGGATGCGGATCGCTCCTGGTTTTTGCCGGCCAGTCGTAGCCATAGTTGGCAATGCCCATGACGATTTTTTCCGGCGGCACGATCTTCACCATATTGGCGATGTTGCGCTCGAACCAATCCTGGGGAGCAATCGGCCCGGGATCGGAGGAAGACCAGCGGAAATCGTAGTTCATCAGAATGATGGCGTCGGCCTGAGAGGCGAAATACTTGTAGTCATAGCTCCAGTCCGCCGCCGGCAGACCCACCATCAACTTCAAATTCCTGGCGTGCAGGTCGACCGAGAGATCGTGCACGAAGGCCTCGAAATCCTTCTGGCTCGATTTCGGCAGCGACTCGAAATCCACCACGATGCCGGACTCATGCTCGGCATCGGCATATTGCTCAAGTTCCGTTCCGAGGCGAGTGCGCGCGGCGGGATTGGCCAGCATCTGGAGGAACCCGGGCGGACACCATTGGTTCCCGACTGCGTCGTAATTATTGACCATCGGCATCAGCGGCAATTCAATGGGGTTGGCGCGCTTCTGCAAACCTCGAAGAAACGCGGCGAGATTTTGATCCTGATCGGCAACCAGCCTGCCGTCGGCCGATATGGCATGCAGTGCTTCCGGGATCAGCAGGTCGATCTGGTGGTAGTGCAGCTGGAGCGAGGCCAGGCTGGTGTAATCGTCGCTCACGTAGAATGCGGCGCGCAGAGGATCGTAATTCTGCGGCACACGCCCGAGTGAAGCGACCTTGCGCCTCCGAGATCGCCGCACCGCCGGCTTCAGTTTCGCCGGGATCGCGTGCAGGCCTTCGTGCAGGTCCGGACGGAGAATGTCCGGCAGCTCCGGGTTGCGCACCACATTGGCGAGGAAGATGACCAGGACGATGGTGAAGAAGGAGCCGGCGATCTCCAGCACCAGGCGGGTTCGGCGCCAGCGCCGGTGCTGTTCGTCATAGAAAATGGGCTTGCCTTCAGCCATTGGGGCGACTCAAGCTAGCGATCCACCAGAAAACCGTCCATGACCGTTAAAACTCTGATGCGCGCAAATGCGGCGATCGCCATATTCGCCGGCCTGTTACTGCGCATTTTTTTTGTGCTGAGGTTCCCTGCCACCGGTTCGGGAGACAGTCCATTCTACATCCAGCTGGCCTGGAATTGGCTACGGAGGGGCACCTATGGTGCGGTGATCAACGGGCGGCTGGTGCCGCTCGATACGCGAGTCCCCGGCTACCCCGCGTTTCTGGCAGCGGTGTTTGCCGTGGCGGGCAGGTCCCAGCGGGCGGTGATGCTAGCCCAAGTCGTTTTAGATCTGGGGACCTGTTTTCTCGTCGCGCTCCTTGCCGCCCGGCTGGCCCCTCGGAATCGACGCCCGCGCGCCGCCATGGCCGGTTTGTGGCTTGCCGCGCTGTGCCCGTTCACGGCCAACTACACCGCGGTCGTGCTCACCGAGACGCTGGTCACCTTTCTTACGGCGCTTGGGCTGCTGGTGGTGCTCGAAGCGTACGCGGAAACACCCGCTCCGGATAGAACCCGAGTTGTCATGAGCCCTTGGTTTCTTGCCGGAATCATCGGCGGGCTGGGCGCGCTGGTTCGCCCCGAGACGCCGCTTCTGCTCGTTGCGGCGGCAGTCGTTCTGCTGGTCCGATGGTCGAGTCCGGCGGATTGGCCGAAGCTCTTACGCGCCGGGGTCCTGCTGACCAGCGGACTGGTGCTGCCGCTGGTGCCTTGGGCGGCGCGGAATTGGCGCTTGCTCGGCGAAGTCGAATTCCTCGCGCCGCGCTATGCGAATCTGCCCGGCGAATGGGTGCCCTTGGGATTCCATGCCTGGACGCGCACCTGGCTATGGCGTTGTGGCGATGTCTATCTCACTCTCTGGAAGCTCGAAGACGAGCCGATTCCGCCTGATAGCCTCCCGGCACGCGCCTTCGACTCGCCCGCCGAACGCGAGCGCGTTGCCGCCCTGCTCGGAGCCTATAACGACACGCTAAACCTTGCGCCCGAGATCGATCGCGGCTTTGGCGAAATCGCACGCGAGCGCACCGCGCGCGACCCGTTCCGCACCTATTTTGGAATTCCGCTGCTCCGCTCGTTGGCCATGTGGTTCACGCCTCGCGTGGAGCTGCTGCCATTTTCCGGTCAACTGTTCCCCCTCCGAAGCGAGTGGGAGTACGACCGCGAAGATCTGGTGGTCACGCTGCTCCTTTTTCTGACCAACTGCGCGTACGTTGCTCTCGCTCTCGGGGGAGCGTGGATCGCGCGAGGCAGGTGCGGCTGGGCGTTCCTGGTGGTTTTCCTTCTGCTGCGCACTCTTTTTTTTGCAAGCTTTATCGAGACGCCGGAGCCGCGCTACGTTCTGGAATGTTTTCCGGCGGTCATTGCGCTTGCGGCGCAGGTGTTCAGCTTTCCTCGAGCGGCTCGGGATGAATGGTCAACCGGTAGATTTGCGGGAAACGTTCCCTGACGCGACGCTCCAGAACGGCGGTGAGATCGTGGACCTCGGTGATGGGCAGATTCCCGTCCATGGCGCAGTGGCAGGAGACCAGGATTCGATGGTCCACGCTGCGGACGTGCACCTCGTGACAATCCGACAATCGCTCGAACTCCGCGGGCAGCGAATTGAGAAACTCCCGGACGGACTCGGAGAGTTCCTTCATTTCCTCTGAGCCGGCCACCCGAGCGCCCAGCGGCTCGATATGAATGTTGACGAGCGTGCCCGGGTCGGTAACCCGGTGAATCTCCTCTTCCAGTTCGGTGGCGCGCTGGTGAGCCTCGCGCAGGCTGGCATCCTCGTCCACTTCCAGATGCAGCTCGATGAACAGATGGCCGTCGTAATAATGGGCCGCCAGCTCGTGGATGGCCAGGCCCCGGCGCTGGGCGATGGCGCGAATCGTTTCAAAAATGGGCTCGTTGTGCGGCTTGCGCGGTTCGACGTGGACAACCACGTCGGCAGGAATGATCCGCTCGATATTCCGCTCGACCGCGTCGCTGGCGGCGTGAGCCTGCTCGAGGCTGGCCGTGCGCGGCACGCTGATGGTCACGTCGACGAAGTAGCGCTGCCCGGCGCGCCGCACCCGCACGCGCTCGGTCCCGAGCACGCCTTTGGTTCGATCGACGGCGCCGACGATCCGGTCGCGCAACCCGAGCGGGGCCACGTCGAGCAGGGCTTCCACGGTGCGCTTGCCGAGCCGCGAGCCGATCCAGATGATGACGCCCGAGACACCCAGCGCCGCAAAGGCGTCCAGCATACCGAGCCCGGGAAGATGGAGCTGGATTCCCAGCCACGCGCCGGTGATTCCCAGGATGACCACGAAGGTGCTCCATACGTCGGTTCGGAAATGCAGCGCATCGGCTTCCAGCGCTTCGCTCGGATATTTCTTGGCCACGCGCTCGAGCGCCCGGGCTCGCACGAAGTCAATTCCCATACAGGCCCCGAGAATTCCGATGGCGGCCAGGCTCGGGCGAATGTGCACCTGGCGCACCAGCAATCGCTCGAAGGCCTCCCAGATGATGTAGATGGCCGTGAGGACGAGCAGGCCCGTTTCGACAAATGCGGAAAAGCTCTCGACTTTACCGTGGCCATAGAGATGCTCAGAGTCGGCCGGCTTGTCGGCGACGCGCACGGAAAGATAGGTGATGACGGCGGCGACCAGATCGAGAATCGAGTGCAGTGCTTCCGACAACACTCCCAGGCTGCCGGTCACGGCCGCAAGCACCACCTTCAGCGCGACCAGCGCCAGCGCTGAGCCAACCGATGCGAGCGTCGCCAGCCGCTTTTCGTGATCAGGCGCTTGGGTGGCCACGGGCGGATTATACGTTCTTTCGGCCCGGCGGCGCGGAGGTGGAATTTTCGCACGCCTTTGCGCGCGCGCGACCGGACGGCTACAATGAGGAATGATGGGAATCGGTCCGACGACCCAGGCAGCGATATCAGATGAACGTTGAAAAGGTCATCGACAGCGTTGTCGCGCGCTTTATTGGCACCAAGCACGAGCGCGACGTAAAGCGCATCCAGCCGACCGTGGCGGCCATCAATGCGCTCGAGCCGGAGATGGAAAAGCTTTCCGAGGCGGATTTTGCCGCTTACACGTCTCGGCTCAAGGCGGAAGTCAACGAACGCGTCCAGGATCTCGACCGCGAAGATCCCGACTACAAGCGAAAGCTCGCCGAAGCGCTCCAGCTGATGTTGCCGCAAGCCTTTGCGCTGGCGCGCGAAGCGGGTCGGCGCACGATCGGCATGCGTCATTTCGACGTGCAGCTGATCGGCGGCGTGGTCCTGCACGAAGGCAAAATTGCCGAGATGAAGACGGGCGAAGGGAAAACGCTGGTGGCCACGCTGCCGGCCTATTTGAACGCGCTGGCCGGCAAGGGCGTGCACATCGTCACGGTAAACGATTACCTGGCGCGGCGCGACGCGGAGTGGATGTCCCCGATTTACCGGCTGCTGGGCCTGAGCGTCGGCGTGATTGTTCACGATCTGGATGATGCCCAGCGCCGGGCGGCTTACGCGGCCGATGTCACCTACGGGACAAACAACGAGTTCGGGTTCGACTATCTGCGCGACAACATGAAATACGATCTGGCGCAGTGCGTGCAGCGCGGGCATCACTTCGCCATCGTCGATGAGGTGGACTCGATTTTGATCGACGAGGCGCGCACGCCGCTGATTATTTCCGGCCCCGCCGAAGAATCGACTGACAAGTACTACAAAATCGACAAAATCATCCCCAAGCTGATTCGGGAGATCGATTACACGATTGACGAGAAGCTGCGCACGGCAACGCTGACCGAAGAAGGCGTCTCGAAAGCCGAACGGCTGCTCAGTCTTGGCAATCTCTACGATCCCTCCAACATGGAAATCATTCACCACGTCTATCAGGGGCTCCGCGCGCATACGCTGTTTGAGCGCGACGTCGACTACGTGGTGAAAGACGGCGAGGTGGTGATTGTCGACGAATTTACCGGCCGGCAGATGCCCGGGCGGCGCTGGTCGGATGGATTGCACCAGGCTGTGGAAGCCAAAGAGAGCGTGAAGATCGAGCGCGAAAATCAGACGCTCGCTACCGTCACGTTCCAAAACTATTTCCGCATGTACAAGAAACTGTCGGGCATGACCGGTACCGCGGAAACCGAAGCGCCGGAATTCGAGAAGATTTACAAACTCGAAGTGGTCGCGATTCCGACCAATAAGCCGCTGATCCGCTTGGAATCTTCCGACGTCGTGTACCGGACAGAAGCTGAAAAATTCCAAGCCGCCGTCAACGGCATCCTGCAGGAGGACGGCACCTACGCGGGCGGGCTGCGACAGTACCACGAGAGAGGACAGCCCGTGCTGGTCGGCAGCATCTCGATCGAGAAGTCGGAAAAAATCGCAGAGCTGCTGAGGAAAGCCGGCATTCCGCACCAGGTGTTGAACGCGAAGCAGCACGAGCGTGAGGCGAAAATCATCGCGCAGGCGGGACGCAGGGGCGCGGTCACCGTCTCGACCAATATGGCTGGCCGCGGAACCGACATTCTGCTGGGCGGAAATCCCGAAGCCATGACGCGCGAATACTGCCTGAAAAACAAGCTGGCCATGCCGTACGCGCCGGCAGGTTCGGTGATCGGCGCGCGATCTGGATCGGAGACGCCCCAGCAGGCCGAAACGGCTCAACCGGCGCCACAGTCGGTCGGTGCTGCGGCGGCTGCCGCCGAACCGGGTTCGAACGGGACAGGCGGCAGCGATGGCGCAGCGATGGTCCTGTTTCAGCAGGAAGGCAAAATTTTTCAAGTTCCGCTCGACCAGTGGAAGCCCATCTTTGATCAGTTCGCCGAACAGTGCCGGGCCGAACATGACGAAGTGGTGGCGCTCGGCGGATTGCATATTCTGGGCACCGAGCGGCACGAAGCCCGTCGCATCGACAACCAGCTGCGCGGGCGGGCAGGACGCCAGGGCGATCCGGGATCCTCCCGCTTCTTCCTTTCGCTGGAAGACGATCTGCTGAGGATTTTCGGCGGCGAGCGCGTCAAGGGACTGATGTACGTCCTGGGCATGAAGGAAGGCATTCCCATCGAGTCGCGCATGATCAGCAAGCGAATCGAGCACGCCCAGAAAAGCGTCGAAGCGCAAAACTTCGAAGCGCGAAAACACCTGCTCGAATATGACGACGTGATGAACAAGCAGCGGGAGACCATCTATTCGCTGCGGCGGTCGTTTCTGGAGGGACGCGACCAAAAAGAATTCGTGCTCGAGCGCGCCGGGGCGATCGCCGATGAGCTTCTGGAAATGTACTGCCCGCGCGACCAGCACCCCGACCAATGGAACATAACGCAGTTCGCCAACGAGGTGCTGAACCAGTTCGGCATCGATCTGAAGACGGCGGGAATCGACGTTGCCGAACTCAGTCATGACGAGCTCGCGGCGGCCCTGCACCAGAAAATCCAGGAGCGGTATCAGGCCAAGGAAACGCTTTTCACTGCCTCCACCCTGCGCTGGCTCGAACGGCACATTCTCCTCGATATCGTCGACGCACAGTGGAAGGACCACCTGCTCACCCTCGACCACCTGAAAGAGGGTATCGGACTCCGCGGCTACGGCCAGAAAGATCCCCTGGTGGAGTTCAAAAAAGAGGCCTTCACGCTGTTTGACGACCTGATGAACCGCATCGACACCGAGGCGGTGCGATTCCTCTTCCTCATGCAACCCGCCCGACCGCAGGAAGAGGCCAAGCAGATCGAACAACGGCAGCAGCGGCAGGCCCGGAATCTGCAGTTTCAGGCGGGCCCGGCACAGGCCGAAGCGCCCAAGCCCGTGCGTTCAGGAGCGAAGGTCGGAAGGAACGACCCCTGCCCCTGCGGGTCAGGCAAGAAGTATAAAAAGTGCCACGGCGCCGCAGCCTGAGGCGAAAGATTCGCGAACGAAAATTCCTCACCGATCGTGCCTACCGGGCGTCCTTGTAAGTCTTTTACAAACAAGAGGTTAAATGTTTATAAGAGGGGCAAAACTCGGGCAAAACCTCTTGCCCCCGCCCGAGGCCGCGTGCTAAGAAAAGGCTCGGTCACGGGTGAGGGAAGGTAGCTCTCGGCGTCATGGCCAACTCGTTTCGGACTCTACGAACCGGATCAATCAGGAGAACCAAATGAGGCGCTATAGGTGGGCATGGTTGTGTGGGGTCCTGTTGTTGTTCGCGGGCAGAGCTTCGGCGCAGACCGTGGAGGTGTTCGGCGGGTATTCCTACTTGCATGTGAGTGTGAGCGGCACCAATTTTACGGCCGGCGCTAATGGCGGTAGCGCATCGGTTTCCTTCAATCCGCGCAGCTGGCTGGGACTGGTAGCTGATTTCGGCGGCTACACGAGCGGAACGGGCGGCTTCAATGGAACGGCGTACAGCTACCTGTTCGGTCCCAAGATTGCGTACCGGGTCGGAAGGTTTACGCCCTTCACGCAGGCGCTATTTGGGGAAGTCCATGCGTCGGCGGGCAGCAGCTTCGGCTCCGAGAGTGCCTTTGCGACGGCGCTCGGCGGTGGTCTTGACTGGAACGTAACGAACCACCTTGGGGTTCGCTTGGTCGAGGCCGACTACCTGCTGTCGGAACTCGACGACCACGTAAACGACCGGCAGAACAACGTTCGCGTCTCAACGGGCGTTGTGCTCCGCTTCTAACAAACACCCCATCTCATTCTTTTTCCTCCGGGCTTTCCCCCGGACGAACGCTGCGGGCAGCTGCGAGAGGGTGGAGGGCAGGCCCTTTTCGTCCCCTTTGTGGTACAACTCTGGCGATGGTTCGCCCACCTGCTGTTGCCGGACTCTTCTACCCCTCCGATCCGCGGGAGCTCGCCCGCGAAATCGAGCTGTTCTGCGCGGCAAGCCAGAAGAAACGGCGCGTGCGGGCTTGCGTGGTTCCTCATGCGGGCTACATCTATTCCGGGCATGTGGCGGGCGCCGTCTACTCTTCGATTGAGATTCCTGAGCGATCGATACTGCTGGGGCCACGGCATTTTCCGCAGGGCCAGCCGATGGCCATTCTTACCGAGGGAGCTTTCTCGACTCCGTTTGGCGAGGCACCGATCGATTCGGCTTTGGCTCGGGAACTCTCACGCGCTTGTCCGCTTCTCCGAACCGATCCGGTTGCACACGCGCGCGAGCATTCACTGGAAGTACAGATCCCCTTCTTGCAAACGCTGCGGGCCGGTTCGCGATTCGTGCCGGTCGTCCTGGGTACGGACCGCTATCGAGCGATGGAGGATTTGGGTCACGCGGTTGCGCAAGTGGTCAAAGCGCAGAAGGCCCCTGTACTGGTCGTCGCCAGCTCCGACATGAACCATTATGAGAGCGATCGAATTACCCGCATGAAGGACGAGCGGGCGATTGCGAGGGTCCTCGCACTTGATCCACGCGGACTCTACGATACGGTGCGCAACGAGGGGATCACGATGTGCGGCTATGCGGCGACGGTGGCCATGCTCGTCGCCGCACGCGAGTTGGGTGCAACCGAAGCGACCCTGGTTCGCTACGCGACTTCCGGAGATGTGAACGGCGAGCTTGACCGGGTAGTCGGCTACGCCGGAATCGTTATCCCCTGATCCATCAGTCGACCGTCAGCACGAAGGTCATCGATGAAGTGACATTGCCGCTGGTGCCGGTAAGGGTCACGGTCGTCGTGCCCGTTTGGCCGCTGGGTGGTGGGGCTGGACTCGAGCCGCCGCCACCGCATCCGGCTACTGCGATTGCGAGCGAAAATGCAGCGAGCGCAAATGCGGTCCTGATCCAGCGCTTCTCCGAGCCGAGGATCGCGAGGCCTAGGCAGCCAAGCAACAGGGCCACGATCGAGCTGACGGCGAGCAGCGAAGGCCCGTGGCCCCAGGGACGCTCGGCGGGGATGACCCGTGCGGCGCTCGTCTGGATCATTACCGTGACCGGGACGCTGTTGGCCACGTTGGTGAGTGAAATCGGCGAGACGGGAGAGAACGAGCAGGTATCTCCGGCAAACAAACCGGTGCAGGCCAAAGTGACGTTGCCCGTAAATCCGTTGACGGCATTTAGGGTCACGCTGAGGTTACCGGAGCTGCCGACGCTTGGAATCGTCACGGTCGGATTCGCTGAACTGAGGTAGAAGTTCGGCCCCCAGGAGTTGGTCAAGTTCGTCACGTTGACAGAGCCGAGGCCGGCTGCCACGCTATAGCCCGCGCCGGCGTTATACCCGGTAAGTATCCCGACACTATCTTTGCCCGCCACCGTGCAATTCGGCTCTTGGCCCGACGGGAGATTGGGGTTGCTCGCGGAGTTCGCGGCGCAGGGCATTTCGATTGTTCCCACCGTTACGTTGTTGAACACGCAGGAGGCGCCGGGCGAAGAGGAATTACAGGCCGAGGGGGATTGTTCGGAACCAAGTGCATAGAGCGTCGGGTTGATGTTGCCCTGGGGACCCTCCTTTTGGTCAACCAGGGCCACGATTCCGGCCATTACCTGTGCCGCTGCCGAGGTTCCGCCCAACCCGACGAAATCCTCCGCGGCGAGATTGCAGGCGATGTCGTTCCCAGCCTCCTGGTCATTCAAGTCCTCTTCGCAGTCAATGTAGAAGCTGCCGGAGATCAGACCGTCGGCGGAGAACATAGAGAGGTCCGGAATGTCACGTAGGTTGTCGTTCGGTACGCCTGGGCCGGTTTGCCAAACCGGCTTCGGGTAACCGCCGCTGCAACTGCTGGGAGGGCCGCTGGTCGCAGATGTTGTCGAGTTGGTGGTGCAGCTGCTCACCCCGCCCGAGGCACCCGTGGGAGAAACCAAGTCAATGTCATACTCGTCGGAGAATTCCAGCACCTTCGGATCGTTGCAAGTGGCCGCCGCGTTCGCATCGCCGAAATACTCGATGATCACCGAATTCGTACAGCTGTCGTTCCAGGTCATCTCGGGAATGTAGCTGAGGACCGATTGCCCCGTTACGGCGTTGTTGCTGGTGCTCCAATAAGTGCTGGGATTGTTGACATCGTTGAAATCGGTCCCGCCAACGGCAACGTTGTAGGGCGTGGAAGCAAGCCCGTTGATTTCCAGTCCGTACTCCGCCGGTTGGGTAGGAGGCCCGTTGATTTCCAGGATGTCGCAGCCAGCCCCTCCGTTGTCTCCTGCCGAAACCAGAACGGTGATGCCCTCCGAGGCTGCCTGCTGCCAAAGACTGTTGTGGAACTGATTCCCTGCGGTGCCCAGATCCAGTTCGCACAAGCCATAGCTGACGCTCATGATCGGCGCCAGGGTTCCAGTGGGTGGCAGTGGGGTGTTCACGATGTACTGAGCCGAGATATCGACACCGGCCATGACGGCCGTGTTCGCGGAGACCACCAAGTCGATATTCGCAGCGGTGGCCACGGCTGCCGACCATTCAACGTCCAGTACAGCCTCGACCTCGTCTCCGTCGGGTCCGGAGTTGCCAGGATCGGTGGCCGGATCCGTCTCAACTTGCAGAAAATTCTCGGCAGGCAGCCCAAAAACCGAACGGAATTGGACCACGTCATTCTCGTTGATGTCGCTGTCGCTCACGATCGCGATGGTTTCGCCACTTCCGTTGCGAGCGGAGGGCACACTGTAGATCTTGTCGAAGTCGGCGGGTGCGAGGCCATACGAGCAGGGATTGTTATTGTTAGCAGAAGTGGATTCACTGCACTGGGGGCTCGTAGGGAATGTGTAGAGCGGGCGACGGATCTGTTTTGCCGGCCGGGCAATGCTCTGTCGTTTGGGGAAGAAATTGTGAAGCGAGGCGATGCCGACGACCGCCGGAGCGAGTGCCGTGGGGATCGAGGGATCGTGGGCGTTCGCCAGATGCTCTTCCTCATTGATGACATACCGGTGAATCGTGGTGTGAAAGGCCTGCTGGACTTGGCCTGCGGTGCCCGAGAAATCGATTGTCATCTTGCCCTTCGACGCGTTTCCGATGACGAAGCCATGCGACCCAAGCCAGGCCGTGATGGTCTGAATGTCCTGGTCACTAGCGCCGTACTGCTCGCCAAATTGCTCGGGAGTCAGCCATTTGTGGTAGTTGGGCGAGGAGCGGTCGGTCTGTTCGGCCATCAGCTTTTCTAGAGCAGCCTCTCGCTCCGGACTGCGCTTGAGCACCAGCTGCATATGATCCATGACGAGATTGGACGCCACCGCTCCGCGATCGAACTCCGCCCGCGCCAGGGGATGCGTGTTGCCATGGAGCACGGTCAATTTCGTTTCATCGATCGGCTGCGTTATGAGCGGCCGCACGGTTCCCTGAGCACTCAAGGCCAAAGCGGAAATTGAAAAAAACGCAGAAAACAACACCAATTTGCTTCGAAAACTAGGCCATACGTGCATGGTTTGTAAACCTCTCACATTTAGCCTGGGTACGTAACGGACAAGTGAGATGCTAGCAGGTGCCTGACGGGATGGATGTGCCTGTTGCCGAACTTGTAACAGTTCCGTGTCGGTTCACCGCTCCGTCGAACCGAGGTCCCTGCATTCGAATTTGAATGGGAAATCGAAAAAACGTGCCCCCAGGGCTTCTCGCAATAGTTTCCCTCTAAAGAAGGAAAAGTTCCAAAAGAATATCTCAAGTGGCGAACAAAAGGCGAAAATTTCGGCGTCTCGCCTCCTTGTCCGGAAAGGGAAGGCGCATTCCTTTGCCGCCTGAAGGCGGCAGTCTTCTGCGCTCGTTTTTATGATGCCAAGCTGCTTCGGGACTATCCCAATCTCGGGGCCCGTCCCGTGCCCTGCGTTCCCTCCGAAGAGCTTGGCTATGCCTGCAACTTCGAGGGATCCGATTCCCAGGGCCCGGAATCGCTTCGCACCATCGGCAAGCGCGGCCCCTAGTCCCTGTTCCGCCACGCACACTGGTTTCCGGTGCCCGGCGCAACGATTACGCCAAGAACTCATCGCTTGGCTCGCGCTATAGCCCGCACAACCCGCGTCTGCCCTTTTCCGGAATTTAACGCGCCGTTCATCTTCTTCCCATCTGCAGCCGCCACGTTTTCAGTTTCTGGCGCGACTGAGGGCACCCATCCGACATCGGCTCCAACCCTTCCTGCTGCTCGCTCTGGCGACCGCGGCGCTCGATTACGCCTCTGTCACTGCTCACGGCGGTCCGCCTGGGCACGTCCTCTGCACCGCCCCGCCCCTCGCTCCGGCCACGCATGCCGTCCCCAT
>JASHRC010000057.1 GCA_030037525.1 Candidatus Acidiferrales bacterium | reverse complement strand
AAGCCACTCTCGAAGGCAATACGAGGCGAACGACTTTCCCGTGCGCCGTGCGTTTGCTTTCATCCATCGCCTTGCCGTAGACGTCCATCGTGGTTCGGATGTCGGAGTGCCGCAGGAGTTCCGGCTGCACCTTCATCGGAGCGCCCGTCTCGTCGAGCACGGTCCGAAAGGTGTGACGGAAGGTATGCCATCCGATCCGCCCGAAACCGCAATGAAAGCCTGCGGAGTGATATGGAATTGTTGCACGCCCCAGGGATACCACGGTGCGAGCCCGTACAAAGCGGGCTCGCAAATACTCAATCACCGAGACTCTTGAATGGCGTCCTCTCATGCCATTTTCGGAGTACGTGGCAAGCGCAGGATCGAGCGGAATTCCTGCGTTCGAGTATTGGTCTTGACATGGCTCACCACGCCATTCACGATGCCTCGCCGCACGAGGAGTGTGAGGTCATCCCATAACACATCGCACCGCTTGAGTGCGAGGAGCTCGCTGCAACGGAGCCCAGTTGCGAGATGAGGATAACCATCGTGCGAAACGGCTCGTTGAACTCTTCGAGCAGACGCTGGCACTGAGCGATGGTGAGTACCTTCGGCTGGAATTGTTGTGGAACGAAGGTCTTCGTTATCGTAAGAACGTGCGCATGGATGGAACGCTTGACATCGTGTTCTCCGGCAGAAAAGTCGCAGTGTTCTTGGATCCCTGTTTTTTTTTGGGCATAACTGTCGCTTTCATTGTCGAATGCCCAAATCCAACCGTTCGCCCACTCGTTCCTTCTCGATGCTGATGTGCTATCGGAACGTCGTTCCAGTCTTCAAGATGCTTCCGTATATACGTCTCCGCTGTATCGAAAGTCGAATCCCGAAGATGGTGCGGTGCGACAACATCCCGATAGTAGGCCACCGCATCCGCGAAGCACCGCGCCGAACGAATCCGGTACGTAGGCGAATCGATTCCCAGCTTCGCAATGAAGTCCGGTTTCCTCCGGTTCGCCTCGCTCTTGCTCATCTCTCTTTTCAGCCCTAACACTTCTCTCTTACGCTGATGCCCATCCTGCCGACCACATCAGCGCAATATCTGAGAGGCGATGCGCTCGGAATACAGCGTTGGGATTTGATCAGCGGTCACCGCAATCTTGTCAGCGATTTGGCGGTAAGTTGCTTCAATCGTTGGCGCAGCTTTACGCGAGGCTTCGGCGGAATTGCCTACTTGTCCCGGAGCACCCAGTCGGAGGTTGTTTCGAGAAACTCGAAACCATATCGTTGCCAGGGAGAGCCAGGCGATTCCTTGCGCACAGCGTGAGCGCGGCCCACGTAGCGCTCTTGTCCCGCGGTTGCCAAGAAAACTTCCACTCGTGTTCCCTTGACCAGTGATGCGGTGCAGACAGCGAGAAATCCTCCTGCGCTTACATTGTCCGTGTCCGTGGCCTGTTCGAATGCTTTGCCGTTTGCGTCGGTACCGCGCAACGTAAGGAAGACACGCATTTGCAGGCGCTTGTGTTTCCGGCGCTCCGGTTGTTTGGTCTGGAGTTCAGCGGCAAGCGCCGTCTTTAGCGCCTCGAAGTCGATCGGTTTGTGAAAGTAGCCCCTGGCACCGAGACTCGCGCAGTGCTCGCGGTACTTCGCAGCGGCTTCGCCCGTAACCACAAAGATCGGGATTCGGGAGGTATAGCTCAAGCTGTGCAGACTCTGGCACAGCTCGAACCCGGAAAATACCGGCATCATCAAGTCCATCAGGATGGCGTCTGGCTTGTGTTTGAGCGCGAGGGCGACAGCCTGTTCTGGATCACCCGTCTCCACGATCTCATAGGTGCCCGACAGCCTCATGCGCAACATCTTGCGTATCGACTCGTCGTCGTCCACAACCAGTATTTTCGGCAGTTTGGGCGCTGTGCTATCCATGGCGCTAGGCCTGATTTGTTTGCTTGCGAGAGTACTCATATGGACTCCATAGCCACCGGGCGATCCAGCGCCTCGCGGATCTTGCGCGCCAGGATTTCGCACGTGAACGGCTTCGAAAGGAAATCGCTGCCCGGTAGAATCGGCCCATGCGAGTCGACCGCCTGGCCTGTATAGCCGGACATGTAAACAATCCTGATTTCGGGATGCCGAACGATTAGTTCCTGCGCCAGCGCTCGTCCTCCCATGCCAGGCATCACGATATCGGTCAGCAGCAAGTCGATCGGGCCGTCGTGCCGATTGCTGGCCTCAAGAGCGTCGATGCCGTCCTTGGCTTCCAGGACTTTATAGCCGCTCAACTCCAAACTCGTGCGCGTAAGCCTTCGCAGCGATTCTTCGTCTTCTACCAATAGGATGGTCTCTTTTCCCGCGACAGCCCCGCTTGCTTCGCCCGAAGAACGCTTTTGCGGGCTGATCTCCTCATTGACTCGCGGCAAGTAGATTTTGAAGGTCGTGCCGGCACCAGGCGAGCTTTCAATATCGATGTAGCCCCCGCTCTGCTTTACGACGCCATAAACGGTCGCGAGACCCAAGCCCGTGCCCTTTCCCTTGTCCTTGGTCGTAAAGAATGGTTCGAAAGCCCGCGCCTTGGTCTCACTGTCCATTCCGATCCCCGTATCGGTTACTGTCAGGAGAACGTAAGGGCCGGGCTCCACCGGATAGGCGTAGCGTCGTACGAACGCTTCATCCATCACGAAGTTCTCGGTCGAGACGATAAGCTTCCCGCCCTGGGGCATGGCGTCGCGGGCGTTCACGGCCAGGTTCATGATTACTTGTTCGAATTGGCCCTGGTCCGCCTTTACGTGACCCAAATCGCGTGCCAACGAGGTCTGCAATTCGATGTCTTCGCCGATGAGCCGACCCAGAAGTTTCTCCATGTCGACAACCGCGTTGTTCAGATCGATCACTTTCGGGTCAAGCACCTGCAGCCGGCTGAAAGCCAGAAGCTGACGCGTGAGTGACGCGGCACGTTTGCCCGCTTTGAGGATTTCGTCGACGCTTTCTCGCAGGGAATCTTGAGATTCGAGGCGCTCCTGCAGGAACTCGGCATATCCGATGATTACGCCGAGAAGATTGTTGAAATCATGGGCCACGCCTCCAGACAGCCGACCAATGGCATCCATCTTCTGGGCCTGGCGAAACTGTTCTTCCAGTTGCTTGCGCGCCGTAACATCGCGGTTCACTATGACGAGTTTTTCTACCCGTCCTTGCGGGCCGTGCACCACGTTTGCGCTTGATTCCAGAATCCGCCAGGTTCCGTCCTTGTGGCGCATGCGGTATTGTATGGAACGGCCGACGCCGCGATCGCGTGCCTCCCGCGCCGCTTCCTCGACGATATGGCGGTCGTCCGGGTGAACCTGCTCGATTCCCGGTGTGCGCCGAAGTTCCTCAGGGCTGTAGCCGAGGATTCGCTTGTACGATGGACTGTTGTAGATTCTGTTTCCATGGACATCAACGACCGCGATCAAGTCTCCGGCGTTCTCACTGATCAGTCGGAACAACTCTTCTCGCTGTAACTCATCGGTCAGTGCGAGTTCCTGTAGTAGGCGATTCTTCGCTTCGACATCCTGGTGAAGTCCGAGGATTCTTCGTCCCACTTCTACTCGTGCCAACAATTCATCTGGATGAAAAGGCTTGGTAACGTAGTCGTCGGCACCAGCCTGAAGTCCACTTACAATCTTTGTTTGGTCGGAAACACCGGTGAGCATAACGATGTAAGCAAAACAACCGGGGAAATCAGCTCGAATTCGCTGGCACAGTTCGATTCCGCTCAGGTCTGGCATCAGCCAGTCGGTGATCACCAGACCTGGACGATGCTTTGCGAAAAGCTGCAAAGCCTCCTGTCCCGTCGTCGCCAGAAGGATCGAATAGCGGTCCGGAGGAAGGGCGCATTCCACTAATTTTCGGGCCACTGGTGAATCATCCACTACCAGGATTGGGAGGATTTGCTGGGTGGCGCTCATTGTCCTCTTAACCGGCTTGCTGCTGGATCTGGCGAGTGTAATAAGTTTACCTTTCAGCTCTCGGCGCTGATCAGTTTCCGTCTCTCGGTGTGCCTAAAGGTTACGTAAGGCAGAAGGTAAGCCATTTCGAGGATACGCGAGTCTAGATGGCAGCCTTTTTCAGTTCAGTTCCTTCCTTCGTGAGGCCATAGGCAACGCAGACACATAAGATTGCGTCTCACTCTGCGCCGCTTTTTGGTATTCCGCGGCAGCGAAAGTGCTCCTCATCTTCCCTGGCTTCTGCCGTCCTCCCCCTTCGAACCCAACTAACGGTGCTGGTGGATTTTCGATTTGGATGCAGTGAGCAATTCCGCGCCGAGTTGGCTTCATTGACTCTGGAGGAAGCGGCAACGCCATCTAAACACAAGACTTTGAGATGCGCGGGGACGGAGGGGCAATAATGGGGGCACTAAGAATTCCCCTCTATTCTTTTCAATATCTCAGAAGGCCAGGGTGCGCCGCAGAACTCCTTTGTTTCCATATTCCTTCCGAAAGCTCTTCTCTAAGAAATCCTCGAAATCGCCCGCCGCGCAGTAGGCGAACAGAGGAACCCAGCACCATGGCAATCTCCAAGTACACGCTCTATAGGTACGTCAAGGTCGACGGGACTTGGCGCTACTGCAAAGCCGCCTACCACGATAACGGCAAGATCAAGCGCGACATCGTTTTCGTGAACGTGAGGCAGGCGCTGCTCAACTCGACGCACGCTTCACTTTCTAAGAACGCAAACAAAAGGCAGCTCCATAACGAAACCCGACCTGCGACGGTCCGAGTACTGTTTCGGCGTCGCTCGACGAGTCCGCCCAGTTGGTGTTGCGTGCATGGGTTAGCAAGAAGAGGCTTTGTCAGCGCCGGTGTAAAAATCCCCAAAGTGCCGTTTGAAAATTCCCCATCCCTAGCGTGGTAAACCGGAACCCTACTCCGAATGGAGGAGGTTCCGAACCTTGCTAAGGGGGAGAGACGTGCAAGAGCTGACAGAACTGCAACGACAAGGGATGAGCATTCAAGGGATCAGTAAACTGACTGGCTGGGATCGCAAGACGGTTCGAAAATACCTGTTGCAACCGAACGCTATGCCGGAATACGGGCCGCGGCGAAGGCCAGCGAGCAAGCTGGATCCGTTCAAGCCGTATCTGGAAGAGCGGATGCGCGCCGGGGTTTGGAACGCGCAGGTGCTGTTGCGAGAACTACGGGAGCGCAGCTACACCGGCGGATACACGATTCTGAAGGATTGGCTGCATCCACAGCGGAGTTCGGCACGAGCCGTCGCGGTGCGACGCTTCGAAACGCCGCCAGGCAAGCAGGCGCAGGTGGACTGGGGACATCTAGGAACCTTGCAATGTGAAGACCAGGAGCAGAAGCTCTGGGCCTTCACCTTCACGATGGGTTACAGCCGGCGCCTGATGGCGGAAGTAGCGGTGGACCAGAAGATCGGAACGCTGCTGCGCATGCACGAAGAAGCGTTTCGGCAGATGGGCGGTGTGCCGGAAGAGATTCTCTACGACCGCATGAAGACGGTGTGGTTGGGGAGTGACGAGCGCGGCGAGATCGTCTGGCATCCGGTGTTTCTGGATTTCGCGCGCTACTGGGGATTCACACCGCGATTGTGTCGGCCGTATCGTGCGCAGACCAAGGGCAAGGTGGAATCGGGAGTGAAGTACTTGCGCCGGAACTTTCTTTGCGGACTGCAAGGACGCGAACCGCATAGCCTCGCGGATATGAATGCGCAACTGCGCGAGTGGATTGCGGCGGTGGCCAACCAACGGGTGCATGGAACCACCCGAGAGCAAGTGGCGGTGCGTTGGGATGTGGAGCAGTTTAGTTTGCAGCCCCTCGCCGGTCGCCCGAGCTATCCGTACGTCGATGGTGAACTGCGGAAGGTGGCGCGTGATGCGTATATCGATTGGCAAGGGAGCCGCTATTCGGTCCCATGGCAGTATGTCGGCAAAGAAGTCTGGGTGCGCGAGCTGGCCGGGGAAGTGGACGTTCTGGATGGCCGCGCCAGAATCGCGGTGCACCCCAGAGCGCGACGCAAACATGAGGTGGTGACGTTCCCCCCGCATCATCACGGCATCCCGCTCGGAGCACAAAGGGCCGACAGCAAGATCCTAATTCAGATGAGACAAAGTGCGCCGATTGTCGAGAGGCGTTCACTGCTGGCGTACGAGAGTGCTGCGAACGGAGGCGGACGATGAATACTCCGATCGAGCGACTGCACACGGCGCTGGAGAGTCTGGGGCTGAAAGCCCTGCAAGCACGGTTGGAGAACCTGTTAGAGCAAGCTTCCAAGAAAGAGCCGAGCTATGCGGATTTTCTGGACGAGCTGTTGAACTGCGAGGTGGAAGCGCGGCGAACTCGTTACCTGCGAGCCAAGCTGCAGTTGGCGCATCTGCCTTTTGTGAAAAATTTCGAGCAGTTTGATTTCAGCTTTCAGCCTTCCATCGACGAGCGCCAGATTCGGGAGCTGCGTTCGCTGCGCTTCATCCACGAAGCCAGCAATGTGATTTTTCTCGGTCCACCGGGTGTGGGGAAGACACATTTGAGTGTGGCGCTGGCCGAAGCCGCGATTCGTGCGGGCTTAGGGGCTTACTTCATCACCGCGCATGACCTGGCGACGGACTTGGGGCGAGCTTATCGCGAAGGCCGGTTGGATCGCCGCATGCGCAT
>JASHRC010000056.1 GCA_030037525.1 Candidatus Acidiferrales bacterium | reverse complement strand
CCCGCTACCGGCTCCGCCCCGGAGGGAGTGCTTAGAAGAAAGCCAGTCCCGCTGTAGACATCCAGCGAACGGAAGGATTTGTTCAACCGTTGCCAGTCACGAAAATCCGGATACGAAAGAGGCCAGTGCGCCGATTCAACATTGCTTTCGTTCACGGACATCAACCGCTCTGGACTCGCGTAGGCGGCGGGATTCAGCAGCATCGTACCCGTGCAATGCGACTGTCCCGTCGACTGGATCACCTTCCCCGGCAGGCCATTTCAGGGCGAACACAATACGGTGGATGAGCGCCACGTGAGCGCTGGCTATCTACCCACGCTCAAGGCCGGGCTGGTGCGCGGACGACTCTTCACCGATGCCGAGGATGAATCAACCCACGGAGTTGTCGTGATCAATCAGGCACTGGCGCAAAAGTATTTCCCGGGCGAAAACCCGATCGGTCAGAGAATCGGCGACTACGAGGGCGGACATCCTTCCTTGCGGCAGATTATCGGCATTGTCGCTGACGTTCGCGAGGGACCGCTGATGCCGATGTTTTGCCGGCGGAGTATTTTCCCATCAATCAGACACTGGACCACGATTTCGATCTCGTGGTGCGCACACGGCAGGATGCGGCTGCGCTGCTTCCGACACTGGTTAGCAGGCTGCACCAGATCGACCTGAATCTGGGCGTATCGGACGAAGAGACCATGAATGAGCGGATTGACGGCACACAGGCGGCCGGTCTGCATCGTTTTCCAGCATGGCTGACCGGGGGATTCGCAGCCATGGCGCTGATTTTGAGCGTGACTGGACTGTATGGCGTGGTCAGTTACTCCGTGAGCCGCCGAACGCGCGAACTCGGCGTGCGCATGGCGCTAGGAGCTCAGCGCAGCTCGGTTTATTCCCTAGTGATGCGGCAGGCAGGATGGCTCACGGGAATCGGTCTTGCGATCGGGCTGCTTTTCTCGGCGGGAGCGTCGCTACTCATCCGCAATCTACTGTTCGGCGTGCGCGCGTGGGATGCAGTGACTCTCGGTGGCGTGACCGTGCTGCTGGGACTCTCATCGGTGGCCGCGAGTTTTTTCCCTGCGCGCCGCGCGGCGTCGGTGAACCCGACCGATGCGCTGCGCGCGGAGTGACTGTAATGTTGTTTCCACCCTTAAGAAGAAATCGCTGACACTTCTGGGAAATAGCTTCTACCGCCCCAAAAGGAGCGGCTAGGGCTTGTCGCCGAGTATTCATGGACCGCGTGGCTCTACACTACGCCGTTAATCGCGACTAATCCACTAATCCCCGGCGGTGCTACTCAGCACAGACTTCCTCGAAGCCGACTTATAGGTCGCCTAGATCTCCCTGTCCGGATTGCCCGTGATCCACAGGAAACCCGTGCCAGGGAGCGGTATGGGCCAGCGATAGGCAACAGCTCAGTGGACGCCGCCTGCGGCGAGGATCTGTTTCAGCTCTTCCGTCCAGTGGATTACTGAACGCAAACTGCTGCCGTGTGAGCCGCCATGCAGCATGATAAAGCGCCCGTCGCGGGTCACGTCATAGTTCGGGATCGAGACCGATTGACCGAAATCGTAGTCGTCGGCGAACAGGGCCACCGGTTTTCCGAAAGTGGGTTCGCCTCCAGCCCCGTTCACTGCGACGGCCATCATGTGTTGCCCGCCACGGTAGTAAATCTCCCGGCCCGTGGTGCTCCACCGCGGTTGCACACCGCCGCCTTCGGAAATCTGCCACTGGCGCTCCATCGCGGGATAGCGGCGAATGTAGATCTCCGGCTGGCCTGACTCGTTGGACTGGTAGAGTAGCCAGCGCCTGTCCGGCGACAGTTGCGGCCCTCCGTCGTACGCGGGCGTTGCCAGCAGGGCTTTGGGCGGGAACTTGCCGGTGATTGAGATCAGGACAATGTCGCCGGAGGTTTCCGGCTGAATACGCACATCGAGAAAGGAATCAGGCTCGGGTCCCGCGGAGGCTGGAAAGTCGTTGATCAATCCTTCCGGCACGAGGCCGGCTTTGCCGCTGCCGTCAGCAGCCATCCAGAAAGGAATGTTGAAGCGCTTGAACACAACGTCCTTGCCGTCGGAGGTCCAGGTGGGAAAACTCGTGCCCAGCGAGGATGCAGTGAGCCTGGCGCGCGTGCCGCGCAGGAGATCGAGTGTTTCAATGGCGCTGCCTTGTGTTTCGACCAGCAACCGGCGCCCGTCCGGCGAGATGCGTGGCGTCCCGTAACGGCTTGGCGGCAGGTTCAGTGCGAGCATGGATCCGTCACGGCCTACGGAAACGACACGCTTGGCATCGAAGTTCGCGGGCACGAAAACCAGGGTGCCGGTGGAGGAAACCTGGAATCCCAAACTGCCGGAGCGCACGGTGCCTACCACGCCGGATGGTATGACTGGAACTGCAGTACCGCTCACGGTGACCTTCTTCGGATCAAAGGCCACCGCCCACACTGCGCCGTCACGTCCAAAGAGCAGGTGGCCGGTGGGCGACCAGACCGGTGTGGATGCGTGCTCAATCACCACCGACCTTTGCCGGCTCTCAAGCGACACCGCTTCAATCCGTTCTGTACCCGCCTCTGTCGTCAGGCTTGAGAACAACACCACGCGCCCTCCCGGCAATACCGCGGGGTCACTGTGGAGCACCTCGTGACGCGATGCATCAAGCTCCGTCAATTGACGCGACGCGCCTCCCTGTGCTGGCGCACTCCATAGCGCGCCTCCGCGGGCATAGACAATATCCGTGGAGGCCCACGCGACGGGGCTTAACAGATCGGCGCCTCGGGCCACAATCGCGCGCTGCTGATCGGCCAGCGACAGTCGTGTCACCAATCCGCTGACGGGCAAAAAGACAACGCTGGCGCCGTCGGGAGAAAAAGAGGCGGAGTTCACTCCAGACGTTTCCTGGATTTCGGTGGCTTCGGGACGGTCAAGTCTGCGAATGTACAGCCGTCGCAGGCCGTCTCGGACGCCGATCATGGCGAGCGCCTGCCCATCGGTCGAGATCGCAAATCCTCCTTGCATTCCTGAGATGGGCTCGACATCCGGAGGATAGGCGATGTCGAGATGCATGACCTCGCCCGAAAGCGGGCTTTTGCTAGTGCGCTGCAAAACAGTTGAGACAGCGATGAGAACCGCAACGATGGTGACGGCCCAGGGCAGTGCGCGCCACAACGGATTCGCCTTGGATGCCGCGTCGGGAGCCTGGTCCGGCGTATCTTTTTGCCTATCTTCCCGCGCATTTTCGAGCGCGAGCCGAGCCTCGCCGATATCGCGCAGACGGCGTTTGTCGTCCTTTACGAGGCATCGTTCGAGAAGCGCGCGGATACGTTTGGGCACGTCCTTGGGAAGGGCGCTCCAGTCCGGCTCAGCGCGCATCACGGCGGCCATGATGTCGGTAGCACTTTCACCCGTGAACATCTGGCGGCCACTGAGCATTTCGAACACCACCACGCCAAACGCCCAGATGTCCGTCCGGCGGTCCACCGCTTTGCCTCTGGCTTGTTCGGGCGACATGTAGGCCGCGGTGCCGAGAATTATGCCCGCTTTGGTAGCGGCCAGGGTCAAGGTAGGAGAATTGGAAATATTCTGCGGTGAAGCGTCGCCCTGGAACGCCTTGGCCAGACCGAAGTCGAGCACCTTGACCTTGCCTTCATGCGTCAACTTGATATTTGCCGGTTTCAGGTCGCGATGAACGATGCCGCGCTCATGGGCGTATTCGAGAGCATCCGCGATTTGCATGGCGATGGGCAACGCTTCTTCAACCGGGATCGCGCCTTTCTTGATTCGCTCGTTCAGGGTGGGCCCTTCGACCAGTTCCATGGCCAGAGCGGGCGTGTTTCCGCTGTCTTCAAGGCCGTAGATGGAGGCGATATTGGTATGGTTGAGCGATGCCAGAACCTGCGCCTCGCGCCGGAAGCGGGCCATGATCTGCGCATCCTGGGCGAATTCCGGCAGGATCAATTTGAGCGCGACCGCACGGCCCAGTTTCGAATCGGTCGCACGATACACCTCCCCCATGCCGCCCGCTCCCAGCAGCGATTGAATCTCATAGGGGCCAAGTCTGGCGCCAGGGGTCAAGGCCATAAATGCGGATCATTATAGTCGGCAGGCGCGCCGTTGCAGCTGAGCCAGCGATAGTGGACGGATCGTCGGTAATTACCGGCCAACCCTTCGAATCACATTCTAAGAACTCTAGCGGGAAAGCTTTATTCTCTTGCGATTGGGTTTTTCAGGAGAAGGAGCTCTGCTTCCGGTTCAGATCTTGGCGGGTCAGCGCCGGTGGCAGAGCCCCAATGAACTACGATTCTTTTTATCCCACTTTCTGCGCTGCCGCACAAGCTTGAAACTGATTGGGCCAGAGACTGCGACAAGATCCTGCGGCGATGCCCTGCGTG
>JASHRC010000055.1 GCA_030037525.1 Candidatus Acidiferrales bacterium | reverse complement strand
ATAGCAGGAGGACAGTCGTTTGTGGCTAGCAGGCCCCGCGATCATCCCGGGCACTTCCAACCGCCATCTGGGCTAAACACCCATGAGCGAACGCGCCGCAGAAGCCGAGTAATGGAAATGCTCGCTTATGCGGGTAGAATGCGACCACTCGGATTCCCTTCGCGCCGAGTGGGCAGCGGAAATGTTCTGGGACTGGCGATCCTAAGCAGGCGGGCGCAACGGAAGAAGGCAATGGAAATGATCAAAACGCGGCCATGGCGTTGGAGACGAGCGTACCTTGCTATCCTAGTGGCAGTCGCGTGCGCGGCCGACGGCGCAGCGCGGCCACAGTCGAGCCCGATGACGATAACGTTGGCCGGGCAGTCGATGATTCGCTCCGACATCCGCCGAACGGCACCGGCAGAGGTCCCGGTCATTCAGGTGTTGCTAAAAGGCGACGTGATATTCACGAATCTGGAGTCAACCGTCGCCGAAAAGGGTCAGACAGTCCACGAAGGCAGAGGCTTTCTCACGCCCCCGCAGGCACTCGATGCGCTCAAGGCCTTCGGCTTTAATTTGTTGTCTTTCTCAAGCAACCACGCATTCGATCTGGGAGTGACGGGGATTCAAAACACGATTCGAGAGGCGGATCGTCGGGGGATTGTGCATGCCGGAACCGGAAACAACCTGGCCGAGGCTGCCGCGCCGGCTTACCTGCACACGCCGAAAGGCACCGTGGCCTTGATCGCGAGCGCGTCCGGCCTGATTTCGCCGGGAGCAAATGCCACAGCCGACCGGCCGGGCGTCAATGAGCTCAGAGTCGATGCGGGCGATCAACCGAATGAGGCCACCGAAGACTTGCCGGGCGCTCCCGCGAACAGGCCCCGTCCGGAAGACGCGCAACGTATCTTGCAAAGCATCCAAGATGCCCGCCAGCGTGCGGACCTAGTGATCGTCTACCAGCACAATCACGTGTTTGGGAACCATTCCTTCTCGACCATTTTCACAGAAGGGATGCAGGAAAGGCTCGCGCCGAATGAATGGCTCATACGCTGGACGCACGCGGAGGTGGATTCCGGCGCAGACATCGTCGTGATGCACGGCGCGCCGCTCCTACATGGCGTTGAGATCTATCACGGCCGGCCCATCTTCTACGATCTGGGCAATTTCATTTACAACGTGCCGCCGACGCTCGCCTACATCGACGAACCAATGAGCTGGGAGAGCGCCCTTGCCTACGTCCAGTTCGAGCGAGGAAATCTGCAATCGGTTTCATTCCAGCCGATTGTCTTGAACAACATCGGCGAAGGTCGACCCGATGTTCACAGCGAGTACACGAACAATCGCTTCCTTGATACGCGCGGCCTACCCCAACCGGCGACCGGCGCGAGGGCAGGTTATATCCTCGAGCGCCTCGCGGACGCCTCCAAGCCCCTTGGCACGACGATCGAAATAAAGGGCGATCGAGCGGAAATCGTACTGAAAGTCAGAGATTGAGGTTTCGTTCCTCTGACGAATCTTGAAGGAAAATCGATGTCGCTCGGGTGCCCGTGAACCGCGCCCGGGTATTTGGTCGGCGCGGGCGGGTGTGCTACTTTCTGTCCAGCTTGGTCGAGGTGAACTATGAGCCGAGTGTGGATGGCAACGATTCTGGCATGTTCTGTGGGCTGCCCGTCACAGCTGCGAGCATCGTCACCAACCGCTCAAGCGTCGGATGCGGAGTCGCAGAACGTGCAAAACCATGTGATTACCGTCAGCCGAAGCGGTGAGGCTTTTGCCAAACCCGACTTGGCCATTCTGATCATGAGCATTCGTTCCACCTCGCCCATCGCCGATGAAGCCGTCGCGGAGAATGGCCGAAAGGCAAAGGCCGCGGAGTCGGCCTTAGCCAACCTTGGGCTGGCGCCCGCCAGCTATCAGATCACGTCGGTAATCTTGGGCCAACCCCACTTTCCCAGCCAGGCTGAGATAGCGGCATACGAGGCCACCCAATACATCTATGTCTTCTTCGACTCTGCGGACCTGAGCGATATGGCGCATTTGACGGAGAAGTCCGCTGCGGTGATCGAGGCACTTCGCAAAGCGGGTGCGGTGCCCCCTAATAGCGCAACTCCTTTTTTCCCCGGTCCGGCGGCGGCGCAGGGAGCACTGCTCATCTATACGGTTAAGGATCCTACCGTGTACGAACACGAGGCTTTGGAAAAGGCGATCGCTCGCGCACGCGATGCGGCTCAGGAAATCGCGGCCGGAACGGGAGTTCAAATCACCGGTCTGCGCAACGTGCAGTCCGGCTACCTTTCCGGTAACGTGGTGCCGCGTTCGGGCACCAGCCCGCTCGAGGGTCTGAAATATCGTTGGTTCACAGCGAAGAGCGACGAATTGCAGATCATTGCAAACGCTACTTTGCAATACGACTTCAAGTGAGGTCGGCAGAAGGCTCTAGCCGGAACCACTTTCAGCCCGCGCGTTTGACACCTCCCAGGGCCTCTTCTATGATGCGAAAAGGGGCTGTAAACGGCCGCTGCCGAGTTCTCAATGCTCAGCATCCCCCATCTCATTGTGATCTTTGTGGTTGCCCTGGTGGTGTTCGGGCCCGAGAAGCTGCCCGAGCTGGCGCGCAATCTCGGCAAAATCATGGCCGAGTTCCGACGGCACACGAGCGACTTGCGCTCGACCTTTGAAGGGCACCTCCGCGATCTCGAACGCGAGGCCGACGCCCGCCGAATCGCGGGCCCGGTGCCCGTCCCCAGCGCTCCCCCGCCTGCTGCCCATGGAGCGGCGAGTTCATCCCCTGGAACCGTTCCTTCCGGTCCGCCGAACAGTGCGGCGATCGCCGCTGCCCGCACCCAAACAAAACCTCCTGATCCGTTGCCGTCAAGCACCGCCGCGCAGAAACACCCAGGTGACGATCCGTACCTGGCGGATCTAACGAATGGCGAATTTGCTGCCGGCGATTTGGGCAACCAGGCTGAGCCATCCGAATCTGAAAAAGTCACCGAACGAGTCACCGATGGCGACGTCCGCCCAGCCTGAACGCGCCCTCGCTAGCCCCCGGGAGGAAGAACCCGGCGGAACCATGTCCTTTTTCGACCACCTGGTCGAGCTGCGCAAGCGCATCATCAGTTCGCTCGTGGCCGTCGGTGTGGGGATCATCATCGGATTTGGGGTGGCGAAGCACTTCATCAACTTCATCACCGAGCCGATGCAGGCGGCCCTACGCGCCAATCACGTCGATCCGAGCCTCTACTACACGAGCCCCGCCGGTTACGTCAGCCTGCTCATTACCCTGAGCGTTTACCTCGGCATCGTGATCGCCATGCCGTGGGTGCTCTATCAGGTCTGGCTTTTTGTCGCACCCGGGCTGTACAAGCACGAGCGCCGCGCCGTGTCTGGCTTTATCGGTTCATCCATGGTCCTGTTTTTGTGCGGCATTGCTTTCGGATATTTCGCGCTGCTCCCGCGGGTGCTCACCTACGTCGTCAGTTTTGCCAGCGGCGGTCCGATCAAGCCGCTGATCAGTCTGAATGAGTATTTCGACTTGATCGTTGTTGTGCTGGTGGGCCTGGGCGTGATTTTCGAGATGCCGGTGGTGGTTTTCATCCTGTCGCTGTTTGGAATCGTCACGCCGAAATTCTTGATGAAGAATTTTCGCTACGCCATGCTGCTCATTACGGTCCTGGCCGCCATCGTCACGCCCACCCCGGACGCGACAACCATGATCGTCTTCATGCTTCCCATGGTGGGGTTGTATTTCGTGAGCGTTCTGGTCTCTTACTTCGTCATCCGCCGCAAAAAGCGGAAACCGGCCGAGGGCGAGGCCTCTTAGCCTTGCAAACCGTGCGCCTACGAGCCTGTTTGGCCGCCATTTTATCGTTCCTGCTGATAACCGCCATCGCCCCTTGTGGTTGTAGCAGCGAGCCCAGTGCGCCCGTGTCTGCCGGGGCACCCGCAACACGAGCGTCCACGCTTTCCTCGGCGTCGGCGATCGCACCGGCCGATGTCGCCCCGCCGCCATCAAAAACCGGGGGATTTGACGGCGCCGCGGCTTACGATTTCACTGCGAAACTGGTCTCCTTCGGGCCTCGCCCTCCCGCTTCGGAAGCCATCGAGAGAACTCAGGACTACATCGACTCCCAGCTTCAATCCTTCGGTTGCCGGGTCGATCGCGACGCATTCAACGCGCAGACGCCAATCGGCACGCTGGCCATGAAAAACATCGTGGCAAAAATAGCCGGCACAGGACAGGGAATCATCCTGCTGATGACCCATTACGACACCAAGCGGATCGAAAACTTCGTGGGCGCCGAGGACAGCGGTTCGTCGACTGGTCTAATGCTTGAAATGGCGCGCCTGCTTTGCGCGAGGCCCCCGCAGCCGAACTCGGTGTGGATCGCGTTTCTCGACGGGGAGGAAACCCAGGCAACCTTCCAGTGGTCCGATAGCGACAGCGTCTACGGCAGCCGCGAGCTCGCCGCGCGCATGGCCGTCTCTGGAGATCTCAAGAAAATCAAGGCGGTGATTTTGGCCGATATGGTGGGACAGAAGAACCTGCACATCCTGCGCGACTCCTCTTCGCCCAAATGGCTCACCGATCTCATTTGGCGCACGGCAGCCCAGCTGGGTTACCAGGACGTGTTCAAGTCCGGGGAAACCAGCACCTCGGATGATCATGTGCCATTTCAGCGCCGCGGCGTTCCCGCGATCGACCTAATCGATCTGAACGACTACATGGCAGAAGGCTACTGGCATACGCCGGAGGACACCATGGACAAGATCAGTCCGCGCAGCCTGGCCATTGTTGGCCACGTCATTCTCGAGTCAGTCGCCGAACTCCAGAAGCGGCCCTGAGGCGGCCTTCGGCACCGGGCCTAGCCCCGCGGCTTTCCTCAATAATCACGACAGATCGACCGACGACTTGTATTGCTGGCTGTGGCCCTTAGGCGCGTCGCGGTCCTCTGAGAACCCGAGCAGGCAGCAGGATGATCGCGCGAATCAGTTCCAGTACGCCATCCACCGCGATTCCCACCAGACGGAACGGCAACAGGATCAGCCACACGAGCGGATAGAGAATCAATGCCAGCAGCGCCAAAGGCCAGCACAGAAATAACAAAATGCACCACAGCAAGAATGTGAACACGCCGTTTCGCCCCCGCATCAACCACTACGCTTGCCGCGAGGTCTTTGTTTCGGATGCGTGCCCGGAAGGCCAGCACACGATCTATGTTACATTTTTCCCGCTCTCCGATGCCCACCATACGCGTAAGCAGTTCCTCGGGCCCCTACTCGGTCCATTGTGGCCCCGCAGCGCTCCGGCGCTTCGCTCCGCTGATCGGACGGCTGGGCGAGCCGACCGGCACGTTCGTCCTGTCCTCGCCGACCGTGTGGCGGCATTGGGGCCGCGCGCTCGCCAAAATAATTCCAGGCGCGAACCGTCCGATTCTTTTCGATGACTCCGAATCCGCCAAGCGGCTTGCGACCGTCGAAGGAATCGCACGCGACCTGGTTCGGGCGGGAGCTGATCGGCGAGCGACGATCGTCGCCGTGGGAGGGGGTGTTGTCGGCGACGTGGCCGGGTTTACAGCCGCCGTGTATCTGCGAGGCGTGTGCCTGATCCACATCCCGACGACCGTCGTCGCGCAGGTCGATAGCGCCATCGGCGGCAAAACAGGCGTCGATCTTCCCGAGGGAAAGAACCTGGTGGGAGCATTTTATCCGCCCAGGCTGGTCATTGCGGACCCGGCCTTCTTGCATACCCTACCGCATCGCCAGTTCCGCTCGGGCTTATACGAGGTCATCAAATACGGCGTGATTGCAGACAGAGGGCTGTTTGACTACCTCGAGCGCCACAGAGATGCGATCGTTCGCCGCGATCCCGCCGCGCTCGCTCGGATCATCCCGCGCTCGATCGAGATCAAAGCGCGCGTGGTCGGCGCCGATGAGAGGGAAAGCGGATTGCGGCAAATCCTCAATTTCGGCCATACGCTCGGCCATGCGTTGGAAACCGCGACCCATTACCGGCACTTTCTCCACGGGGAAGCCATCGGCTGGGGAACGATTTTTGCGACGCTGCTCGCCGTCGCGCAGAGAAAACTGGGCGATCGCGACGCGCTCCGCATCCTTGGCCTCGTCTCTGGAATGGGGCGGCTCCCTGCGATCGGCAAAATCGGCGTCACGGCGCTCGAGCCGATTCTTCGATCCGATAAGAAGGCTCGCGGCGGACGCATCCACTGGGTCCTGCCCCGGCGCATCGGCAAGACGGAGTGGGGCCTCGAAGTTCCCTGGCCGGTTGTGGCGCGCACCTTCGAGCTATTGCCCATTATCGCACGCCGGTTCACCTTCACGGATTGAGACCTATGACGAACGCTAACCCATGTGAAGAATGCCAAGCCATCGCCCGGGAACTCGGGGATCGATTCGCCGAAATGCCTCGGAAACTGAGGGACCAGTATCGCGCCGCTTGTGAGGCCTTTTGGAGGATGATCGGGGGAACGGAGGAAGACGCGGAGCGGGCCGAGGGAATGGTTGGAGAGTTTCGGCAATCTGCGTGGTCCGACCCGCTGGAAGGTCGTCATTCTGGAATTCAAAAGGCATTTCGAAGAATGGTGATGCATCGATTTCGCACGGGCCATTGGGTCCGGCTCGACAAGTGACCGCAACGCAAAAACGGGCACCGCTTCCCGGCACACGCCCGGAAGGTTCGGGCGACGAACGCGAAGCCGCCGCCCGCATCCGGGACATGTTCACACGGATCGCGCCACACTACGATTTCCTCAATCATCTGCTCTCTTTTTCGCTCGATCACCTCTGGCGGCGCCGCGCGGCCAAGCGATTCGTTCACATTCTCTGCCGCCCCGAGGCACGCATTCTCGACCTGTGCTGCGGCACCGGCGATCTCGCCTTCGCTCTCGACCGCGCCCGTGTGTCGGTGCTGGGAAGCGCCTTACGGAACTCGCCCGAGATGCCTCAACCGCGCAGTTCGGGGGGTTCCATCGCGGGACGCCTGGCGGGCTGCTTTCCCATCGTCGCAAGCGATTTTGTCGAACCGATGCTGGTCCGGGCACGGGAGAAGGCCAACGTCGGCCGTCGCGCTGTCGTCGTGCTGGCCTCCGACGCGCTCCGTCTCCCGTTTCCCGATGCGAGCTTTGACCTGCTCACGCTCGCTTTCGGCTTCCGCAACCTCGCCAATTATGAAGCCGGCCTTCGCGAGTTTGCTCGAGTTCTGAAACGGGGAGGGGAACTGGGAATCCTCGAATTCACCGAGCCTCGCGACGGGCTGATGGCCGGCCTGTTCCGCTTCTATTTCAAGAGGATCCTGCCGCGCATCGGCGGCGCGATTTCGGGCAACGCTCAAGCCTACCAGTATCTGCCCGGCTCGGTTTCGAGGTTTCCTTCGCCGGTCGATCTTTCCAGGCTCATGCAACAATGCGGCTTCCGGGATGTCCGCACGGCCTGCTGGAATTTCGGCAGCGTCGTCTTGCACTGGGCCCTTCGGGGGTGAGCGAGGTCGCGAGGCGAACAAACCTGGGCCGCTTTGTGCCAGGCGTCAACGCCTCTCGCGTTTTTGATATGCTAGTTGACCCGAGCGGAGGGTACCCATGGCTGTTAGTGCCACGGCAGATTCCCCGATCGATCTACGCAGTGATACGGTGACGCGGCCGACAGCCGCCATGCGCCGCGCCATGGCGGAAGCGGAAG
>JASHRC010000054.1 GCA_030037525.1 Candidatus Acidiferrales bacterium | reverse complement strand
CCGCCCGCGAGGGGATCGCTCGCGTCACCACCTGCGCCAGTTCGGTGGATGTTCGAATCGGGCGGGCCTTCATAATCGCTCGCGCAATGCGGCGCGCGTGGCGCTCTTCTCCAAGCTGAAAAATCAAGTCGGCAAGCTCGCGCTCATCCGCATGGTTTACGAGATCAGCCGCTGTCATTTCGCTCGACGGGTCCATCCGCATGTCGAGCGGGCCTTCCACACTGAAACTGAAGCCGCGCCCGGCGTCGGCCAGTTGCATGGAACTCATCCCCAGGTCCGCCAGCACGCCCTGCGCGGGCGCGAAACCGCTCTGGCGATGGAGATCGTCGATGGCGGCGAAATTGCCCTGCACCAGCGTCACGCGGTCTCCCCAGCGAGCCAGACGCCCGCGCGCCGCCTCGAGCGCCGCCGGGTCGCGATCGATCCCGAGCAGACGTCCCGTGGTGAGCTGTTGCAGGATCGCTTCCGCGTGGCCTCCGCCGCCCACCGTCGCGTCGATGTAAATCCCGTCTGGCTGAACATTCAAAAATTCCGTCGCTTCCTTCAGCAGTACCGGCTGGTGATAAGCACCACTCGTCTCTCGTTTCTCGTCTCGTGTCTCTGCCCTTAGATTTTCCAATCGCTCCACGCCTTCTCGTCCTCTGGCGTGATCGGGTCCCCGTTGATGCGCTGCTCGACGAAGCGTTCGTGCTTCCAAACATCGAGCCGGTCCGGGCAGCCCATCACCACCACTTCGCCGTGCGTGTCCGCGGATTCCCTCAGCAGCGCGGGAATCAGAATGCGGCCTTGCGCGTCCATCTCCACCTTCTGTCCGTAATAGCTGGTGCGTTCCAGAAACTTGTTCCGCGACGGGTGCGTCGTCGGCAGTTCGGCCATTTTTTTTTCTATCTTCTCCCACTCCGAAAAGGGGTAAACTGACGCTTTGTCGCCGCGCAGACTCGTGACATAGAAGTTCGGCCCGTAGTCCCGGTCGATGATCTCTTTGAACTCCGCCGGGATCTTGAGTCGGCCTTTCGCGTCCACGGTCGCTTTGTGTGATCCTCGTAGCACGGAGGCGAATTCGAACTCGATCGACCACTAAGTTCCACTATCAGCTACAGCAGACCACTTTTTATCACCAGCCGGAAAAGCTTGTCAAGCCCTTTTTTCAATTTAATTGCATGATTTTTCGAGGCTTCTTGGTTGGCCTTCATGCCCACTATCTAGCGGTTGCCGCCACAAAATACCACAACCCATAGCGGCAGCTTCCGCTCGGAAGGTCTGGCTGTCTAGGGATCGGCTGGTGCCGTTCCGACTTTTCTCGGACAGGGTTGTCGTCGAAGGGTCGCTACCGGTGGAACACGGCGCGGCGGACTTCAGGCCAGAATTCCTGGAACACGTTTACAGGTACGCTCAGTCCAATCTGCTCGGTTCCGTTTAGGAGGGTGTAATTTAACACGTTGTAATGGCCCGGAAGCCAGGTGGCGGAGGCAGCGGTAGAAGCGTAATAGCCGCCGAGGTTGGCAATGTTGAGTGTTGGGTGGCCTTGATTATTGTAAGTCAGGAAGCTGTACACAATGGCGTGCAGGGCGCGCCGTTTGAATCCCGTTTTGCTGCTGGTGATAAAGCGAACATCTTCGTGCAAGATCACGGCAACCGGCGCCTGGAACGTACCCTGCAGAATGGCATTGCCGGTGCGCGAAGCCACCCTGCGGCCGAAGCCGGCAAAACCGCCGCCCCATTGCGCCGGGCTCCCTGTGGCTTGGTCGAGCACGAGCGCCGAAAACACCGGACCAAAATACGCCCCCACCGACCAGTAGTTCATTTTGAAGTAAAGCTTCAGGCGTTCGTCACCGGTCAAAGGCGTGTAGTTCGCCTCAGAGGCCACCACCATACCGGTGACCGGATTCACGGCCAGCCGGTTTTTATCGATGGCCGGGGGTGGCGGCTCCTGGCTCGCTCCGGCCGGTTGGCTGGTCGGTTGGTCGCTCGATTGAGTAGATGTGCTCTGCGGCTTGGATGCGGGGGCGGCCGCAGTGCCCTGGGAGGATGTCTGAGGGCTCCCATTGTCCTCGCCCGAGTTGAAGGCGAGAGCAGGCCCCCCGCAGATCATTGCCAGGGCTGCCGTCGTCAGTATCAGCCGGGCGTAACGCCCGGGAGCGGGGAAAAGGGTTCGGAAGATGGCTTTCGACGCCTCCAGTTGTCCTCGAGAGCCCAGGTTCACTGCGCCGAAGGCAGCGAGGTGGTTCCGGATCAGGCCAAACATATTCAGATGCCGTCCCGCCGGGACAGGATGCCGCCTGGACGCACCTTTGTTTGAGATTAGCCTTGGCTATTTCCCCCTCATCAGCAGCAAGACCGGCAATCCGATGAATAGTTCAACAGCCAGGACACCGTCGACTCGGGCAGCGGCGGTCGTGGCGCTCCGTAAATGCGGAACACATCTTCCAGCATGAGTCATCTCGGGTCGCGCTGCCAAATAGGGGAGGGCCTGCCTGCCGCAGGCAGGCTTTGCCCTCCCGCATGGGCTCGTCCCGCGAAGCGGGGTAGCGCGGACCTCCGCTTTTGAGCCTGCCTGCGCAGGCAGGGTCCGCGGCTTGTCTGTGAGCACGATCCCAAACCCTGGATGTCAAGAATACGCCACTTTTTTCGCTCCCGCCTGAACGGTGTCCAACGCCTTCCAGAAATCGACTTGGTCGTGCCTTTTCGCACCGCACGTTCTTACGGTACAACAACATAGATCGCGTGCC
>JASHRC010000053.1 GCA_030037525.1 Candidatus Acidiferrales bacterium | reverse complement strand
GCGTACTACCACTATACGAATCCCGCCCAGGCAAAAGGATCGAATACTTTTCTCTTATAGCACGCGCCATGCGGACCGACAAGTCTGTCGCGAGCGAGCATTTCTCGGCGGGGGCGGGAGGCTGACGCGGCGGAGAAAAATTCCGCAGGATTCAATCGACTTCGAGGATACGCGTTCCTTTTACGACCGGCGATTTTTTCTGCCGTTCGGCGAAGCGCTCGGCGCGTTCGCGGTCGATGTACACGCGCGCGAACTTCTCGCCATCGTGATAGTAAACGGTGACTTGCCAGTGGCGGTGCTTGCGGCGGCGATCTCGACGAAGGCGCCTGGACCTGCTGAGCTTGGTCTTTTTTCTCAAGTGGGTAGTCCTCGTGCCATGAGACTACGCAGGTTCCAAGCCAGAGCACAAGTAGCAAACCTTTGACGATTAACCTTCCTATTATTTAGGGAATGGATGAGTCTAACCGGCCGAACAAGGCATCGAATCCTCTGGGCTGCCGGAAACTTTTTGCTCGGGAGGCGCGTATTAACAACTGAAAGCGAGGCCAGGGCAAAGATGACTTGCTGCACCAGTGAAATACGAATCGAAGACCCGCGAAACCATCCGACTGAAACCGTGCTCGCGCTGAGGGATGCGCTTTCCCAAGGGGCAACGATCATAGCCGACCCCAAACGGCGTGGATTCTATGAAGTACACGGCGAATCGGTTGTGTACTACATTCGCGTGTCGCCGGTGAACGGCAACGTACTGCTCCTGGCCACTTGGCCGAACGAACCGGAAACAGAACTGACCCGCAAAGCCGCCGCGCCTGGGAGTTTTTACTGAGCAACGTCGGCAGGCTTTATATTCAACGCGTGTACGGAATCCTTCTTGATCTTGTAAAGCGACCGACTGTCGCTCACCTGGGCGTAAGCGAAATCGCCTGAGGCTTGGGAGATTTTGACGGTGAGCGTTCGCCCGTCCTTGCCGGTCACGACCGCGGTGACCTCCGGCTTGGCCTCCAGCGCCAGCAGGTTCGGCCCGGGATGATCGATCACCTCCTCGGCGGTCAAGCTCGTCAGGGGATCGAGAATCTTCCAACTCCAGGCAGTTTTCCCTTTTTGATCCGGCGGCGAATCGAAAACCCAATCGTCCGGGCTCTGGTTCTTCCGGCTCAGGGAGAGCGAGCCATTCAAGTCGCGAACCTCGATCGCCTGAACGTCGGCCGAAACGATGTGCAGGACTTTCTTGTCGCGCAAGTCGGAAAACTTCTCCGAAAGCTTTTTGTAGAGATCGTCGCTCACGCGGAAAACAGTTGGGCGGGAGACGTCGCGCGCAAAGTGGGCGTCGCCATCCTTTTTTCCAAGGAGCAGAGTGGACTGCGCGCCCTTGCCATCGGTGGCCGTGAAGGCAATCGTCGGATTCGCAAGACCGTAGCGAGCGAGATCATCCGGTTTTTCGCTGGCCACTGAAAGCATGGTGGCTCCGCTCACGGCCCCGAGCAGCGAATCGACGGCATCCCCGGAGGCCAGCGCGGCCGACGGCTTGGTGAGCTTCCACTGCTCACTCTGTTTCGAGGCTTCGATCCCACCCGAAGGATTTTTGATCGTAAACGATGCCACCAGCCCGCTATCGAAGTGGAGAACGGTGCGATCGCGCAGGGCGTTGAGATCTTTCGCGGCACTGGTACCTAGCAGCTCCGGGAGTAGGGAGACCTGGTTCGCGCCATCGACGATGGCGTAGACCGAGTCGCCCCCGAAGCTTTTGTTCCCGACCAGCAGGGTGTGCGTCCCTCCGTTCGCCAGTTGGAAATCCAGAGAGGCTTGGGGCGGGTCAAGACCGTAGGCTTTCAGCCGGTCGGGCGTGTCCGGTTCGGTTTGCGAGACTTCGGCACTGGCCAGCTGGTCGACCAGGCCGTCGACGGTCGATTGATCGGCGGAGGTATCCACCGGCTGGATGATCTGCCACGACTCCCCGCGCTTGGCAAAGTGGATGGCGGCCTCGCCGGGCTGGTTCGGATGCGCAAGAGTGAGCGAGACCACGTCGGAGGCCTGGATCGAATAGGCACGCTTGGGAGGCGTAACCTTGGGCTCGCTTCCCCGTCTCCAGTCAAAGTAATAAACCGCCCCAGCCAAAACGACGGCGATTCCGAGCGTGATCAGTGTGGTTTTCTTGACGATCATGGCGCAAGACCCCAGCCGCTAGCGGCGCTTCCACCAAATTCCCATGCCCACGATCACCACCAGGCCGGGAAGGAAGAACAGCTCCAGCCACTGAAGGCTGGCCATCTGGCCTTCGGTGAGCGTGATGTGGCGAGCGGTCTGCGTCTTGGGACGAATGGAGATGAGGTTTTCGTCCTGCGCGAGCCAATCGATCGTATTGAAGAAGAGATCTCCATTGCGCTGCAAATTAAGCCATTGGTTTTCGGCAAAATCGGAGTCGCCAATCACTACCAGGCGCGCGCTCTTCTCCCCCACGGTGCGGCTGGCGGCGAGGCCCAGGGAAAGCGGTCCCGCCGTCTTGGGATTGTACTGGACTTCGCGGACCAACTTGGGAATCGTGAAGCTGCGCTCGGAGGTCTTCAAGAGTTCGACGGCCTGAGGATCGGATTTCGCCTTGTCCGCAATCGATACGGTACGAGCCAGATTGAAAAAGGTCATGCCGCCCTGGAGGGATTTGGTGATGGGGCTGTCGCCGTAGTCGACCACCAAAGGCGTTGCCGGGCCTGTCCCGAATAGACGGCCGACGCCGCTCGCGTCGACGACCACGTTGTCGCCCACATTGATGTTCCAGGCCTCGAAAATTCTGCTGAGCTTGGGATCGGTCTGGGGATCAACCTCGATCAAGACCTTGCCGCCATCATCGAGGAACTTGGAAACCAATCCGGCTTCCTCCGGGAAATATCCCTGCGTGGGGCCTGCGATGACCACGATGTCGCAGCTACTGGGTACGCCGTTTTCCTTGACCAGGTTGATGGAATTGGTGTTATAGCCTTCTTTTTTGAGTCCCTGGTCGACCAGGCTGTACCCGGTGGCGTCGCTGTCGCTTAAAGACTTCTCCCCGTGACCGGTTACGAAGCAGACCGTTTTCACCGTGTTGCGGGTGACTTTCAAGATCGCTGTGGTGATGTCCTGCTCCGAGGGGTTGCCCTCCAGCCCCGAGGCCTCCACGGGCTGATGTTTCGTTCCGGCAGCAACAATCACATCGCCCATATGGGTCGCGCCATATTCCTGGGCCACGTCGGGCTTTTGTGTTGGGTCGACATCTTCAAACTTGATGTGGGAACTGGCGTTTCGGTACTCCTTCATGAGGTCGGCGAGCTGCGGGTCTTCGTTTTTGGCAAAGCGCGCGACGGTAACGTCCTGCTGGAGCCCGCGCATAATCTTTTTCGTTTGATCCGACAGCGTGTAGAGCTTCTCGGTGGTCAGATCGAACCGCTTGTGATGCCGATAGCTGACGAAATTCAGCAGTGACAGAATCAGCAAAACCCCCAAGGCCAGGATGGTTGTGTTCGTGCCGAGCTGCGAGGAGCGGCGCGAAAAAAACTTCACGATTGCGCCGAAGCCGATAACGATTCCGGCCAGGAACAGCACACCGCCGGCGATGAACAAGATCTGGCTCGGCAGCCGCAACTCGCTCTGGCGCGCGTATATGATGTAGCCGCCGACGGCCGCAATCACCCCCACCGTCGAGATGAATTCAGCCCACTGGTTCCGCGTCCACTTCATTTGCCCATGCCTCACTGCCGATGCGCTCGAATTTCCGATCTCCGCGCCGCTTAGGCCCTGCGCCAACGAAGCGAATCGATCGAGCGCACCGTAAGGAAGATGAAAAATCCGATGAAACTGAGGTAATAGACCAAACCCGAGGTATCGACGACGCCCCGACTGAAATCCTCGTAATGATTGATCACCGACAGATATTGCACCGTCTGGCCCAGCGCGCTTTCCGCACCTCGGGAACCAAAGTCGATCGCCCACAACAGCAGAAACAGGCCGAAGGTCAAAGCCCCGGCGATCAATTGATTTTCCGTAAGAGAGGAGATGAACGAGCCGAGCGCCAGCAAGCAACCCCCGAACAGCAGAATGCCTAAGTAGCCGGAGAGCACGATGCGTAGCGGCGCGGCGGGATCGGTGTGGAGCCAGATGTAGAGCATAAAGGCGGCCGTCGGCACAAGCATCACCACAAACAGCGTGAGTGAGGCGAGGAACTTGCCGAGCACGATGTCGGTCTCGCCGATCGGCGAGGTCATCAGCAGTTCCATCGTGCCGCGCTTGCGCTCTTCGGCAAATAGACCCATGGTGACCATGGGCATCAAGAACAGGGCCAGTAGCGCGAGCAATCCCAAGAAAGCACGAAGCATCTGCGCGGGCGCGTCAAAATCGGAAGGCATTCCAAAGGACTGCTCCACGATTTCGCGCACGTACAGGTTGAAAAAGTAGGCGCTTACAAACAGAAACATGGCCACGACGACATACGCGACCGGCGAAACAAAGTAGTGGCCCATCTCCTTGCGGTACACAGCGTACAAGCTCCCGATCATTTCGCTTTCTCTCCGCCTAGTTAGACGCCTGAGAATGTTCGGCGTCATCGGTGGTGAGCTCGAGGAAGATATCTTCGAGGCTGACGTTGACGCCGCGCAGTTCGTAGAGCGGCCACCCTTTCTCCACGACTTTGGCAGCGATTACGCTGCGGATGTCTCGTCCGGAGGCCGCTTCGATCGTGGCGGTCACGCGGCCATGGACACGAGCTGGGCTCAATTCGATCGGTCCGGCTCCCGGAATCTGGGCGAGCAATTCCCGAAAGGGCTTCTCGGGGGCCTGGGCTTCGACGAAGATTCTCTGGGCGCCTTTGAGCTGCATGGTCAGATTTTGAGGCGTATCGATGGCAGCGATCTTGCCTTTGTTGATGATTACCACGCGGTCGCAGGTCATGCTGACTTCCGGCAGAATGTGCGTCGAGAGAATGATGGTGTGCGTGCCGGCGAGATTCTTGATCAGATGGCGCACCTCGATGATCTGTTTGGGGTCGAGCCCGACGGTAGGCTCGTCCAAAATGATGACCAGCGGATCATGCACCAACGCCTGCGCCAAGCCGACGCGCTGCTTGTAACCGCGAGAGAGCCGTTTGATCAGCTCCTGGGGCTTGTCGAGCAGATTGGTTTTCTCAAGCGCATCGGCAATGCGCCCCTTGCGTTTGTCCGCCGGCACGTTCTTGATGCGCAGGACGAAATCCAGATAGGTCTCAACCGTCATGTCCAGATAGAGGGGAGGCACCTCGGGCAGATAGCCGATGTGGCGGCGCGCCCCGAGCGAATCGGTCGTTACGTCAAATCCTGCAATCTTCGCCGTGCCGGATGTCGCGGGCAGATAACCGGTGAGAATGCGCATGGTGGTGGTTTTGCCAGCCCCGTTGGGACCGAGAAAACCGAGAATTTCGCCCTCATTCACGCTGAACGAGACGTGGTCCACCGCCGTGACCGGGCCGTAGGCCTTGGTCAAGTCCTGAACTTCAATCAATCCACTCCTCCGATGAAAAAGGAATTAAGAGACACCGCGGAGCTGCCCGGAAAGGTCTTTTATACCAAAAACGCCGGGAAAACCAAAAAGCTGGCCAGAAATCCGCAGCCTGACCCAACCTCTCTGAGATGCCACTAGAACGCGCGAACGTTGCCGCGCACCAAATGAACAGGCAACGAGGTCCCGAGCGGCCGCATCCACATGCCTGAACTACGCCTGTCCATGAAGCGAAATGGTTCGGTTTCTCCGGTGGCATGGGGCGGCAGTGTCGGAGGTCTGGAGCGGAGATGTGCGTTGACACGCTCCAGCCCTTTTGTTATTGAACTCGTTTCGCCGAATAGGCTCGGAGTGCATCGGGCGGCCTGTGCTCGGCCGCGCGACACACACGAGAAGGAAACTTCCTGCGCGTGCCGGGAGCAAGACCGCGCGAAAGAACGGAGCCCACTCGATGTCGGGAAGTCTGGTGTCTGAATGAAGACGGCTCGAACCGTCCGGTTGGCCTTTTTCTCGATCCTGTTCCTTGCCGGCTGCGGCGGTGGTTCTAGCAATCAGATCTCCATCACCCTGGTGACCCAGAATGGTGTGCTCTCGGTCGATGAGAGCCAGCCGAGCGCCACGCCTCCTATCTTCCCCACTCTGAACTTTACCGTTACGGTCGGGGGCGATACGAAAAACCGGGGCGTCGACTGGCCCACTTCGAGCAGCGGCAAAAACAGCAATCAGTCGCTGACCGGTTCGAACTGTTCGGGATGGGGAACGGCTGCCGGAGATTGCGGCACGGTTACCAACACAACTCCCTTTTCTGCCACCTACACGCCGCCCCAGCTGCCCTCCACCTCCAGCATCACCATCACGCTGAAAGTCTCTTCCATCAGCAGCTCGTCGGTGACCCAAACGGCCACGATTACTGTGGTGCCGCCTCCGACCTTCACGCTCACCAACTGCAATCCCCCGAATCCGCCGATCGATTCGCTCATCTCGCCCTGTATTTTGCCGACCGGCGAGAACGGTGTGCCCTACATCTCCACTGTCTCAAATACAGCTGTCGTTGCGTTCACCGGCGGCGTGCCGCCGTATGCCTTCAACCAGCCTAGCCTTCCTGCCTGCCTCGAGATGACCACCTCCACCACCACCACCAGCGCCCTCATCTCAGGGACGCCGTGCGGCTCAGGCACCACTGAATTTACGGTGACCGTGGTCGACAACCAAAACAATCCGAGCGCGGCCTCGCCTCCGGTCAGCCAGACGTATCAGATTACCATCAACCCGCCGCCGCCCCTTTCTGTCTTGATCGCGGCACTGCCGGCCGCCGAGCTTCATGCTCAATACAGCGCTTCGGTTGTGGCGCAGGGCGGGGTGCCGCCCCTCACCTGGATTCTTTCTCCCTTGGGCGCTCTGCCCCCGGGAATTTCCTTTAATACCTCCACGGGTCAATTCAGTGGAATTCCGACGACGACGGGAACGTTCAATTTTACGGTTCAGGTACACGACTCGGCGTTGCCGACCAACCAAGTGGCACCGCCCGCGCCTTTGCCGCTCTCGATCACCGTCGAGCAGCCGGGGCCGCTTCAAATCACGACTTCGAGCTTGGCGAACGGCACAACGGCAGCCGGATACAGCGCCCCGCTAAACGCAACCGGAGGCGTCCCTCCCTACACCTGGAGCATCACTCAGGGACAGCTTCCCGCCGGGTTGTCTCTCACCACAAACGCCGACAGCACCGGAACGATTTCGGGCACGCCGATCTTGGTGGGGACATCAAACTTCACGATCGCCGTGACGGACTCAGAAATCCCCGCGGTGACCCAGACGGCGCCGTACGCCATCTCGATTGCGGCCAATGCGAACAGCTCTCTAAATGACAGTCTCGTCCAAGGACCTTACGCGTTCCTGTTCAGCGGTTTTGATAAAGACGGCTCCGTGCTGATCACCGGGCAGCTGACTGCAGATGGCAAAGGGAACATCACGGCGGGGAGCCTAGACGCCAATCGCATCTCGGGCATCGTGATTGGAGCCACGGTAACGACTGGCACGTATTCGATCGGCTCCGATGGCCGGGGCAAAATGGAACTGACGGCCATGTTCGCAAACCAGGCATTGCTGACCGAAGACTACGATCTGGTCCTCAGCTCTGATGGAAGCGCTCGGTTCTTTGAAGACAACTCCACAGCCACGAGCACCGACGGGGCCTTCCATACCCATGGGGAAGGCACGCTCAAACCTCAGCTGGGCTCGGGCTTCACCAGTGCAGATTTTGCCGGGCATTATGCGTTCTTGTTCTCGGGCCGGGATAAGGCGGGGAATCCGGCGGGGCTCGGCGGCGTGATTGTGGCCAACGGTAGTTCAGCCACTCTGCTGCCGGGGACAGGCGACTTCAACGATGCAGGCACCTTGAGCTCTGCAGCTTCGCTCACAGGTACCTTTGCGGGTATTTCCGGAGGACAGGGTTCGGCTTCGCTGACCTTTCCGGTGCCCGGTGGCCAAACCACCCTGAATTTCGTGTTCGTCTTCGTATCGTCATCGGACCTCTACTTTGTTGAGTGCGACAGCAGCGCCACAAAAACCGGCGTCTGCGCCCCCGGCACTCCCAACCCGAACACGCCCCGGTTAGGCGGCGAGATGATCTTGCAAAACCCCACGGTCCAATTCGGTGAGACTTCGCTTGAAGGCACCAGTGTGGCCAGCGGAATCGCTGTGAATAGCAGCGGCAATTCCGACGTTTTCGCCGGGCTGCTCGCCGCAACAACCTGCGACGGCAGCACCGCCGTCGAATTCAGCTACGACGAAAACAACAGCGGAACGGTAAGCTCCCCCTCTTTTTCAGGCACGTGCACCATGGGTGTAGGCCTCAACGGGGAGGGCCGGGCCGTGTTCAGCGGACTTGGCCCGTCAGCCGGGCAGGCGCACCTCGGCACCGCATACCTGACTGACGCGGGCACCGGCTTCCTGCTCGGCAGCGACTCGGCGGTCACCACGGGCTTGCTCGAACAGCAGTCCGGGGGGCCGTTTGCCGATGCTTCTGTTTTGGGCAGCTACGCCCTGGGTGCACCCTTCGTCGTCGAAACGAACATGAAAAATGTGATCGGACAAGTGAGCGGGAACGGCGTGGGAACGCTTTCTGGAGTTGTGGACGAGATCGATCCGCCTGCAAACAGCGCTCCCACTTTAGACCAGAGCCTCACTGCCACACTGACGGCTCTGGCAGCCGATGGCCGCGGAACCCTGGCAAGCAGCAACGTCGACGGATTTCCACCAACCGCCGTCTTCTACGTCGTGTCGGCAAGCAGCATTCGGGCGATCTCAACCGACGCGAGCGATCAGCATCCCAATCTTTATCTCTTTGACCACTAGTGCCGCGCGAACGGCTCTGAACGAAGAGACAGTCTGGGTTACCTCGCATTTTTCTCGTTCAGTTTGAGCGCAGCCGAATTGATGCAGAAGCGCAGGCCCGTCGGCGGGGGACCGTCTTCGAAAACGTGGCCCAAGTGGGCGTCGCAACGGCTGCAGAGAACCTCGGTGCGCACCATTCCATGGCTCGTGTCGCGCTCCGTTTCGACGTTCTGCGCGGCGATTGGCTGATAGTAGCTGGGCCAGCCAGAACCGGAGTGGTATTTTGCCTCCGAGGAAAATAAAGGCTGCCCGCAGCAGACGCACACGTAGGTGCCTTCGATCTCGGTCGCCTCATATTCGCCGCTGAACGGAGGTTCGGTTCCCTTCTTTCGCGTGACGTAGAACTGCTCGTCGGTCAGTTGAGCCTGCCAGGCCTGGTCGCTCTTCCTGATTTTCTCGGTCATGGCTCTGGGGACCCCCGTTGGTTTCAGACTTCGAGCTTACCTCAAGTGAAAAACGTGTTCTACAGAGCCCTGGAGCGGGGCACCCCCGACCGCGGCCGGAATCTATGCTCTCGATCAGCATTTTGGATTGGACTCGAAAAGAGCCCGTATCTAAAGTCGCGGCTGCCCATCGACCACCCATCGGCTGGGGTTTTCTTGTGGGAACGTTTCCGCCCCTGCGGTGGTCGGCAGGCGCTTCGGTTGTGAGATAAATAGGGTGGGTGCAATGAGCCTTTCGAGCGCCCGGTTAACACCAAGAAAGGGCCGCAGGGCGGCGGAGGTAAGCGACTCCGAAGTCAAATACGTCCTGCCTTTGGAGGAGATTGCAAACTTGGCGCAAGAGGGCGGCAAGCCAGCCGAGACGCTAAGTCACGTAGTCGCGCTGATCGCCAAACGATTTCATACCGATGTTTGTTCGGCCTATCTGCTCGAGCCGGACCGCAGCAATCTGGTTTTGGCCGCCACACTCGGGCTGCATCCTCAATGCGTGGGGACGCTGCGCATGTCTCTTACCGAAGGCCTGGCCGGCTTGGTTGCCGAACAAGTACGCCCGGTGGCCGTCGAGAACGCCCAGAAACATCCCCGATTCAAGTTTTTCCCCGAGGCGGGCGAAGAGAAATACCACTCCTTTCTCGGTGTTCCGTTGATCGATCGCGGCGTCCTGCAGGGAGTCTTGGTGGTTCAAACGATCGAGCCACGGTTGTTCAGCGAAGAAGAAATTCGTATGCTGATGGAGGCTGCCTCCGAGGTTGCGCCGGTGGTGAGCGAAGCCCGCACTCTCGACCGCTTCATCGTCCCCATCCAGGAGCGGCTCTGGGCGCTTGCGCGGAACCTTTGGTGGAGCTGGGATCCCGATTCGAGCAGCCTCTTCCTCGACCTGGACCCCATTCGCTGGCGCGAACTGAACCATAATCCGGTGGCGCTGCTCTCGGAGATCCCCCTGGAAGAGATTGAGCGACGTGCCGAAGAGCAGGTGCTGCACAGCCGGATCAACTACGCCTACCGCCGCCTGCGCGAATATCTCGAGAACGATCACACCTGGGGCACCCGGCACGCGGGAATCCTGCGCCCCCGACCGGTGGGATATTTCTCGGCCGAATTCGGGCTGCACGAGTCCATTCCCATCTACTCGGGCGGCTTGGGCATTTTGGCAAGCGATCACCTGAAGAGCGCATCGGATCTGGATATTCCGCTGGTCGGCGTGGGCCTTTTTTATGGACAAGGCTACTTCCGGCAGAGGCTGGATCGAAACGGCTGGCAACATGAGGAATATCTGGAATCCGATGTCAATCAACTGCCGATCGAGCGGGCCATTGGAGCCAACGGCGCACCGGTCACGATCGAGATCGAGACCCGCAGCGGTATCATCCGAGCCAAAGTCTGGCGCGTGCGCGTGGGTCGCCGCGATCTGTTCCTGCTCGATTCGAATGTCGACGGAAATGCCCCCGAAGAGCGGGATCTCAGCTCGCGCCTGTACGGTGGAGACCGACGCATCCGCATTCGTCAGGAGCTGTTGCTGGGCGTCGGGGGATATCGCGCCCTGCGAGCCATGGGCATTACTCCCGGCGTTCTTCACCTCAACGAGGGCCACAGCGGATTCGGCGTGCTCGAGGCCATCCGCTGCCAGATGATCGAGGAAGACCTGTCGTTCGATCAGGCAGCGCCTCGTGTTTTGCGGCAGACCGTCTTTACGACCCATACTCCGGTGCCGGCAGGTCATGATCGCTTCGAACCCAGTCTGGTGGAGGAACACCTCGGGCCATTGCGGGAAAGCCTCGGCCTGTCGATCGATGCGCTGCTGGCGATGGGACGCGAAAATCCGGCCAATCCCAGTGAGGAATTCTGCATGACCGTGCTGGGGCTCAAGCTTTCGCGGCGTGCCAATGCGGTCTCCACGCTGCACGGACAGGTATCGCGCGCCATGTGGACGGGGCTCTACCCCGGACGCGCCGAAGATGCTGTGCCCATCGGCCATATCACCAACGGCGTGCATGTTCCCACCTGGCTTGCACCGCAGATGTTTCGCCTCTATGACCGCCACTTGGGCGCCGGATGGCACGAGCACGGCAGCGAAGCGCGCATCTGGGAAGGCATTGACAGCGTCGACGACGGCGAACTCTGGGAGACTCATCTGAGTCTGAAGGCCCGCCTGCTGGAATTTGTGCGGCGGCGCGCGATTCAGCAAGCGGAGCTGCGCGGCGAATCGGTCTCGACGCTGCAAGCTCTCGAACGGATTTTGAGCCTCGATGCGCTCACCATCGGCTTTGCGCGGCGCTTCGCCACCTACAAACGGGCCAACCTGATCCTGACCGATATGGACCAGCTCGCTGGGATCATGAACGATCCCAAGCGACCGGTTCAGTTCGTTTTTGCCGGGAAATCGCATCCGCTCGATGAACCGGGCAAGCGCATCCTTCAACAAATTGCGGGGTTGGCGCGCGATCCGAAGTTCCGAGACAAGTTGGTCTTCGTCGAGGACTATGACGCCAGCGTCGCCTGGCATTTTGTGCAGGGTGTCGATGTTTGGCTAAACAACCCGCGGCGGCCGCTCGAAGCATCGGGAACGAGCGGACAAAAAGTGGTTTTGAACGGCGGCTTGAACCTATCGATTCTGGACGGATGGTGGGCCGAAGCCTACGACGGCCTAAACGGATTCGCGATCGGCACGGGGAAAACCCATTCAGACGTCTCGGTCCACGACAAGCGCGACAGCGAAGATTTGTATCGGGTGCTGCGCGACGAGGTCGTTCCGCTCTACTATCAGCGCGATAGCGACGGGCTGCCCCGCGGGTGGATCAAACGCATGAAGCGAACCATCCGGACTCTGGGCTGGCGCTTCAACGCCGATCGCATGGTCATGGACTATACCCGGCAGTGCTACATCCCGGCAGCCGGCGGCACATCGAGCGATATGACCACTACGCTGTAAGCTCGCGCCAAAATGGAGCTTATCTTCCGTCTTCTTCCGCAATCGAGCATCGCTCCGGGAAGTGCGTTCCGCTATAATCGAGCGGCCGATCGATTTCTCGGAACCGAGCGATGAGGCCCTTTTCTTCGAATAAATCCGGCCAGGAAGCGCGCCGGGCAGAGCGTCTCGGGCAGACGACCGGGGCGGGGTCAAGCCGGACTCCCAAAGAGCCAGCGTGGAAAATGCTGCCGCACGTCTGGGCGCTGCTCAAACCCCGGCGCGGAATCCTGACAGTCGGCTTCATCCTGATGGCCTTCAACCGGGTGTCCGGGCTGGTGTTGCCGGCATCTTCGAAGTACTTCTTCGACGACATTCTCCTGAAACATCACGTACGGGTGCTCCTGCCGCTGGTCGCGGCCGTGTTCACCGCCACGCTCGTGCAGGCCGTCACCTCCTATGCACTTACGCAGCTGCTGTCGAAGTCTTCCCAGCGGATGATCGCGGAACTGCGGATTAAAGTGCAGGAGCATATCGGGCGCCTGCCGGTCTCCTACTACGATGCCAACAAGACCGGCGCTCTCGTCTCCCGAATCATGAGCGATGTGGAAGGCATTCGGAATCTGATTGGCACGGGCCTGGTCGATTTCGCAGGCGGAATCATGACGGCGGTGGTGGCTCTGGCCTACCTGTTCCGGATCAGCGTGACCATGACGGCGACAGCGGCTTTTTTCCTGCTCATCTTTGCCGCGAGCCTGCGACATGCTTTCAAAACGATCCGGCCGATCTACCGCGCCCGGCCGAAGATCAACGCGGAGGTAACGGGCCGACTCACCGAGTCGCTCAGTGGAGTTCGCGTGGTCAAGGGCTACCACGCCGAACAGCGTGAAGCCGAAGTGTTTGGAGGCGGGGTGGGGCGGCTGCTGGCGAACGTGCTCGAGACGCTGACGGCTACCTCCCTGATGAGCGCGTCGGCGACCGTGCTGACGGGCATCGTGAGTGCTTCGATCATGTTCCTGGGAGCCCGGCTCGTTCTCTCGGGCCAGCTGACGCCCGGCGAGTTCGTCTCCTACAACGCGTTCCTGCTGATGATGATTGCGCCAGTGGCCCAGGTCGTTTCCATTGGCCCGCTGATGACCGAGGCCATGGCGGGCCTGGAGCGAACGCGCGAAGTCCTCGACGAGAAACCGGAGGATCAAGATCCGGAGCGAACCATCCGGCTCGACCGGGTCGATGGTCACGTCGTTTTCGATAACGTCGGCTTTTCCTATGACAGCGGTAAGCAGGTTCTGTTTGACGTGTCGTTTGAATCGCAGCCGGATACCGTCACGGCGTTCGTGGGCCCGTCCGGCGCCGGGAAATCCACGATTATCGGCTTGATCGCAGCGTTCTACACGCCCAAATCCGGTCGCGTGCTGGTCGATGGCGTTGATCTAGCCAAAGTGCGCTTGGACTGCTACCGCACCCAGCTCGGAGTCGTTTTGCAGGAGAGCTTTCTTTTCGACGGAACCATTGGCGAGAACGTCGCGTTCGGTCGGCCGAACGCAAGCAAAGAAGAAGTCTTGGCGGCCTGCCGCATTGCGCGGGTGGATGAGTTCGCCGAAGGATTTGACAGCGGCTACGACACGGTAGTGGGTGAGCGCGGGGTCAAGCTTTCCGGCGGGCAGAAACAGCGTGTTTCCATCGCGCGTGCGATTTTGGCCGACCCGCGCATTTTGATCCTCGATGAAGCGACCTCGAGCCTGGACTCCGAGTCCGAGGCACTGATTCAGGAGGGTCTGCGATATCTGATGCGCGGCCGCACGACCTTCGTGATTGCGCATCGCCTCTCGACCATTCGCCGCGCCGATCAGATTCTCGTGGTCGAAGCGGGCCGCATCGTGGAGCGCGGCACGCACGCGTCGCTGCTCGCCGCTTTTGGCCGCTACTACGATCTCTACACCAAGCAGCAAGGCGTCGAATCAAATCTCTTTCTCGCTCCCGGCGAAGGCGACAGTGTAGCGGAAGAAGCGCCGGCCGCCGGATTGCCAGCAGACTCGCGCGGCTCCGACTTGCCGGAAGCGATCCAGCTCATCCGCGGGCGACGAAATTGACCTTTGTCGTCTCGATCCGAGCGAACCCCACGGCGTCAAAAACGGAAACGGATACATGTCGGAAATGACCATGGATCTTTCCGGCGCGGCCGAGCTGACCGACGGCCTGCCCGCCGGACGACGAGCCTGGGCGATGCTCACCTACTCGATCGGACTGTCGATGTCCGTGCTCGACGGGAACATCGCCAATACGGCGCTGCCCAGCATCGCCGCCCAGCTCAACGCCAAACCGGCCGCCTCGATCTGGGTGGTGAACGCGTTTCTGTTGGCCGTAGCGGTCTGCGTGGTCCCGCTCTCCTCGGTGGTCGACATCATCGGTTACAAACGCATTTACCAGATGGGCCTGGCCCTGTTCACTCTGGCTTCGGTGGGCTGCTCTCTGCCGCATTCGCTGCACACGCTGGTGCTGGCGCGCGTGTTTCAGGGCGTGGGTGCGGCCTCGATCTGGAGCGCCTCGGCCGCGATCTTGCGATACACCTATCCCCGGGCAATTCTGGGCCGAGGCATTGGCGTGAGCGGCATGGTGGTCTTCACCTCGGCTGCGGCGGGCCCCAGCATCGCTTCGGCGATTTTGTCCATCGCTTCCTGGCACTGGCTTTTCGCCATCAACATCCCCTTCGGACTGATATCGCTCAGCCTGTCGGAGCGGTGTCTGGCGCCCGCCAAGGGCACCCGCCACAGATTCGACATCTGGAGCGCCGTGTTGAGCGCAGCCACGGTAACGCTGCTGGTTCGCGGCGTCGACGGCATCGGCAATCTTGGAAACATGTCCACTGTAGCAGCCGAGCTCGCGGGCGCGGCGATTTTTGGCGTGCTCATGGTGCGGCGTCAGATCGGGCTTGAGATTCCCATGCTGGCGATCGATCTGTTTCAGAGGCCGATCTTCGCGCTCTCCGTTTCGGCGTCGCTGTGCACCTTCATCTGCCAAGGCTTGGCCTTCGTGGTTCTGCCGTTTTATTTCATCGATGGCCTGGGATTTTCGCAGGTGTGGGCCGGGATCTTACTGACCCCGTGGCCGCTCGCCGGGGGGATCATGTCCCACCTCTCGGGTCGGCTCGCGGATCGCTATCCCATTCGGATGCTCGGAACAGTGGGGATGGCCGCCATGTGTCTGGGACTGATATTGCTGGCGACTCTGCCGGCACATCCGACCAAGATGGAGATCATATGGAGGGCGGCGCTGGGCGGCTCGGGATTCGGCTTCTTCGGCGCGCCGAACAACCGCGCCATGGTGGCGAGCGCGCCCAGAGAACGCAGCGGGGGCGCGGGCGGCATCAGTACCATGTCGCGTTTGTTGGGCCAGTCGATCGGAGTGTCGGTCGTTGCGGTGATCTTCACGCTCACAGCGCATGGGCAGGTAAGTTTGCGCGGCACCAAGATGGCCATGCTGTTCGGTTCGGCTTTCTGCGTGGCGTCGGGAATTATTTCCGGCGTGCGCCAGCCGCATTTGGTGCCTGACTAACTCCTCTTGGTTTGCAGCTGGTGATAGCCGACCTGCTTACGTGCGTCGGTGAGTCGCATCCCGGCACGGACGCTTTCGCGGATGGCGGCCTCGGCCCGGTCGATCTCTTCGGAAGCCACGAGCACCTCGAGCTCGTGCTCGCGCGGAATCACCACCACTCCGTCGGCATCACCGCGGAGAATATCCCCCGGTTGGAGGCGAGCCCCTCCGATGGTGACGACGATATTGGTCGCATTGAGCTGGACGCGGTCCTTGCCAGTGCGCATCGAATAGCTGCGGCTGTAGACCGGATAACCGAGCGAGAGTGCGAGCGCGATGTCGCGGCACGCGCCGTCGATCGCCGTGCCGGCAATTCCGCGGCGGTGCGCAATTTCCGTCAGAATGTCGCCCCAGACCGTAGCGTTTTCACGACCGCCGTTGTCGATCGCGATGACCGATCCGGGCGGCACATCGTCGATGTAATCGCCCACCGTGCCTGCAGGTTTTCCCACCGGCCCGTAGAGCAGGGTGAAGGCGCGTCCGGTCATACGAAAGCTTGGGTCGCGCGGCTTGATGTCCAGGCATTGGCTGGCGATGCCCAGCCGGTCGAGAGCATCGCTGATCGTGGAAGTATCGAGCTTGCTGGCGCGTTCGACTTGCGGATCCGGAGTCGACAAGGCGTTCCCTCAGGTCTTCAACAGGTTTTCGTAGCTTGCGCCCATGACTTCAGTGATGGGCCTGCCCTCCCGCAACGCCTGGGCCATGGCCGCCTCGCGCGCGAAGATGTACTCAGCGGCGGCCAGGACTCGTTCGATCCCGAGCGCCGCGAGGAACACCACGCCGCTTCCGTCGGCGATCACATAGTCGCCGGGATTGACCTCGACGCCTCGAATCGTGATTGGCCCGCCGGTAGCCAGCTCGACGATGCGGCCGCGCGCGGTGCGGGTGGTGACGCCGGTGCCGAAGACCGGAAAATCGAGCTGGCGCGATTCGTCAATGTCGCGCACCGGCCCGTCGGCAATCGCACCAGCAATGCCTCGCAGTTTCGCACCGAGCGTCAAAATGCCGCCCCAGCTCGCGGCGTCGATGCCGCTGTGCTGTTCGACCACGATGATATCGCCGGGCTGTGCCGCTTCGATCGCCGTGGTGCTTACGTGCCGCGGTTCCCCTGGCGGCGGCTCTCCGGGGCCCAGCTTCACGGTGAGAATGCGGCCGGCGATTCGTCTCGTGGTGGCGAGTTCGATGATACCGCCCACGGCACCGGCGAGTCCCAGCTTGTCGAGTGCGTCGGACAGGGCGCAGGTGTCGAGCCGGCTTAGCCGTAAGACAAAATCGCTCTTCTCTCGACCGGTGGCCATGGGGGTCATTGCCAGTAAACGAAACCCATGGCGTTTCCGGTGCCCGCCTCGGTGCGGTAGCACGGCACGTAATCGACCAGCTTCATCCCCCGACCGAGCGAGTTCATGCCCACCGAGAGGGGCATCCAGTTCCGAATCTCACAGGTATTGCCCAGCAAGTAGCTTTCTGGAATGGCTGCGAGATCCGCTTCGTCTCGCGCCTGCATGGCCCGGAGTACCCGCTGGTCGAGATCCTCGTCAATCACAAAATGGGTCAGCCCGCCCGAGGCAAAGACCGCAACGTTGGCGTCTTCGCGCCAGCTTTCGATCGCTTCGACCAGCGCTCGCCCAAATTTCAGACAGCGGCCGATGCGCGGCAGATTGTGTGGAATGCCAGCATTGAGGAAAACCGGAATGCTCGGCGGAGGCGAATCTGCCATGATGCGCCGGTAGAGAAATCCGAAGGCGTGGGGGATCCCGTGCTCGTGGCCGCTCGCCCGCGGCAATTGGGACGATTCGGAGACATCGAACTCTTGATTGATCAGCGAATCGACCAGATGCAGAGCCAGGTCGGTTTGGCCCGCGTAGACGGCGCCGCCGGGAGGACAATGCCCGATTTCGGCGATGGCAATGCCGGGAGGCATTTTGGCCTTGGCTTCTTCAGTTTCCGGGATGTTTTCGATCTGGCGGCCGGCAAAGACCAGGAACGCAGGCGTATTTTCATCGGTGAAAAGCTCGCGCTGATCGTTGCCGATGATGACCACCGCGTCCGGCTTCACTTCGGAGAATTTCCTGGCCAGCTCGTCGAGCGCGCGCTGGCATCGGTCGTAGCGCTTTTGGCGCTCTGGAGGGGTGATCGCATCGGCAAAGCCCGGCTGGCGGGCCGTCAGCAACCTCGCGAAATCGTACATCTCCCCGCGATAGAAATGCCGGGAATTCTTGCGGTCTGCCTCACCGCGCAGGTGCCACATATCGGGCGGAGTGGAAAGCATCGGCCCGTGCGAGGAACCGATGCCCAGCACAATCTTGGCCACGGCCTAGATCCCCCTTTTTCTCCCTATCAAGCGGCTGAGCCCCACACGCGGCGAGCCGTTTCTACCACCAGGCGCAACTTCGCCCACTGGTCGTCTTCGCTGAGGAGATTGCCCTCCATCGTCGAAGCAAAGCCACACTGCGGGCTGAGCGCCAGATTTTCAAGCGGCACGTATTGGGCAGCCTCTTCGATGCGCTTGACGATTTCGTCCCCGTTTTCCAACCGGGCCACCTTCGAACTGATCAAACCCAGAACAACCGCCTTGGTCTTGGGGACAAATCGCAACGGCTCGAAGGTTCCCGAACGCGCATCTTCATACTCCAGCAGAAACCGGTCGACTTCCATCGTGTTGAACAGCTTCTCGGCGATGGGATCGTAACCTCCTTCGGCGTACCAATGGCTGCGGCTATTGCCGCGGCACAGGTGGATGGCCAGCACCACGCCGGGCCGGCGGGCGGCGCGGAAACATTCGTTGTCCGCCTGAATCGCCTCGTCCAAGGCTCGGTCCGGCTCGATGCGCATGTTCTCGCGAATCCAATCGCGCCACTTGGGGTCCATGTAGTAGCTGTAGCGCGGCGCATCGATCTGAATGTACTTCACGCCTTCGGCGGCGAGCCTGGCAACTTCCGCTCGGATGATCCCGACCATTTCGCACAGCAGCGCCGCGTGGTCTTTGTAGAACTTGTCCGTAGTGCCCCACTTGAACATGATCGAGGGGAACTGCGTCGCGCTGGGCAGGGTCATCTTGATGTCGCCGGGGCTGTGCTCCTTGAGAAAAGGCACTTCGTGGATGGTCAGCGGGCGAATCTGCCTCAGTTTCGAGACCACGATGCCCCGCACAGGACCCAGGCGGGCGTTGGGCGGGCGCTGGTCGGGCTGCTCGGTCTTCCAAGTGCGTGCGAGCCCCTCGCTGTAATTAACGCCTTCGATGGCCTCGGTAAAGTCGCCCATGAAATTTGAGCGGCGGAATTCACCGTCGGTGAAGATTTGAAAGCCCAGTTCTTTTTGCTTGGCCAACACACCGAGGATGGCCCGGTCTTCGAGTTCGCCAAGGCGGCTGTGGTTGGGAGAATCCTTGCGGCGGGCTTCCAGGATTTCTGGAGGCCGCAAGAAACTGCCAACGTGGTCGGCTCTGTAGGGGATGGGCATTCCGGTTCTCTTTTCGCGGCAACGGAAGGCTGCTAGCTCGCCCGCTCCGTCTTGACTTCGACGTTCAACCGGAATAGCTTCTTGGCATTGTCCTCGAAGATCAGCTTCTTGTCCCGAGCGCTCAGCCAATCGAAGCCGTCGATATAGACCTTTACATCATCCATCCACTTCCCCGTTTTCGGATCTTTCGCCGTGCCGACGCCAGGGCGCTCGGTGCCGAACACGCAGCGATCCGCTCCGACCGTTTTGATCAGCAGTTCGCAGGCCAGCGGAGTGTAGAGCACCGTGTCGTAGTAGAGCTGGCGCAGGTTGTCCATGAAATTGCCCGCCCCGCCGCGCCGCAGCGTGGGCGCCAGGAAACGCCCGGCGTGATAGGGAACCGCACCACCCCCGTGCGAGCAGACGATTTTCAGCTTCGGAAAATCCTGAAACACGCGCGAGCCGACCAGGGAAAGCACGGAGATGGTTTCTTCGTTGATGAAGTGCACTGAGTAAGTGTGCCGAATCGAGCGGCAGCCGGCTCCGTGAATGTAGCCGACCACGTCGAGCTCCACCAGCTTTTCGTAAAGCGGGTACCAGTATTCGTCGCCCATACCGGGAGTGTCGTAGTCGGAGGCTTCGCTGGGATCGGGATTGATGAGACAGCCGACGAATCCGAACTGCTTCACGCAGCGCTCAAGCTCCGCCACGCAATTTCTGGGACTGACGCCGGGTGATTGCGGCAAGCCGCAGATGCCCTTGAAGATGTTCGGGAACAGGCGGCACTGTTGGGCCACCAGATTGTTGCACTCCTCGATGAACCACTGGGAAACTTTCGGGGGCTTCTCGGCGTGCATCATCTGGTAGGGCCTGGGCGAGAGGAGCTGCAGGTCGGTTCCGACTTCCCTGAGCAGCCCAAAGTGAGATTTGCCGGTATCAAAGGTGGGCTGGTTCAGAAACGAGATCATTTCGTCGTCGCTGATCTCGACTTTGCCGCGTCCATGAGATCCGCGATGCGAAAGGATGTTGGCTTTATAAACGTACAGCGATTCCGGCGCGGTTAAGTGACCATGGACATCGATGACCATTGCCGTCCACCCCCATTTCGCCACTCAAAAGTGTACCGCTGTTCTTATCTCCGATGGCGGCCGCTGTCAACCGGCGGGACGAGCCGGAATTCCGTTTCACGCCTTAGGAGGCGTTCCTCGAAGGCGCTAGAGCGCTCGCCCTGCTCGCGACCACCGTAGTGGGTCTCTGGCGCAGAGTGTCCCTCCTGTGTTTTCTTCGGCCACGGAGAGATTCGCAGAAGCACAGGCTGAACGCTCGCACGCTTTAATTCACTGCCAGCGGCGCGGAAACGGTCCCAATCCTTCCGCTCAGATTATCGCGGACCAGAAAGCGGACTTCATAGTTCCCTAGCGGCATGACGATGAAGTTGTTGTAGACCATACCTTCCGATTTGATCTTGGCAAGCGCGTCCGCCGGGATCAAGCCCTTCAGGGTTTTCCTCGCAACCGCTGAAGGTACGCCGTTGGTTGAGAACTGAACGACGAGATCCATATCGAAAAGATTGTTCTTGGTTTCGTCGACGAAGCTGCCCTCGGGCATGTTCAACGAGAACGCGATCTTCTTTCGCTGGCCTTCTTGTGTCATCCCGAGCCACTGGGCGGTGACCGGGATGGAAGTTGTATCGAAAGGAGAGCTAAGGGCGAATTCGATATCCGCCTTGTGGGTCAACTCGGGATCGGAGGTCAATTTGGTTTCCAGAAAGCCGGAACGAGCACGGACAACCGTATCAGGTCGATTCACCTGAACTCGGAGCTTCCTCCATCCCGGTTGAGTGTTGCGCGTATCGAGATAGTAGCTCAGCAAATAGTATGAAGCGGAATCGTCCGCGGCAGCGGCCAGTGCTGCGGCAACATCATTGGTATTGTAAAAAGCTCGGCCTCCGGTCATGTCGGCGAACATCCGCATGCTTGCGAGCACCGAGTCGTTCAGATTACCGCTTGCAACGGCTTCGAAGACCGTCTGGGGGGAAGTTGGGCTGGCTGTAAAGGTTTCCGTATTCACCAAACCGCGCGCGTCAATCGGGTAGATCGAGACCTGCGCATCGTTCAACGCCTGCATGGTCTTTTCGTACAGCTGGGTCGACTTGCCCGGCAGCTCCGATTCGGAGCCGAGCGGGAATGGAAAGCTACCTGTAATCCAGATCAGAGACTTTCTGCCAGGAACTCCCGCCAGCGACCACGCCAAAGACAGAAAGGCCTTCAGGGTGGCCTCTGTCGAGCGCTCCTGCTGCCGCTGGCCCTCCACGGCATCGGCTGCCGCGATCCACCGCGCCATCTTAGCTGCCGGATCTTCACCAGGCTTTGTGCCCACCGCCCAAATCTCATTCGGTTCCGGATCACTGGCGGCTATCAGCTTGCCCTCACTACCATACTGCTCCATCGGAGAGATCTGTCCTGCCGCCTTGCGGAGCGCGGCGGCCAGGGTGGCGGGGTCGGTCCCCAAGGCGCACAAGACCTGAACTCCGTTTGCTCCCATCACCACAAGCGCTAACGTTTTGCCAACCGCAGTGTTACGGGCGAGGTACTCGAGCACTTGCCGACGAGCGTAGGCTTGATCCAGAAAAGGGGTATTGATGACATCCAAAGCAATTACAACCACCGATTGCGGCTCACGAATCTGCTCGGCGATGTTGCTGAACTGACCGACAGGTCTGGGAGTCATTGGCGGATGGCTGCTCGCGACATTAACTTCCTGGACGCTCGCGACAGGACGCTCTTTCCCATCCTCAAAAATCCTAAAGTCATTTTTTGTCAGACCGTGCAGTGCATAGCCGGATTTTTCAGTCACGACGGCCGGTACTTCAACAACCTCGGTTTGCGAGCGGAAGATCAGTTTTCCATTCTCCCCGCGTGGCTGCTCGACGTCCTCACCGGAAGGAAGATCGGGTGAACGCATTCCTGCCGCTCCCGCGGCTGGTTGGCCCGTGAAAGGATCGGTCTGCGCAACGACGCCTGACGACATCATTGTCGAACAGAATAGAGCAGCCGCCACCCAAAGAGTCTTGTGACGGTCGAGGCCGAACGACCTGCGCAAAGATGACATGAACCAACTCCCTTGAAGGAATGTGTCAGAGCGTAATTTTGCAAACCGCTCGATCGCAACCCATGCCGTCAGACTGCGTGAGACACGTGGGGCTCCAGAGGTGGCTAAGTCAACTTCTGATGGTTGGACCAGCCGATGCTAGGGAGCGGCCCGGTTACGCCATTTACCATGTTCGCGGCGATGCGATTTATCCCTGCCTACCATTGGAAAATTCAGACGGAACGAAGGGAGAGAGGCACTCGGCAATATTCACAAGTGCCTCTTCTACTGCGTCAACGTAAACCGTACCTCACTGGATCACCTCCTTCTCGGCGAGGGCGCCGATATCGACCAGATGTCGAATGCCAAGAGTATACCCCCGGATGCGAAGCAAGTAATGCGTACTTCCTCTTTAACAACCGCGTCTACTGCGCTCCGGTAAGGCCGCGGTTTGAGGCACGGCTTCAGCCGTGCCGTATCGTCAGCGAAGCAGCGTGGGACTTGAACCCCTGAGGCCTGAGCGGCTGGAGCCGCTTTCGACACGCTACTTTTTCGAAAGAGTGCGTAATTCTTGCACCGAAATCAGGACACTCCCCGGTGATCCGGAGTGTTGACGCATGGGCGGAGACAGCTTAGGCTCGCCGTACGATTCGGCCCGGGATGGAGGGTGAAAACGATCGAGACCAACAGTGCTGCGATGAGCGAGGCGACCCCCGCGGAGGCGACAACGCGCGGCGCGGCGGTCTACGCGCTTGTGCTGCTGATGATCATCTACGTGCTGAATTTCCTCGACCGCACGGTCATCACCATTCTGATCGACCCCATCAAGCACGATTACCACCTCTCGGACAAAGCCATGGGCTTCATTTCCGGGTTCGGGTTTGTGACTTTTTATTCGATTTTGGCCGCGCCCGTGGCCCGTTGGGCCGATCGCGGCAATCGGCGGTCGATCATCACCTGGGGACTGGTCATCTGGAGCGGCATGACCGCGTTTGCCGGAATTGCGCGCAACGCCCTGGAACTCACGCTTTCGCGATTCGGCGTCGGCGTCGGAGAAGCGGCGGGCACGGCGCCTTCCACTTCCATGATCTCCGATTTTTTCCCCGGCGCGAAGCGTCAGACAGCCATGGCTGTGTATCAACTGGGGCCGGTGATTGGCGGTTCTCTGGGCGCGTTCATCGGCGGCTGGGTGAACCAGCGATATGGTTGGCACGACGCGTTTCTGGTGGCGGGCGTTCCGGGCCTGTTGGTCGCCCTGCTATTCCGGTTGAGCGTCCAGGAGCCGGCGCGCGGGCGAAGCGAAATAAAGCGGGTGGACACTGGGCAGCAGAGCCTGCGGGAAACCCTGCGGTTCATGCTGAGGCAGAGATGCTACATGATCTTGCTGCTGGGATTTTGCTTCACGACCTTTACCCAATTTGGGTTGGGGATCTGGGTGGCGCCCTTCCTAGGCCGCATACATCATCTGACCAGCAAGGACCTGGGCACCTTCATTGGCTCGATCCGTTTTTGGGCAGGCCTGGGCGGGACGCTCATCGGCGGATATCTTTCCGATTGGACCGGACGCAGGAACGTGCGCTGGAGAATCTACGTATCGGCCATCTGCTCGATCCTGGCGTGTCCCGGGGTGCTGCTCTTCGCTTTCTCGCACAGCCTGTTTTGGTGCGCGGTGGGGTTCACGATTGTTTCCGCAGCGGCGCCGGTGCATGTGGGACCGATCGTGGCGGTGTCGCACTCGGTGGTAAAGATAGGCATGCGGGCGTTTGCGACCTCGGTGATCTACCTCCTTTCCGAACTCCTCGGGCTCGGCCTGGGGCCCTTCCTGATCGGCGTCTTCAACGACCACTACCGGGCGCGGTTGGGCGTTGAGGTAATTCGCTATTCCGTGTCCACGGCAGCGTTCACCACGCTCGTCGGAGGCCTGCTTTTCTCGCTTGCCGCGCGATGGCTGGAGCGCGATATGGCGCGCACGGTGGAGGGCTGAAGTGGAATTCGAAAAAACGCCGCGGACGCGATAAAATTACCACGAGGCGCGCGTCCATGCTAAATTGCGCGGACCATTGGGGGTCTGGTCTGTAGGGGCTCATGGTAGACAAGACGCTGAAGACATGCGAGGAAGCTGTCGCAGGCGTATTCGACGGCGCCACGATTCTGCTGGGCGGCTTCGGTGATCCGGGATTGCCCGGGCAGATTCTGGAAGCGCTCCGGCTGCAGGGTGCACGGGACTTGACGATCGTTCACAACGGCGCTGGCGGCGGAACGCACGCGCTCGGCGGCCTGATCCACGACGGCAAAGTGAGAAAGCTGATCGCCTCGTTTCCTGCCAATCCGGGCAACCAGTCGTTTCAAGAGAAATATTTGAAGGGCGAAGTCGAGCTGGAGATCGTGCCCCAGGGCACGCTTGCCGAGCGGATCCGTGCCGCCGGCGCAGGATTGGGCGGATTTTTCACCCCCACGGGCGCGGGCACCGAACTCGGAGCGGGCAAAGAAAGCCGGATGATCAACGGCCGCGAAATGATATTCGAACACGCCCTGCACGCCGACTTCGCCTTTGTGCGTGCCTATCGCGGTGACCGCCTCGGCAACCTCAACTACCGGATGGCCATGCGCAACTTCAACGTGCCGATGTGCACGGCTGCGAAGTTCGTGGTGGCTGAGGTTGACGAGCTTGTGCCTGTGGGTGGTATCGATCCGGAGGATGTGCACACGCCGGGAATTTTTGTGGACCATGTGGTGGAGGTGGTACGTCATCCGGAGTATCTGAAAATAACCACGGAAGGAAGGTAGACCATGTCTCTCACACGGGAAGGGATCGCCTATCGCGTCGCCCAGGAACTGCCGGAAGGAAGTTACGTGAATCTGGGAATCGGCATTCCGACGCTGGTGTCCGGCTTCATTCCTCCCGGTCGAGAAATCTTTTTCCACAGCGAAAACGGGATTCTGGGTATGGGGCCGCTGGCCGAACCCGGTCACGAAGACGCCGATCTCATCAATGCCGGCAAGCAGTATGTCACGCTGCTGCCGGGCGCGAGCCTTTTCGACCATCCCACGTCGTTTTCGATGATTCGCGGCGGACACATCGATTATGCGGTGCTGGGCGCGCTGGAAGTGTCGGCGAGCGGGGATCTGGCGAATTGGCGCACGCCGGGCGAAAAGGTTCCCGGCGTGGGCGGGGCGATGGATCTGGCTTTCGGGGTTCGCAACGTGATCGTGACCATGACACACCTGACCAACAAGGGGAAACCCAAGATTCTGAACCGGTGCACCCTGCCGCTCACCGCCCCGCGCTGCGTGAAGTACATCTTCACCGATATGGCCATGATCGAGGTCACCTCCCAGGGCCTCCTGCTGCGCGAATTTGCTCCGGGCCTCGATCCCCCCATCGTCCAATCGCACACCGAGCCACCTCTGCACATCGTGTCCGGCTGCAGGGAAATGGACGTTCCGGCTAAATTCCATCGAGCGCCAGCGGCCCAAGCAACCCGCTGATTTTCGGGAGATTCGCTTGCTGAAAGCTATCGACATGCACGCGCACATCCAGACGGGTGAGCGCGCCCGGCAAGGCTGGGGACCGGCTACCAAAACCGGACTCCCCATCAGCACGGGCCGATGGCGTCCGGATCCTGACGGCATGGCCGAGATGTATCAACATCACGAAATGATGGCCGTGATTTTCGACGTCGACGGCGAGACGCGAAGCGGTGTCAAGATCGACAACGGCGAAACGGCCTCGTGGATGAGGAAGTATCCCGAGATCTTCATTGGATTTGGCAGCGTCGATCCGTGGAAGGGCCAAATCGCGGTAAACGAAGTGAAGCGCTGCGCGGATTTGGGCCTTCGGGGCATGAAATTCCAGCAGGCCGCGCAGGGATTTAATCCCAATGATGAGCGGTTTTTCCCGATCTACGAAGAGATCGTGAAACTCAAGCTGCCGGTGATTTTTCACACGGGCACGACGGCGGTGGCGGCGGGTTCGCCGGGGGGACGAGGCATCACGCTCGAATATTGCAAGCCGATTCCTTACATCGACAATCTCGCGGCGTGGTTTCCGGACATGCGTATCATCCTGGCGCACCCTTCCTGGCCCTGGCACGACGATCAACTGGCGGTCCTGCGGCACAAGGCCAACACCTACATGGATCTTTCCGGCTGGGCGCCGAAATATTGGCCGCAGTCGACCGTGCACAATATCAACACCCTGGTGCAGGACAAGGCTTTCTTCGGCACCGATTTCCCCATGATGACGCCCGAGCGCTGGTTGGAGGAGTTCGCTGCCCTTCCGCTGAAAGATTCGGTCCGGCCCAAAATCCTCCTGCACAATGCAGCGAAATTTCTCGGCATCGAACTGCCCTCCCCCGATGCCCGCTAGCGCGGTCGCATCGATCGCTCGGCGGCGTGACGTTTGAGCTATGAGGCGCCAACGATCGAGCACACCCCTCTCCCAGGTTTGACCAGGTGACAATGCTGCGGTTCCCGTTCATCCTTACGGTCTTGCTTTTCGCACCGAGCGGAGCGCTCGCGCAAGGCGGGCCGCCCTACTACACCAATGATCCTGGCACGCCCGGTAACCTCAATTTCGAAATCAATCTGGGCTACATGCCATTCTTCTACAGCGATCAGTCCGTTTCTCATACGCCAGACGTCGACATTAATTTCGGCGTGGGCGACCGCATCCAGCTGACTTACGAGAATGCCTGGTTGCGGGTGCAAAATCCCGGTTCGGCCACGAAATTTGGGCTGGGGCAGTCGAATCCTGGCGTCAAGTGGCGTTTCTACGACACTGGGGAAGAAGGACTAGAGATTTCCATCTTTCCTCAACTCTTCCTGAATAACCCTGACAATGCCGTGCGCCGCGGTATCACTTCACCCAGCGATTCCTTTCTCATGCCCGTCGAGTTCGCAAAGAAATTCGGTCCGATCGACGTGAATTACGAAATCGGGTATCAGTTCGTGCATAAAGGACCGGACGGCTGGATTACCGGGCTGGTTGCGGGGCACGGGTTTACTCCCAAGCTCGAACTGGATGTGGAACTGTATAACCAGGGGACGTTTCACCCTTCGGCGAACCAGCCGACGATTGACTTCGGGGGACGCTACAGACTCCATAATCCGGTGATTCTGCTCTTTATGGCTGGGCGCAGCCTGGAGTCCTCCAGCCCAACTCACGGCTATTTCATCGGTTACTTCGGCATCCAGCTTTTGCTGCCTCCGAAATCGTACGATCGCGACCAGCCACATCCGGAACTGGGGACAAATCCGGAATAAGCACGAGGACCCGCACGAAAATCTCCGCCTCGATCATCCGGAGTGCCGTATGCTCAGGAAGGTCGAACCTGATGCAATCGATTGCTTTTGCGCAAGTTCGTGCGGTTCGAAGCATCCGGGACCGGGTCCGAGGTGGTTAAATCTGTAAAATGAAGTCATGAGATTTCGCGCTCTGGCTCTCGATTACGATGGGACCATCGCCGTAAACGGTGTGCTCGATCCCGGCGTGAAAGCAGCCATCTTAGAGGCGCGCGCACGCGGAGTGGTGGTCATCCTGGTCACCGGCCGCATTCTCTCAGATTTGAGGAGGGTAGCCCCGGACGTCGACTTTTTCGACGCGATCGTCGCTGAAAATGGGGCAGTGCTGTCGTTCCCGAACGGACCTTCTCGTCTGATCGGCGAACCTCCTTCGGAACTCTTTCTCGCCGAACTCGAGCGCCGCCAAGTCGCTTTCCTCGCTGGCGAGTGCGTTGTGGAGTCCGGCGCCGGCTCGGCCCCTCAGGTGCTCGCCGCCATTCGACACCTGGAGCTGCCGTTGTCGCTTTTGTTCAATCGCGACCGGCTGATGGTCCTGCCTCAGGGGGTGAGCAAGGGCGCTGGGCTGCGCGCCGCGCTTTCGACGCTGCGGCTGTCGGTACACAACACGATCGGGATCGGGGATGCCGAGAATGATCATGATTTGGTCGGGACTTGCGAGATCGGTGTCGCTGTCGGTTGGGGAAGCCCGGCGCTAAAGGAGCGGGCCGACGAGATTCTGGAAGGAGCGGGCCCGGCGGACGTGGCCGGCTATATTCGGCGGATCACCGACGAGCTGCGCCTGCCTCCGGAGCGAATGGGCCACTACCGCCTCACGCTGGGCCAAGATACCGAAGGACATCCTGTCCGGGTTGCTGTTCGGGGTCGCAACGTGCTGATCGCGGGCGAAGTTCAATCCGGAAAATCATGGGTCGCCGGATTAGCCGCCGAACAGCTAATTCTCGAGGGATATTCGCTCTGCGTGATCGATCCGGAGGGCGATTACCGCACCTTGGAATCGTTGCCTGGGGTCGTCGTGTTCGTCGGACAGGATTCTCCGCCCGATCTGCCGGACGTTGGGCGAGCTCTCCGCCATCCGGATATGAGCGTGGTGATCGACCTGTCGCACATTCGATACGGCGAGAAACTTGAATATCTCTCGTCCCTGCTGCCGATGCTGGCCGCCTTGCGGCGCACCACCGGACTTCCCCACCGAATCCTGCTCGACGAAGCACATTATTTTCTCCGCCGGCCGAACATCCGTGACCTGCTCGACCTGAATCTGGGAGCTTACACGCTCATCACCTATCAGCTAACCGGTTTGCACCCCGAGGTTCGTCGGGCGATCGAGGCGATCGTGGTCAAGCGAATTACGGACCCAGCCGAAGTGCATGCGCTCGTGTCCATGGCCGGCCACCCGGGCGTCGAGGCCGACTGGCAGCGAATCCTTAGCCAGCTCGAGCCGGAAGAAGCGGCCATCCTGCCCCGTTCGGAGGAAGCTCGCGGCCAATTGCGCCGTTTTCGCCTCGCACCGCGCCTGACTTCACACGTCCGCCACAAGGCCAAATACCTTGACGTTCGCCTGCCGGCGGACCAGGCCTTCATATTCACTGAAAACGGCAGGCCGGTCGGTCGACCCGTCCGAGCACTCCGGGACTTCCTGGGACCGCTCAAGACCCTTCCACCCTCCGTCATTGCGGCGCACGCGCGCCGAGGAGACTTTTCCAGCTGGCTGGCCAGCGTCTTTCACGACCAGGGGCTCGCAGCCGATGTCCGCAGAATTGAGCAAAGTGCAGGACCGGGGCTGGCCGACAATCTCTCCGAGCTCCTGATCCACGCGATCGAACGGCGCTGCGAGTTCTCGCCGGAACGATTCCTAGAAGAATGGTGAGGGTCTCGCTCCGCACACCGGTTGTAGTAGAGTACGCGATCTCGGGGCAACTGCGTCCTTCGCCAGGAAAGGTGCGGTCCGTTGCGGATGGCTAGCAAAGTTGGGGAAGACCAACTCACCCAGATTCGACGCCGAAAGCCGTGGTACACCCAGCTTTGGCTGCACGTGTTCGTCGGCACGATCGCGGGAATTTGTCTCGGCCTTTGGGATCCCGCTCTGGGCATGCGCGTCGGGCCGCTCGGTGACGCCTTCATCAAGGCGATTCGTATGCTCATCGCGCCGATCATTTTCTGCACGGTGGTTCATGGAATTGCGCGTATGGTCGACCTGGCCCGCGTCGGCCGGGTCGCGCTCAAAGCCATCCTCTACTTTGAGGCGCTCACCACGATTGCGCTCCTGGTGGCCCTCGGCGCTGTGAATCTCTGGAAGCCAGGCCGCGGGATGAACGTCAATCCCGCGCAGCTGGACACCTCCGCCGTCCAGACCTACATCGCGCATCCCCCAAAGGCCACCGTCACCGAATTCCTGATGAACATCATTCCGACCACCTTGGTTGGCGCATTCACCGAGGGCAACGTGCTGGCCGTGCTGCTGGTCTCACTGCTGTGCGCATTTGCGCTGGCCCAGATCGGAGCCGGCGGCAAACCGGTCATCGATTTCATCGAGGCCCTGTCGAAGATGCTGTTTCAAGTGGTGGGCATCGTGATGTGGGCGGCGCCGATCGGAGCATTTGGCGCCATCGCCTCAACGGTCGGCAAATTCGGAGCCGGCTCACTGGTTTCTCTCGGCAAACTGCTGGGAGGCTTTTACGTCCTCTGTTTGGTGTTCCTGGTCGGCGTGTTGTGGCCCGTGGCTCGCGCATGCGGGTTCAGCCTCTTCAAGCTGGTCGGTTTCCTGCGTGAGGAACTGCTCGTGGCGCTGGCCACCACGTCTTCGGAAACAGTTCTCCCGCAACTGATGCGCAAGCTCGAAGTGCTGGGCTGCGAGGAGACCATCGTCGGACTGGTGATTCCCACCGGCTATTCGTTCAATCTCGATGGCACGTGTCTCTATCTGGCAACGGCGACTGTTTTTCTGGCGCAGGCGACCAACACGCACCTCGGTCTGTGGCAGCAGCTGGGGCTTCTGGCCGTATTGCTTCTGTCATCAAAAGGAGCGGCGGGAGTGGCGGGCGCCGCGTTCGTGGTGCTGGCGGCCACCATCGCTTCGACCGGAACGATCCCGGTCGCCAGCGTCGCGCTCCTGCTCGGAATTCACCGGCTGATGTCGGAAGGGCTCACCCCAACCAACGTGGTGGGAAACGCGGTCGCCACGCTGGTGGTGGCAAAATGGGAAAAGGCCCTCGACCCCGAGCGCCTCCGGCTGGTTCTTAACCGGAAGTGGGAAGCCGCCAGTTAAACCACGGCCTGCGCCTTGGTCGCGGAGTTCAAAATCCTCTCCAGACGATCGAGCACCTGCATCGCCGTGAAGCACTGTTGCACGCTGGCATTGGGCTCGCGCTTTTCCCGGATGGCGGAGAAAAACTCGCGATCCTGCAGCTCGATCCCGTTCATCGAGACAGCCACACCGGTCAGATCGATCTTCTTCTGATCGCCGTCGATCAGGTCGTCGTAGTGCGCGATGTAGGTGCCGTTGTCGCAGATATAGCGGAAGAACGTGCCGATCGGACCTTTGTTATTGAACGAGAGCGAAAGAGTGCAGATCGCGCCTGACGGCACTTTCATCACGATGCCCATATCCATCGCGATCTTCAGCTCGGGATGAAACGGGCCCTGGACGGCATAGCAATCGGAAACCAGCTCGCCCGTTTGATACTGGAACAGATCCACCGTGTGACAGGCGTGGTGCCAGAGCAGATGGTCGGTCCAGCTGCGGGGCTGACCGGCCGCGTTGATGTTCGTGCGGCGGAAGAAATAGGTTTGCACGTTCATCTGCTGAATCTTGAGCTCGCCCGCCTGGATCTTCTTGTGAATGTATTGGTGGCTGGGATTGAAGCGGCGCGTGTGTCCGCCCATGCAGACCACGCCGGTTTCCTTCTGTACCTTCACCAGCAATTCGGAATCGGCCAGGGAATCGGCGATGGGGATTTCGATATGCACGTGCTTGCCCGCGCGCATCGACTGGACCCCCTGCTTTGCGTGCATTCCGGTGGGCGTGGCGAGGATCATCGCTTCCAGCCCCGGCTGCCTCAGGCTCTCGGCGAAATCGCCCGTATAATGGGGGATCTCGAACCGCTTGGCCACTTCCGCGGTGGCGGTCTGATTCCCACCGGCTAGGGTGATCACTTCGATGCCCGGAATCGCCCGCAAAGCTTCCAGATGCTTCACGCCAAATGCGCCTTGCCCGGCAACGCCGATTTTCATGTGTCGGCCCTCGATTCGAATTTAAACAACGGCGTGCTTCGCCGGCAAAACACTCCGGCCCTAAAAGCTCCCCAGGCGCTATTTCCTAATGCCGGCTTTTTCCAGGCTTTGCTTTTCGGCTCGAAGCCTGCGCAGCTCCGAGTGCATGCCGATCACCGCCATCCACATTCCCAGAGGATGCGCTCCGGCTTCTACCAGCGGATGCACCTGCCCGTTTCGGAACTTCTCGATGTCGTCGTCTTGCAGCGATTCGAGCACCTTGGCCTCCTCGGGCGTCATGCCGTATTCCTTGGCTACGGAGGGAAGATCGTGGATGAGCCGCAGCCGCAGGTCACGCTTGAACCGGCTGTCGTAGAGCACTTTGTTCAGCTTGTAGGCTGCCGGAGAGGGGTGCTTGTAGAATTCATAGCCGCCCTGGAATTTATAGTCCGGCGGGGCCCCCATCCCCTCTTTTGACGGTCCGGTTCCGTGGAGGGGCAGGAAGCGCAGGACCGCGTGGCCGTGGTGCCAGGTCGGCTGGTAAGTCACGAGCTCGCCCTTGATGTTCCCGATCGCGCCAAACAGGATCATCCAGGAGAGCAACTCGGTGTTGCCCACCTCGTCCAACTGCTCGTTGGTCAGTTTGATCAGTTCGTCGAGATGGCCCTTTTCGATTTGGGAGATGGCCCAGTAGTCGAAATCGTATGCGGGCTTGGGATACTTCCACGTCCCGGGGTAGTGCGACATGCCGCCGCTTGCGACGATCGCTACTTTTTCCGGGCGGCCCTCAATGATTTTGGCGATGGCCTTGCCCAGATCCGCACAACGCCGGGCGGTCGGCAAGGGCGGAAGATAGGCATTGACGAAAATCGGCACGACGGGAATCGGGCGCTTCTCGATCACCCATTCGTAGACGGCCGCGAACGCGTGCCCAAGAACCGCGTCTTGCGAATAGCCGAGATCGAAGCCAGCCTTCATCAGCTTTTCCAGGAGGTCCTCGGTCAAGGCCTCATGGATCTTCAGTTCATACTTGCGGCCGGCATACTCGGCGTGGGAATACTCGCCGGAAAGAATGGCGAAGGTGGGAACCGAACTGAGGAAAAACGTTTCCAGGTGATCGCTGGCGATGACAACCACCGCATCCGGCTTGCTTTCCTCGAGTTCCTTGCCGATCTGGCGCATGGCGGCAATGTCAGCATCCAGCTGTTTCGGGTCCTCGCTGGGGGGACGGTCGAACAGCTGCGGTGCGTGGACGGTCGCAAATGCGGAAACAATCTTTCCCATGGTAGTTGCCTCGATTCTGGCCGACGGAACGTCGTTCTTGGTTGCCCCAACCTTGTCAGACAACGAGCGCCTCGGCCTGTCGAAAAGTTCCCCTATTTAATTCTTGCGGACCGGGCCGGATTTCGTCAAGTGGATCGTCCTTGGCGGACCCCGATCGACGCTTCGGGCTGTTTTGGGTTGGCACGAAGGATATCGAGGCTCATTGGAATCTGGGTGGGGGAAATGATCGAAGCACGAATCCTGCTGGTGGATGATCATTCACTGTCACGGTCGGGCATCGGAACCGTGCTCGCGCCCATGCCGGAATGGAAAATCTGCGGAGAGGCAACCGACGGACGGGACGCTCTTGAAAAGGTCAGCCAGCTGAAACCCGACCTGATCAAGGGACGAATACAGGAGCTCCTGTAGCCAGGCGGCGAGTTAGCTGGTAAGCGGGTCGGGCTTTTCGATATTGATGTCGAGGTCTCCGATGGCCCGCTCGACCAGAGAAGCCTGGATTTTGCCTGCGCTCTCGAGTTCGCGCAGCGCGGCCAGGGCGATGAAGCGCGAATCGACCTCGAAGAACTCGCGCAGGGATTGACGGCTCTCGCTGCGGCCAAAGCCGTCGGTGCCCAGCGACGCGATGCGGCGCGGCACCCACTTGCTGATGAGATTGGCCTGCGCCTTGAGATAGTCCGAGGCGGCCACAAAAACTCCCTGGGTGCCCTCCAGGCAAGCGGAGACGTAGGGGACGCGCGGCCGTTCCGATGGGTGCAGCAGGTTCCAGCGTTCCGTTTCGATGCCGTCTCGGTAGAGCTCCTTGTAGCTCGTCACGCTCCATACGTCGGCGGCCACGCCGTATTTTTCCTCAAGAATTTCCTGCGCCTTCAAGGCCTCACGCAGAATTGCGCCGCTCCCGAACAGGTGCGCACGCAGCTTGGACTTGCCGTTGCCAGCGGCTCGGAACCGGTACATTCCCTTGAGAATGCCTTCCCGGGATCCGGCAGGCATGGCAGGCATGGCGTAGGGTTCGTTCATCACCGTGATGTAGTAGAAGATGCTTTCGCCCTTGCGGTACATCCGGTCGATACCGTCTTCAATGATCGTGGCGACCTCATAGGCGAAGGCCGGGTCGTAAGCCCAAAGCGTAGGAACGGGAAGCGCGAGAATGTGGCTGTTGCCGTCCTGGTGCTGCAGACCTTCGCCCGCCAAAGTGGTGCGCCCGGCCGTGCCCCCGAGAAGGAAACCGCGGCAGCGCGTGTCGGCCGCAGCCCAAATCAGGTCCGCCACTCGCTGTAGCCCGAACATCGAGTAGAAAACAAAGAAGGGAATGGTATTGATTCCGTGGGTGGCGTAAGCGGAACCGGCGGCGATAAACGACGAGATCGAGCCGGCCTCGGTAATTCCCTCCTCCAGGATCTGACCGTCCTTGGCTTCTTTGTAATAGAGCAGCGTGTTCATATCGACGGGCTCGTAGAGCTGCCCCTGGCTGCTGTAGATGCCTACCAGGCGAAACAGGGACTCCATGCCAAAGGTGCGCGCTTCATCGGGAACGATCGGAACGATGAGCTTGCCGATTTCCGGATCTCGCAGCATTTTTCGCAACATGGCGACGAATGCCATGGTGGTGGAAACCTCGCGGCCTTCACTGCCGCTGAGAAATTCAGTGAAGAGGTTTTCCTCGTGCGCCGGGAGCGGCAGGGAGCGGACGCGGCGTTCTGGCAAATAGCCGCCCAGCTTCCGGCGGCATTCCCGCATGTAACGGATTTCACGGCTATCGTCGGGCGGCCGGTAGAAGGATACTTCGGCAATCTGATCTTCCCGAATCTTCAACCCGAAGCGCTCGCCGAAGTGACGAAGCGTGTCTTCGTCGACTTTCTTCTGCTGGTGGGTGACGTTGCGACCTTCGCCGGCCTCGCCGAGGCCATAGCCCTTGATGGTGCGGGCCAGAATCACGGTCGGCGAACCGGTATGTTCGACGGCGGCCTTATACGCGGCGTACACTTTCTTTGGATCGTGGCCGCCCTGCCGCAGCTTTTGAAGCTGCTCGTCGCTATAGTTCTCCACCATCTTCAGCAGACGCGGGTCGCTGCCAAAGGCGTGCTCGCGGATGTAGGCGCCCGATTCGACGATGAATTTCTGATATTCGCCATCGACGATTTCACCGAGGCGTTTCGCCAGCAAGCCGTCTACGTCCTGCTCGAACAAAGGATCCCAGTCCGATCCCCAGAGCACCTTGATGCAATTCCAACCCGCCCCACGGAAAGCCGCCTCCAGCTCCTGAATGATGTGACCGTTGCCGCGCACGGGCCCGTCCAGGCGCTGCAGGTTGCAATTGACCACAAAGATGAGATTGTCGAGATGCTCGCGCGAAGCGAGCGTGATGGCACCCAGCGTCTCTGGCTCGTCGGTTTCGCCGTCGCCCAAGAAGGCCCAGACCTTCGCGTCGGTTCTGGGCTTAAGACCGCGGTCTTCCAGGTAGCGATTGAAGCGGGCCTGATAGATCGCCATGATGGGGCTGAGCCCCATCGAAACGGTGGGAAATTCCCAGAAATCCGGCATGAGCCAGGGATGCGGGTAAGAGGAAAGGCCGCCGCCGGGTTTCAGCTCTCGACGGAAGTTTTCAAGCTGCTGGGCGGTCAGACGCCCTTCGAGAAATGCGCGGGCATAGACACCGGGCGACGCGTGGCCCTGCAGATACACCGTGTCGCCTTCGAAATCTTTCGTGCGGGAGCGGAAGAAGTGATTGAAGCCGACCTCGAACAGAGTCGCCACCGAGCCAAACGTTGAAATGTGGCCGCCGATGTTGTGTTCGACGCGGTTGGCACGGACCACCATGGCCAAGGCGTTCCAGCGGATCAGGCTCTTGATCTTTCGCTCGAGTTCCTGATTGCCCCCAAAGGGGGCTTGCTGACTCACATGAATGGTGTTGACGTACGGGGTGTTGGCCGTGAAAGGGACCCGCACACCGCAAGCCAAGGCCCGGTCGCGGATTTCCTGAAGAATTTTGGAGGCCAGATCGCGGCCGCCTTGCTCGACGACGGCATCAAATGACTCGATCCATTCCCATATCTCGTCGAGTTCGTCGACGTCCGATGGGAGGATCGGTTGTACCGCCATTTCCATGGACCTTCCCGGAAGGGACCGCCAGGCGATCCGATCACTTGGAAATTTTTTGTTCAATTACAAATATACCGCATTTCCCGTGCGGGAGCGGATGAATCGGGATGGGATTTTTCAAGATGGATCGGTATTTCTGAGCGGCTCGAGAAGAGATGAGGAAGTCCTGCACAACCAATCGTTCACTCTCCGTTTATCCCGGATTAACAACCGAGCGCCAGTCTTCTCCTGCCGACCCAGGTCTCAGGTCGAGAAACAAGCCAGGAGGAGAAATGTCCAAGCAAGCTGCCGAGCACCACAGAAAAGCTGCCGAACACCACGAACACGCGGCCCGTCATCACCTCGAGGCTGCCAGACATCACGAGCAAGGAAACTATGAAACCGCGGCTCACCACGCACACACTGCGCAGGGGCACCTCCACCACGCTATACACCACTCAACGGAAGCGGCCAAAACCCACGTAGAACATCACGGTAGCAAGACCAAGGCTGCCGGCCAGTAGATCCCTCCCAGTGCGGCAGAGGAATCAGTGTCTCGGCAGCGCTCGATCAGCCGATTCTGATTCCTCCGGCCGGCGGTGATTCCTGTTCTGGGTGCCTGGGAAGGCGCTCGGTCGCGGGCAAAGGCAAGGACTCCCAAAGGCCGGGCGTCGAGCGCGCCTGTGTCGAAGGGTCGCGATCCTGGTCACACCCCTCGGGAGGACCCGCTACAGGTGGCGAAGAGGGTCTTCGATTTCTTCCGGGGCTTTTTTCGTATCGCGTTCGAGCGATTTGGTGACCAGGTCCCGCGAGCCGAGCCCGATCGCCAGTGCTAGTCCGAAAACGATTCCGCCGAAAAGAATGCCAAAAGCCAGTTCCACGATGCCCCGCGCGATTCTTAGATGTTCCAGGGCCATGGCTACGGAGAGCACGATGACCAGCCACTTGACTCCCTCACTCAGCAGGCGCGCGTATTGGAGGTTCAAGTTGACAGCGCCGATCAGCACGCTCCGAGCAACAAAGCGCGCAATGATTGTGCCAACCACCAACACCAGCACGGCACCAATAATGTTGGGAATGTAGGAGAGAATGCTGCGCACGAACAGGGAGGTCCAGGCAAAGTCGAAGGCGGCCACTCCGATGAGAAATCCGGTCAGCACCACCAGGAGAAACAACGAGCGGGAAACCAAAGCGGTGGGGCTCCCCAGGGGCGAGCCCTCCCCCATTGAAGCAAATCCCCACCCCGCCATGCGTTGGTCAAACCGCAGGCCGATCAGGACACGCCGCACCACAATCGCGAGAACCCAGCCGAGCACGAGCGAAAGGAGCACTGCCACAATGAGCGCTGCCAGTCCCGGCAGCAAGCTGGCAAATTCAGTGAGAAATCGGGCTGTCGACTGAAGCAAGGCCTGTTTGATCTGCTCCCACATAGCAACCTCCTTCGTGGCGTGAAGCTAGGGGTTGAATCGGTCCGGCCAGCGCCATCGCGAAACGAAATAGGGCTTTCCGGCTTCAAAGGCACCGGCCAGCCGCTCGAGTCTCTGATCGGGTGGGACCGCATTGTCTCGCTCGAGATCATGGGCATAGGAGGCGACCCAGCCGAGGTAGAGAGGCGTCATGGATTTCAGCAAGTGGTCGCGGTTGATCGGGCGAAGGCGATGGGCGAGGGCAAAATCGTAGACAATGCGGACCCACACATCATCGGGCATCTGAAACTCCTCCGACCGAAGGCGCGACAATTTGCGCAATTCGACCAGTGTGGAGGGCGGCAAAATCAGACTCCAGATCTCCTGCAGCTCTCGGTTTGCGAGCGCGAAGGACTCAACCAGACGGCTGGTGTCCAGGCTCGCCGTGTCACTCTGGACCGAAACGGGCTCACCAATGGCAGGAACAGCTGCGGAAACTCGCATTCTCTGCCAGCACGCGGCGTTTCGCTCGATATCCAGGAAGACCGGGCCGAGTATCTCAGCCACGAGAGAAGCGGTGTTGGTCCAATCCGGTGGCGGATAGGAGCGTGTTCCCAAATGCAGTTCGGCCACGTGCAGGTTTTCGCACAGCGCCAGCGGGGTAAGCGATGCCAGCGGATGGAGGCCATTGGCGGCGCCCCGGCCAGTTCGCTCTCGTCCCACCAGCCGCTGGACGAGCCGGCGGGACACGCCGAAATCGGGCCCCATGGGATTGCTCAGACGTTTTCCATACAGAGCTCGCATCAGCGGAGCGACGATCGAGCTGTTGAGCAAGCCTTCGAATCGATGGCGGGCATAACGAGGCACGACCAAATCGAGTTCCCCGTTGAGGAGAGGCTCGGCGAGGCGGTAGGCCGACCGTCCTGTCTCCGACTCAAGCCGGGAGGCCAGAATGCAACAAGCCCGCGACCCGAGCTTCTCCCCCGCGGCAAAGACGGACTGATAGGCCGCAGCCATGTTGAGCGGAGCGGTTCCCGCGCCGCCGGGCTTGGCGAGTAACGAAGGTGCGAAGGACACGGTAGAGGACTGAGGCGTCGCCGATCGATTGGCCGGAGACGGATTCACCGGGTCGCCATTCTGCAACACGGCGATTCGCAAGGAGCCCGGGAGGGTTCCGAGCGTCTGGCACATCGTGGTAACGGCTTCCGGACTGAGGTCGGCGAGAATCCCGATGACCAGGTCGGCGCTCTCGATGGGCTTAGCTTCCTCAGGAGGCGAGGCAGGAATGGAGTTGGTCGCCACCGATCAATCCTCAGAGTCCCCTTGAGATGCCGCGTCGTGGTTCTGATTCACGACCTCGATCAAAGCTCGAGAGACATGATTCCCAGCAGCGGGATGCGAAGCCAAGCCGGGCGCGCATTGAGCTCGTATCGAACTTCGTACAACGCTTTATCCACAAGAAAAATATCAAGCAGCTTTCGAAAATCGTCAATGCCAGGCGGCAAGAAATCGGCGCCATGAGCCGTTTCGCGGTACGCGCGCAGGAATTCGGAGGCGACCGAGCGCTCCCACAGACGCGCCCAGGGCTCGGTGCGGGCCATATCACCGCCATGGCGCGTCGTGAAGTTGATCAGAGCGGAATAGGCGGCGTAGCTGAACGAGCGCAACATGCCGGCCACGTCTTTAAGCGGGCACTGCTTGACACGGCGCTGGGCGAGCGGGCGTGCGGGTTCACCCTCAAAGTCCAAGATCACAAAATCGGTCTTCACCTTGAGAACCTGACCGAGATGATAGTCGCCGTGGATGCGAATCCGCCTGGTGCGCAGCGGCTCGGGCCCCAGGGCTTCGAAATGATCCAAGATCCGGGTTCGCCGGCTCAGGACCGCCGCTGCCATCTCTACTGCTTCGTCCGGCAGAAGGGGAAGTTGTTCCTTTAGCATTTCAAATACACGGGAGGCATGCTCGCGGAGATCGGCAACCAAGGTCTGTTGGTCGAGGGCGCTCATGGGCTCGGGCTCGAAGGCCGGGTCATCGGTAGGGGAAGCCAAAGCGAGGTGCAATTCGGCCGTTCGACGCCCCAGTGTGGCCGCCGAGTCCAGGTAGATGCCGACGTGATCCCGGGCAGTCGCGAGCGTGGGGAGCTCGGAAAACCTGAGCGGATCGCCCAGTTCCGCGTTGATATTTTCCGGAAATCGCTGGGGAGCGCACGTTTCGAAGTATCGATCGAGTTCTTCGATGGTCCACTTCCAGCCGTCGCCTTCATTGGCGACCAGTCCTTGTAGCATTCCGAGAACGAAGGGCTCGCGATCGGCCTCGGGTTGGTATTCGATCTCTCCGGCGAAAGGAGGAATCCGATCGAATTTCACTCGCTCGGTGAGGTAGCGGCCGATTTCTGCGTCGGGATTCGGTCCGGGCTCCTGACGGCGAAGCAATTTCAGGATGAAGCGGTCGCCGTAGAGAATCGACGTGTTGCTCTGCTCGGCCGATCCTCGTTTCACAGTCAGGGCAGGATCGGCGTGTCCCTGGATTTTCCGAAAGCCGCTGCCGCGCAGGCCGTGGATCCGCCCGTGGCGGGCCTGGAACTCAGAATCGTTCTCGATGAGCGACAGAAGTTCCAAACAGGTCTGGTCGCTGAAGACGGCATCATGAAGCACGCCGGAATTCTTCGCCGCAACGACGGGGGCAATGATGGCGCCCGGCGCCGACTGCTCGAGCTCTCGGGCAGCGTCGCCAAAGCTCATGCCCAAAGGCAAGAGATACAGATCGGCAGGCCCGCTATCGAATTCGACTTCCAGCAGCAGCAAGGCCGCTGGTGATGTCTCGAAAACCGCCCAATCGACCAGCCTGGTTGTCTTGATCTGACGAGACTTCCCTGCGAACCAGCGCTGCTTGGGAAGGTATTCGGGAAGGCTTAGGGCTTCCAGGCGCTGGCGGCTCGCTCCGTCGAAAATGCTTTCCCAGCCGGCCGCCGCGTTCAGGGAGGCCTGCCCCGCGAGATCCATTTTTGTCTCCGCGGGCTGCGTGCGCTGTTGCAGTTCGAGCCAAAGAAAACTGTAAGACGCCAGCGTAAAGCGGTAAGGCTGGCGTCCGATGGGGGGAAATTCAACGTAGCCGAGCATCTCGACCGGAACCATGCCTTCGAGCTCGGCCAGATCCAGGTCCACCGGCTGGGCGAACCGAGACAGGTTGGCGATGCACAGGACGGTTTCATCCTCGTATTGGCGCAGGTAGGCGAGCACTTTGCGGTTGGCCGGATCGAGAAATTTCAGGGTGCCGCGCCCGAAAACCCTGAACAGTTTTCGCAGGGCGATCATGTTGCGCATCCAGTTCAAAAGCGAGGAGGGGTCGCCTTGCTGGGCTTCCACGTTGATCGCCTGATAGCCCCAAACGGGATCCATGATGACGGGGCTGTACAAGCGGGCGGGCACGGCGGTGGAGAAGCCGGCGTTGCGGTCCGCGTTCCACTGCATGGGGGTGCGGACGCCGTTGCGATCGCCGAGATAGATGTTGTCCCCCATGCCGATCTCGTCGCCATAGTAGAGGATGGGGGTGCCCGGAAAGGAGAGCAGCAAGCTGTTGAGAAGCTCGATGCGACGGCGATTGTTATCGACCAGGGGGGCCAAGCGCCGGCGAATGCCCAAATTGATGCGCATCCGCGGATCGGCGCTGTAGGCGATGTACATATAGTCGCGCTCGTCGTTGGTGACCATCTCGAGCGTTAGCTCATCGTGGTTGCGCAGGAAAAGGCCCCACTGGCAATTGGAGGGAATGTCGGGCGTTTGGGCGATGATGTCGGTAATCGGCAGGCGATCTTCCTGGCGCAAGCCCATGTAGATGCGCGGCATCAACGGAAAGTGAAAGGCCATATGGCATTGGTCGCCATCGCCAAAGTAGGGACGCACATCACTCGGCCACTGGTTCGCTTCGGCCAGGAGCAGGCGACTCGAGTATCCGGCATCGATTTCCCGCCGGAGCTTCTTGATGACTTCGTGCGTTTCCGGGAGATTCTCGCAACTGGTTCCGTCGCGCTCGACCAAGTAGGGGATGGCATCGACGCGCAGTCCGTCCACCCCCATGTCGAGCCAGTAGCGCATCACCTTGAGCACTTCCTCGACGACCCGGGGATTGTCGTAATTCAGGTCCGGCTGGTGCGAGAAAAATCGGTGCCAGTAATACTGCTTGGCAACCGGGTCCCAGGTCCAGTTGGACCGTTCCGCATCGGAGAAGATAATCCGCGCGTCTTTGTATTTTGCCTCGGTGTCGCTCCAGACGTAGAAATTGCGCTCGGGTGAATCGCGCGGCGCCCGGCGGGCCGCCTGAAACCAGGGGTGCTGGTCAGAGGTATGATTTACGACGAGCTCGATGATCACCTGCAAATCGCGCTCATGTGCTGCGGCGAGGAATGCTCGGAAATCGTCGGTCGTGCCGTACCTCGGATGCACGTTCATGTAATCGGAGATGTCGTAGCCATCGTCTTTCAGCGGGGACGGGAAAAAGGGCAACAACCACAGGCAGGTGACGCCCAGATCCTCGAGGTAATCCATTTTTTCAATCAGACCGGGAAAGTCGCCGATCCCGTCGGCATTGCTGTCTTTGAAGGCACGGACGTGGAGCTCGTAGATGATCGCGTCTTTGTACCAGAGGGGATCCTCGGCGCTTCCGATGAGCTTGGCCATCGCCTGTGCCCTTGCCTCAGGTGGTGCCCGCAGATTCGTGGCAGAAAACGAGCATGCCGAGCGGCGGCAGCGTCATGTTAAGGGTGTACGGCTGCCCATGGATGGGCAGCGGAATCGCAGCCAAGCCCCCGAAGTTTCCCTGACCGCTGCCACCATACAGGAGAGCGTCACTGTTCAAAACCTCCTTCCAAAACCCCGGACGAGGAACACCGACGCGATAATTTCGCCGGACCACCGGCGTGAAATTCAAAACGAAAAGCAGTTCATCCTGCTGGCGGCGGCCACGGCGGAGGAAGCTCGCGACGCTGCGCTCATAATCCTTGCAATCGACCCAGGAGAAACCGCCCGGGTCGAAGTCGAGTTCATAGAGCGCGGGATGGCCGCGATAGAACGTGTTGAGGTCTCTCACCCAGCGTTTCACCCCCGCGTGAGCCGGGTTGGCGAGCAGGTGCCAGTCCAGGCTTGTGTCGTGATTCCACTCCGACCACTGGCCGAATTCGCCGCCCATGAAGAGGAGCTTCTTGCCGGGATGGCCGAACATGAATCCGACGAGCAGGCGCAGATTGGCGAACTTCTGCCAATCGTCGCCCGGCATTTTGCCGATGAGCGAGCCTTTGCCGTACACCACTTCGTCGTGTGAGAGCGGCAGGACGAAATTCTCGCTAAAAGCGTACAGGAGACTGAAGGTGATCTGATGGTGGTGGTAGCTTCGGAAGACCGGGTCCTCGGACAGGTAGCCGAGCGTGTCATGCATCCAGCCCATGTTCCACTTGAGGCCGAAGCCCAGGCCCCCCAGATAGGTGGGGCGGGAAACCTGCGGCCAGGCGGTTGATTCCTCGGCGATGGTCATCGCATCGGGGAAGGCTTGGTAGACGTGCTCGTTGAGCGTTCGCAGAAACTCGATCGCTTCGAGATTTTCCCGCCCGCCGAAGCGATTGGGGATCCACTGGCCTTCCCGTCGACCGTAATCGAGATAGAGCATGGAAGCCACAGCGTCCACGCGAAGACCATCGATGTGGTATTTGTCGAGCCAGAACAGCGCGTTGCTGAGGAGGAAACTGCGGACTTCGTTGCGGCCGAAATTGAAGACGAAGGTGTTCCAGTCCGGATGCTCGCCCTGGCGCGGATCGGCGTGCTCGTACAGATGGGAGCCGTCAAAATAACCCAGGCCGGCCTCGTCTTTGGGAAAGTGTGCGGCAACCCAGTCTAAAATGACGCCGATTCCCCGCTGATGGAGGTAGTCGACCAGATACATGAAGTCGGTGGGCGTGCCAAAGCGGCTGGTCGGCGCGAAGTAACCGGTCGTCTCGTAGCCCCACGAGCCGTCGAAGGGATGCTCCATGATCGGCAGAAACTCCACGTGCGTGAAACCGGCATCCTGGACGTAATCGGCCAGTAGCGGCGCGAGCTCGCGGTAGCTGAGCCAGCGGTTCCCTTCCTCCGGCACGCGCCGCCAGGAGCCCAGGTGCACTTCGTAAATCGATAGGGGCGCTTGGAGTGAATTGACGCGCGCGCGAGTGGCCATCCACTCGGCATCTTGCCACCGGTAGTCGTCCAGATTCCAGACCCGGGAAGCCGTCTCGGGGCGGAGCTCGGAGGCAAAACCGTACGGATCGGCCTTATCCACCTGGTAGCCGCCATCGTTCGATTCGATGTGATACTTGTAGCGGGTCCCCTCGCCTACGTCACCCACAAAGGTGTCCCAGACTCCCGTGGAACTGGGCTCCAGGGGATGGGCTCGCCGGTTCCAGCCGTTGAAATCGCCGATCACCGAGACGCTTCGGGCATGGGGGGCCCAGACGGAGAACTCAACTCCCGAGCGGCCCTCGCGACAAAGGAGATGGGCGCCCAGCTTGTCGTAGGCGCGCGCGTAGGTGCCTTCGGCCAGCAGATACCGGTCGTATTCGGTGAGAAGCGAAGTCAAGGCGTGCCCCCCAGAGGGAATCCCGAGCCCTAAAGGTAATAATCGAAGTCTCGCTCCGTGCGAACCCGATGCCGAACACGGAAAATGTGCGCTGGCAAAGTTTCCGGAGCGAGCTCAACGTAATTGCGCGATCCCTGCCACAAATACTGTCCCTCTCCCAGCAGATCATGAACCTGAAAGGCATGGTTTGGGTCCAGGCCGAGGGAGTTCAGATCGAGTTCGACCCATCCTGATTGAACATGGAAACAATCCAGATTGACAACGACCAAGATGACGCTCGCGAGATCAGCGGTAGTCTTGCTGTAGCAAATGAGCGACGGGTTGTCGGTGTCATGAAAGCGCAAACTGCCGTTGGCTTGTAGGGCCGGATTCTCGCGGCGGATCTGGTTCACGCGAGCAATCAAATCCCTCAAACTTGCCGGAGAATCGAGGTCGCGGCTTTTCAATTGATACTTTTCCGAATCGCGATACTCTTCGCTCCCCGGCTCAAGAGGCGAGTTTTCGCACAGCTCGAACGCCGGGCCATAAATGCCGTAGCTCGAACCTAAGGTGGCGGCCAAGATCAGCCGTACTATAAAGGCCGGTCGCCCGCCGACTTGGAGAAATTCGGGAAGAATGTCCGGCGTGTTGGGCCACAGATTGGGGCGGAAGTACTGGTTCAGTTCCGTTTGCGTGAGTTCGCGGAAATAGCTGGTGAGCTCTTCTTTGGTATGGCGCCAGGTGAAATAGGTGTAGGACTGGGAGAAACCAAGCTTGGCAAGACGGTACATGACGTGAGGCCGGGTAAACGCTTCGGCCAGGAAAAGAACCTCGGGATGCTGTCTTTTGATTTCGCCAATGACCCACTCCCAGAAGACAAAGGGCTTGGTATGGGGGTTATCGACGCGGAAGATCCGCACGCCCTGCTCAATCCAGTATTCGAAGATACTTTTCAGTTCCTGCCAAAGCGCCTGCCAATCGGAGGTTTCGAAATCCAGCGGATAAATGTCCTGATATTTTTTGGGAGGATTCTCCGCATACTGGATCGTGCCGTCGGGGCGAGTGCGGAACCAGGAGTGGTGTTCGCGCACATAGGGATGGTCCGGAGTGCACTGGAAAGCAATGTCGAGCGCGACCTCCAGATTGTGATCTTTGGCTTTGGAGACGAAATGCCTGAAGTCCTCGAGTGTGCCCAGCTGGGGGTGAATCGACTTGTGCCCGCCCTCGTCTGATCCGATCGCCCATGGGCTGCCGACGCTACCGGGTTCTGGGGTGTCCGAGTTGTTCTGCCCTTTTCGAAAGGACCGTCCGATGGGATGGATCGGCGGGAGATAGACCACGTCGAAACCCATCGAAGCAATGTACGGCAGCCGATCCTCGCAGTCGCGAAACGTGCCGTGACGCCCTGGCTCAGGCGAGCAGGATCTCGGGAAGACTTCATACCAACTGGAGAAGCGCGCTTTCTCTCGATCGACAACCACGATGAGTGGCTTCCTGTAGCGGCTGGCGAGCTCACGGTCCGGATAGCGAGTCATCATTTCGAGCAGATCGGTTCCGAGCGCGATGGCTTTCCCTTGGTCGGGGTCTTCGCGTAACCTCCGCGCCCATCTTCGGAGAAGCTCGGCGGAATCGACAGGAGCTCGCGCGGAGGCAAGCTCGATCAGCTCGGCACCAGCCAGCAAGTCAACCGATACGTCCTGTCCGGCAAAGATTTTCTTCTCCAGAGACTCGCGCCAACTCCCGAAACGATCGATCCAGGCCTCTATCGTGTAGCGATATCGTCCAACCTGCGTGACTCGGAATTCACCGCCGAAGCGATCATTCCCCAGCGCCTTCATGGGAGAAGATTCGAGCTCGCCGCCCTCGGGACCATATAACAGCTCGCAAGCAACGCGGTCGTGTCCGTCGGCAAAGACATCCGCCTCGACAACCACAGTCTCGCCGACCACCCGCTTGATCGGAAATCGGCCGCAATCGATCTCGGGCGCAAGCCTCTCGATCGCTACTCGGCGCCGACCGTCGGGCCCAGGCGCCGGCTCAGGCTGGGCTTCCGACTTCCGATCTAGTTCGGCCACTCGCTCGGAGAACCCTGGCATGCTCCCATTCTATGTCTGGCCTTATCCATTGGAAAGTCGGGCGTTCACCTGATGGCCGCATCCAGCACGTATACTGAAGCCCAGTGGTTCGATTCCGACTGCCCCTACCAACGAAATCGCTAATGTTTTACTGTCTTTCCGCAAGGGCGACCTCTGACTTAAGTGTTTCTGTCTGACGCCCATTAGCGTCTGAAATGGGAGCCAGCGTTTTCGGAAGCTCGAAACCGATGCCCATTGCTTTCGCTACGTCTCGCCGATATTGCACGTCCTCACGCGAACGGTCGTAAAGATCCGACATGCCCACCGCCGAGTGGCCCATCCAAAATTTCAGAAGGCCATCGGGGCAATGCTGTTGGCGGAGGAACGTGTTTCGATACCGGCGGAACGCGTGAAAGCCACGCGTTCCGTCAAGCAATTTCCGAATGTTGCGCCCTTTGGTCATGGCCATTTTACGAAGGGCCCGAAATCAATGATCCCCAAATCGCTGATCCTGGAAGCAAAAAGAACGATGCCATCCGCAGTTATGGAGAAAGAGGACTCGTAAGATATTTGGCCGGATCGAAAATTCCCGCTTTCAACATGGAACCAGAATTTGGGGAGGAGGTCGCGGAGCTTCTTAGGAAGTATGACCCAGAGGAGGTAAAGCTCTTCTACATCATCAGGGATTTGGCTGAATATGATGGATTGGGCTCTCCCAAAATGAACAAGGAAGAGTATCTTCAAGATGCGATCAAGAGATACAGCGCCGAACCCGCGTTAAAGGACGTTCGGCCCCGTAGTGTATCGGAAATGCAACCGACGTTTGCCGAAAGATTTCCGAAACTCGTCTCTTACGTGAACGCAAATATGAGCTGGGTGGATCCATCGAAGTTGGATAATCGAATCAACGAGATAACCCGAGCCAGCACGGACTATCGCGACCAAGTCATCGTGGACAAGATTACGCGTGCCGTGTGCCAGGGAAAGCGAGTGCTTGCCGTGGTTGGCTGGAGCCATGTTGCGAGAGAGGAGTCAGCAATCCGAGAGGTAATCGCAGAAAATTGCACGCACTAGCAATCATTTCCGGTTGCGAATGGTTGTGAATCTGAGGAGGATTGTTGGTCGTTTGAAATCCCGTAAGTGACGCCAGGACGATGGATTAGGGATTTTTTATATGCTGGTTCGGGACCAGGAGGTCGGTGGTTCAAATCCACTCGCCCCGACCATTAAACCCTGGGTCCGGCCCGGACACATGGGTTAGAACGTGTGAACAAATCTGAAATCTGTTGACTAGCTATATAGCTATGATACGCTGCCTCGTCGAATCTCTTCGACGAGGGAGAGCACCAATGGGCTATCAATCTATGGTCCAAGTCATTCAGCGGGACGGTAAGAACCGCCAGTGGTATCTGATCTGCCCCGCGCCTTTGGCG
>JASHRC010000052.1 GCA_030037525.1 Candidatus Acidiferrales bacterium | reverse complement strand
GAGCGCATCGCTTCCCTTCTGCGCGATGGTTTTGCTGGCTTCGATTTCCGGGGGGGCGCAGGAGATCGCCAACAATCCGCTGCCCACGCCGCCCGGGCAGGTCGTCTTTGGTCGGCACTGCGCGTCGTGCCACGCGAACGCGACCGATCGCGCGCCCGACCTGAAGACACTGATGAAACTGACGCCCGAGAAGATTTATGCAGCAGTGACGACGGGCACCATGGCTGTGGCGGCCAAGGACTTGACTGACGAGCAAAAACGCGCGGTGGCGGAATATCTTGGCGGGCGACCGCTCGACCTGAGCGATACGGGCAGCGCCGAAAAGATGGCGAATCGGTGCGCTGAAGGTCGACCGTTTGCGGGGGCAACGGGCGGTGCCTCCTGGAACGGATGGGGAGCCGATCCTGATAACACGCGCTCACAGCCTGCGCAGGCGGCCGGGCTCGACGCGGAGCAAGTGCCGCGTTTAAAAGTGAAATGGGCGTTTGGTTTTCCCGGGGGCGATACGGCCTACGGGCAGCCCAGCATTGTCGGCGGCAGGATTTTCGTCGGCAGCGACAACGGTTATGTCTATTCGCTCGACGCGAAGACCGGGTGTGTCTATTGGTCGTTTCACGCGCGATCCGGGGTGCGGACTGCGCCCGTAGTCGCGCCCCAGACCGGGCTGGGTGCGGCGAAGTACGCCGTGTTCGTCGGTGATCTGCGCGCGAACGCTTACGCCCTGGACGCCGAGACCGGCAGGCAGCTCTGGATCGCGGAGCTGTCTGACCACTACACGGCTCGGATCACGGCCGCGCCCGCGCTTTACGGCGAGCATATCTATTTCGGGATTTCGGCCACCGAGGAGGCCTTTTCGGCCGCGCCCTCCTATCCGTGCTGCACATTCCGAGGAAGCGTGGTCGCGCTCGACGTCAAAACCGGTCGGCAACTTTGGCGGACGTATGCCATTGCGGAGGAGCCTCAGCCGGTGCGAAAGAACTCCGTGGGGACGCAACTGTGGGCTCCTGCCGGGGCCGCGATCTGGAACTCGCCGACGATCGACAGCAAGCGCCACGTCCTCTATGTAGGCACGGGCGATGCCTATACCGAGCCCGCTTCAAAAAACTCCGATGCCGTGCTGGCCATCGATCTGGAGAGCGGGAAAATCGCGTGGTCGTTTCAGGCCGTGCCCAACGATGCTTGGATGGTGGGCTGCGTGCCAGTCGCGACCGAGAATTGTCCGAAGGATCTGGGCGTCGATTGGGATTTCGGGTCCTCACCGGTTCTGGTGACACTCGCCAGCGGCCGGCAGATCGTGCTCGCCACTCCGAAAAGCGGCACGGTCTTCGCCCTCGATCCCGACCATCAGGGAGCGGTCCTATGGAGTGTGAATCTTTCCGAAAAGCCGGCGCCAAACAACGGGCAGATTGCCTTTGGCGGGGCCGCGGACTCGCGGCGGCTCTATGTGGCGCTCGAAGACGGCACCTTTGCGGCGATTGATCTTCAAAGTGGCACGCGCGCGTGGACCACGCGTCTTGAATCGCTCGACAATCTCGGGGCGCCGACGATTAATGGCGAGTACCGCACGAAGGCGGGGCTTCGGTTCGGCCAGTCCGCAGCCGTGACGGAAATTCCCGGCGCCGTCTTTACCGGCGGATGGGACGGGACGCTGCGCGCGCTTTCGACCGCAGACGGCAGAATTCTCTGGCAGTTCGACACGGCTCGCGATTTCCAGTGCGCGAACCAAATCCCCTGCAAGGGCGGATCGATGGGCGGCCCTGGCGTCACGGCCGCAAGCGGAATGGTGTTCGTGCCGTCCGGATACGCTAATGTCGGCGGCGGAATGCCGGGGAACGTGCTGCTGGCGCTCTCCGCCGAATGACTCGAACTATTGCTTGGGCGGCGCGTTGCCTTTCTTGGTGATAAGAATGTTTTTCAAAGTGTCCGGGTCGCTCTTGAGTTCGCTCGATCCGGCGGGAAACTTGTTGAACTGAAGCAAGTAGGCGACGATGTCGACTGTGTCGTCGGGACTGAGCGTGCCGGGCTTATCCGGGGGCATGGTGTTGCGGGTCAGATCGAAAAGATCGCCGACCGATTGGCCTTCCCAAGTTTCCGTGAACGCATCACCGGCAAGTGGAAGCGCCTGGCCGCTGCCGCTCAGATCGTCCATGTGACAACTCGCACAGGCTTGGCCGTATTGAGTCTTGCCCCGCGCGGCTTGCTCGTTGGTGTAAACACCGTCCATGGTGGTTTTCTGCGCGGCGCCGGCTTGCACGGAGCGAATCGCAAATGCCAGCGCACCTGTGAGGAGCATGGCAACTGTCGCGTACTTGAAAAGGCGGTTGTTCTTGATGGAGAGTCCCCTTTCTTGGTCATAAAATGATGGCCACCTCGTGAGATTAGACGCAACCAGTGCGTCTGGCGAGTACATGCGAATGATAGCAATTCGCGGCTCCAATCGCTAGCCAGCAGGGCCGGATCGATTGCGGCGCCGCAGTTGCGGCTGGCCGGGTCTCTCCATTAACATCCAAGTGGCGTATTTGAGCCGTATTTGCGCGCGATCGGAGCGGAGCATGAGCATCGTCAAGCGAAGACTGGGAAACTCCAGCCTCGAAGTGGGTCCCTGGGCGCTCGGCGGAAACGTCTTCGGATGGACCGCCGATGAGGCCATGTCGTTTCGGATACTGGATGCGTTCGTCGACGCGGGTCTGAACCTGATCGACACGGCAGACGTGTATTCGAAATGGATTCCCGGGCACCAGGGCGGCGAATCGGAGACGATTATAGGCAACTGGCTCAGAAAGCGCGGCGGGCGGGATAAGGTGGTAATCGCCACCAAGCTGGGCGTTGAGATGGCGCCTGGCGAACAGGGTCTTTCGCGCGCGTACGTGATGCGCGCCATCGAGCGCTCGCTAGCGCGGCTCGGAACCGATTACATCGATCTTTATCAGGCCCATCGCGACGACGCCGAGACGCCCTTGGAGGAAACTCTTTTGGCGTTCGCCGACCTGGTCAAAGCGGGGAAGGTGCGCGCGATCGGCGCGTCCAATTTCAAGGCCGACCGGCTGGCCGAAGCGCTCAAGACCAGCCGAGCGAAGGGCTTGCCGCGCTACGAAAGCTTGCAGCCCTGGTACAACCTGTACGACCGGGCCAATTTCGAAAGCAGCGGGCTGGCCGAGCTGTGCCGCGGCGAAAACATCGGAGTGATTCCCTATTTCTCGCTCGCCAGCGGATTCCTGACCGGCAAGTATCGTTCGCCAAAGGACCTGGAGGGCAGACCGCGAGCCTATCGCGTGAAGGACATGATGAACGAGCGGGGCTTCCGCATTTTGAACGCGCTCGACACCGTCTCGGCCGAGCTGCACGCGACGCCTGCGCAGGTCTCTCTCGCATGGCTTGTGGCCCACGGCATGACCGCACCCATCGCCAGTGCGACCAGTCTCGAGCAATTTCGGGATTTGCTTGGGGCGACGACGCTCGAGCTCCCTCCGGAGGCGGTGCGTAGCTTGGATGAGGCGAGCGCACCAGCCGCCGCTGCTGCCTGAGGTATTCGCTATTCCGACGCGCTCGAGCGAGGCTCGCTGTCGAGGGCCCGCATTTGCTCGGGACCGTAGCGTTCGCCCACGACCGATCCTGGCGGCACGGCGCGCTCGATCATGGCGATTTCGCTCGCCGAAAGCGGACGGTCGAGCATCCCGATTGCTTCCTCCAACTGATCGCGGCGTTTGGTGCCGACCAGGGGAAGGATGTCGGCGCCCTTCGAAAGGACCCACCCGACCGCCAGCTGAGCGACACTGAGCTTTACGTGCTCGGCAATTTGCGCCAAGCGCGCGGCCAATTCCCGGTTGCGCTCGAGATTTTGGCCTTGAAAGCGCGGAAAATGCGCGCGGATGTCAGTGGCGGCAGCTCTCGCCTGTCCGGGAAAACTTCCGGTGAGCAGGCCGCGCGAAAAAACGCCGTAAGCGACTAGACTGATGCCCAGCTCGCGGAGGGTGGGAAGAATCGCGGCTTCGACTCCGCGCGAGACAAGACCATACTCGATTTCTAGAGCGGCGATGGGATGGACCGCATGCGCACGGCGGATCGTCTCGGGCCCGGCTTCCGACAGGCCGACCGAGCGGACGTATCCGGCCTCGACCATCTCCGCGATTGCGCCTACTGTGTCTTCGATGGGCACTGCGGGATCGACCCGGGCCGGCTGATACAGATCGACGTAATCGGTGCCGAGCCGGACCAGCGAGTAGGCTAGAAAGTTCTTGACCGCCACCGGGCGGGTGTCAACCCCCAGGAAAGCTCCCTGGGGTGCGCGCATACCGCCGAATTTGACGCTGAGAAAAACTTGGTCGCGACGACGGCCGGCCAGGGCTCGTCCGATCAGCATCTCGTTGTGACCCATGCCGTAGAAGTCGCCGGTGTTGAGGAAATTGATGCCTCGGTCGATCGCGGCGTGAATTGTCCAGATGCTTTCTTTCTCGTCGGCAGGGCCGTAGAGGCCGGACATGCCCATACAGCCGAGTCCGACGGCGGAAACCAAAGGGCCGTTTTTTCCCAGAGCGCGCTTTTCCATAGGCAGTGTGCGGCGGGCGAGTCAAACCCGCTTGGCTAGTGGCGCGACATCAGCAGATGAACTTCGGGCGGCATAGGTGCAAGGTCGATCGAGACGTTGATGCAGGCTGGCTTGCCGCTGGCGAACGCCGCTTTGATCGCAGGTCCCAGGTCTTTGAGCTCTCGCACGCGCTCGCCATAGCAGCCGAACGCTCGGGCAACTTCGTGATAGTTCGCGTCGCGAAGTCCCGTTGCGCTGAGCCGGTTTTTCCCCGACACAATCTCCTGAAAATGCTGCGAAGCGGCCCAGCTGTGATTGTTCATAACAACGGCCACGATGGGAAGGTTGTGGCGCACCATCGTATCGAACTCAGCGATGGTGAACCCGATGGCCCCATCGCCCACCAGGCACAGCACCTGCCGTCTGGGATGAGCCACTTGCGCGCCGATCGCAAGGCCCAGGCCGAATCCGACTGCGCCCAGAAAACCATGGGTGATGTAGCTGCCCGGACGATTCTGGTGGATCACTTCGTTCATCCAGTGATAGGCCTCCGCGCCGTCGCCCACGACGATGGCATCCTCGGCAATGCTCTCCACGATGGCTGAGACGGCTTGAAGGGGATGCATCGGCGGCTCGGTACGCTCGAGGTCTTTCTGCGCGCGCTTCCGCCGTTCGACTTTCGCCGTGCGAACCGTCTGCTGCCAGCAGCTGCGGTCCGGCCACTGGAAGGACTTTGTCCCGGCATCGAACGCACGCACGGTCTCGCGCGGATCGGCGACGATGGGAACCGCCGCCTGCCTCAACCGCCCGATCTCCTTCGGGTCGACTTCGACGTGGATGATCTTGGCGGCGAGCGGCACGAGCAGGTCGCTCATGCCCAGGGTGAACAGTCCGAACCGGACGCCGATGGCCAGCACAACGTCCGGCCGCTCGCCGGGCGAGGCGAGATCCGCCATTTTGTGGAACGTGCCGCCGTAGAGCGGATGGCTGCTCGGCAGCAGCCCATGTGCCTGGAAATCGGAGAAAACGGGGGTGCCCGTAGCTTCGGCAAAGGAGCGTAGTTCGTCGCCCACCCCGGACATGTACGCGCCGGCCCCGACCATAATCACCGGCCGCGAAGCGCTCCGAAGAAGGTCGAGCGCTTCATCAATGGCGCGGCGCTCAGGCATCGAGCGGGAATCGAGCAAAACCCTCTCTGGAACTAGCGCCGAGTTCTCCTCCACCTGAGCGCCGAGGATATCCATCGGAATATCGAGCAGGACAGGACCTGTGGGATTGGACGTCGCGAGGCGAACTGCCTGCGCGACCAGCCGCGGGATATCCTGCGTCACCGTGACGCGATGCGCCCATTTCGTGATTGGCGTGGCCACGGCTACCTGATCAAGCCCAGATTGCAGAGTGTTCGTCTCGGCCTGGTTGAGGCCGCTCGACCCAGCGATGTAGAGGACCGGCGTGCGATCGAGATAAGCGTTGGCGATCGAAGTGAGGATGTTGGTGAAGCCGGGACCAGCGGTAGCCATGGCCACACCGAGCGAGCGCGTGGCGCGCGCGTAGCCCTCGGCTGCGTGGCCGGCGGCAACTTCATGCCGGGTGTCTGTGATCGGGATACCGTGATCGAGCGAAGATTGAAAGATCGGCTCCAGGTGCGCGCCGTGCAACCCGAAGATATGCGTGACCCGCGCGCGAATCAACGTCCGCACCAGCAGCTCGCCGCCACTGATCCTAGGCACGTCGAATCACCTCTGGCCCGGAAGCGTCCAGGCATAGACAACGCTGTCGGAGGGCGTAATCACATACTGACGGCCATCGAGTTCGTAGGTCATCGGGTCGGTCGTCGAGCCACCTCCCCCGTAGGCATGCCAGAGCGTTTTGCCGGTCGCCGGATCCAGAGCCATCAAGACGCCACCATCGTTCGCGGTGAACAGCAGATGGCCCGCGGTCGTCAGGATCCCGGCCCATCCGCCGCGGCCGCCGCTCATATCTTTGCTCCAGCGAACCTTGCCCGTCTGGATGTCGATGGCTTCGACCAGGCTTTTCGAATGCAGGATGAAATCGCGCCCAGCCCATCCCTCGGCATTCTTCGACTGCATCGTTACGTAAAAGACTCCCGTGCTCTCACGCGCGTTGGTATAAAGCAGGCCGGTATCGGGGTCGAAACTCGGGGGGGCCCAGTTCGAGCCGCCGGCTGCTCCGGGCCGTGCGAGCGCGCCATCGAGTTGCGGCTCTGTTTCTTTTTTCGGGATCGGCTGGCCGCGCTCGTCGATTCCCTTCATCCAGTTGATGTCGAGATAGGGGGTGGTCACCAGCGACTGGCCGTTGGTGCGATCGAGCAGCGCGAATACACCGTTGCGGCTCGCCTGCGCGACCATCTTGCGCGGCTTGCCCCCGAAGGTGCCGTCGATCAGGACCGGCGTTTCAACCGCATCCCAATCGTGCGTGTCGTGGGGTGAAATTTGGTAGTACCACTTCAATTTTCCGGTGTCCGCATCAAGTGCCACGATTGAGCAGGTGTATAGGTTCGCCCCGGGACGCGCATCGCCCGCCTCAACTGGATGCGGATTGCCGGTTCCCCAATAAGTGAGATTGAGCTCAGGGTCATAGGTGCCGGTGAGCCAGGGCATGCCGCCGCCCCGCGTGATCACGTCGCTGTCATGCGGCCAGCTGTCCCATCCCGGCTCGCCCGGCTTGGGCTCGACGTCCCAGTGCCACTGAAGCTTTCCGGTCATGAGGTCACGCGCTTCGATCCAGCCGGGCAGATCGGCGATGTCGCCCGAGATGCCGACAATTAAATGATCCTTCACGACCAGCGGCGCTGCGCTGCCGAACGCCTTAAGCGCTGGATCGGCCAGTGGCACCTGCCAGAGCGTTCGCCCAGTGCGCGCATCCAGACACATCAGCATGGCATCGGGCGCAGCGTAGTAGAGCCGGTCCTTGTACATGGCAAAGCCGCGATGGCCGGCTCCGGGCAAGCCGCTTGGCGCCGGACGGTTCACGTGCCAAATCTGGCGTCCGGTGCGTGCATCGACGGCAAACAGGTCGTTGGTCAGCGTGAAATACAGAATCCCGTTCGCCTCGAGCGGTGTCGAGGAAAGTGCGGGCGTGCCGTGCGTCTGAAACGCCCAGGCCAGAGTGAGAGATGCCACGTTCGACTGATTGATCTCGGCCAGCTTGCTGTAGCGACGTCCGGAGTAGTCGCCATTATAATTGGGCCAGGAGTCCGTTCCCGGTGTGATGAGCTTTGCGGGGTCGAGTTGTTGCGCCGACAAGCAGGCAGTCGAGAGGAGAAGCAACAGCAATTTTCTCAACGGCGATTCCCCCAACCCGAAGAACCGGAGTTTCCCGTGAATCTCCCGACCGCGCATCCTCGCGCGGCGAGCGATCATATCACGAACCTGCGCTGGGGCGCTGGGCTCGCCCCAGCGCAGGGCCCCGTAAACTCAGGCGTTTGTTCTACTTCAGTCCCGAGTTTGTTAGGATTGTGCCGCTGCTTTGGGAACGTCGAATCCGACAAAACCGAGGCCGTCTGGCTGGAGGTAGAATCTCTTCGTGGCGAATGGTCCGAGACTGATCGTGGTCGAACCAAACGGCGCGCGCCGCGACGTGGTGATCTCCGCCTTTCCTTTCCGCATTGGCCGGCAGGCGGGGAATGAGTTGACTCTGCGCGACAGCCGCGTCAGCCGCCACCAGGCACAGATTGTGAGCCTCGGTGGCAAGCTGGTGCTCGAGGATAGCGGCAGCAGCCACGGCACTTTTGTCAACGGCGCCAGAATCGAGCGGCACGAGCTCAAGCCCAGCGACCGCATCGACTTCGGCGTTTCCGATTCCTATCAGCTCACCTACATTGGCGAGGGCGCCACGATCGAAGAGCTCGTCGAGCGCATCGAGGCTCCAGCGCCGGATGCCGCCGGCACGCGCGAACTCCACCACTTGGGGGTTTTGCTGGAAGTGGCGCGCACGTTGGGTTCGGGGCTGTCGCTCGAAGACGTTCTTGCGGTTGTTCTCGATGCGGCGATCTCGGTCACGCGCACGGAAAAGGGTGTGCTGCTGCTGAAAAATGCCGCGGGAGAGATGGAGCCGCTGGTCGCGCGCAATGCGCAGCGCGGAATCCTCCGCCCCGAAGAGGTACCGGTCTCCCAAGGCGTTGTCCGGCGCGTGGTGAACTCGCGCCGGGAGCTGATCGTCGGCGAACAGAGTTCGAGTGCGGGCTCCTCGGAGACCTTGCGCGACAGCAGCATTGCGCGCCTGGAATTGCACACCGTGGTGGCCATTCCGATCGACAAGCTGCCGGTGATCGAGGCCCTCGACGTGACCATTGCGGCGCGCCAGACCGAGCTGCTCGGCATCCTGTATCTGGATAGCCGCGCGGCTTCGAGTACGTTCACCGCGCTCGACCGCGAGGTGCTCAGAAGCCTGGCGCGGGAGGCGGCCACGGTGGTCGAGAACGCGCGCCTTTTTTCCGCCGCGCGGGCCAAGGCCCGGCTCGACCACGAGATCGAAATTGCCAGCGGGATTCAGCAAAGGCTCCTGCCAAAGAAGCTGCCCGCTCTGCCCTCGGTGGCGGTGGCGGGCTCAACGCTCGCCTGTCATTCCGTCGGCGGCGATTGCTTCGACGTCATTGAGCTGGGCGGCGGGCGCCACGGATTTTTTGTCGGAGACGTTTCCGGCAAAGGAATCTCGGCGGCGCTGCTTGCGACCCTGTTGCAGGGAATTTTCTTTACCACCGCCTCCACCGACATTCCCCTGCCGAACGTTTTCGCCCGCGTCAATAAGTACCTGTGCGAGCGCAGCGGCGACGACCGCTATGCTACGGTCTTCTACGGAGTCCTCGATGAAGCGGGCCACTTCGAGTACGTGAACGCCGGCCACGTGCCGCCGATGATTCTTCGCCGCTCGGGCGAGATTGAAGCGCTCGGATCGGGGAATCTGCCTGTCGGAATGTTTGATGAGGCCGAGTTTTCGAGCGCGTCGGCGAAGCTCGAGCCAGGCGACTTTCTGGTGATCTACACGGACGGGGTTTCCGAAGCGGCCAATGTTCATTCCGAGCTTTTCGAAGAACACCGGCTGCGAGCTGTGCTCGCCGAGTTCACCGGAAAAAACGTGGAGGAGATCGCCGAAGCGATTCGGCGGGGCATCAAGGCGTTCACCGCAGGCGCTCCGCAGTCGGACGACATCACCATCCTCGCCGTTCAATACAAGGGCCAGGCGAAAGGGGCACCCGCAGGCATTCCCAGCTGACGGCTGGAGTATGTCTTGCGCACCGAACCCAGCAACATTCCGGTTGCACCGCCTGCGATCCTGGCCGATAATTCAAGCTCTCGTAACGCACTCTTCCGCAATTGACTCGAGCGACGATCGGCGGCTTACCCCGAAAAGCCGTGGCGAAATTGGATGCAACGAACGGGTGTTTTTCGTCACTACTGTTTGTAGCCAGAGCGGTGGTCGAGTGACGACCGTGAATTGCCCTCATTGCAGCACCTCGAATCCTGATTACGCGGAGTCCTGCTCGCAGTGCGGCACGCCGATGCCGATCAGCGATGCCGTCACCCTTCGAGTCGTCGATGCCAGCGCGCTCGCCGTCGGCAGCGATTTTGGCTCGCGCTACCGCATCGAGGCCCTGCTCGGCCAGGGCGGTATGGGCCGCGTCTACAGGGCCTTTGACAAGCAGCTCGATCGCATGGTGGCCATCAAGGTAGTGCGCCAGGGCATGATGGGCAGCGAAGAGGCTCTGAAGCGGTTCAAGCAGGAGTTGCTCCTCGCGAGCAAAGTCTCCCACAAAAACATTCTCCGCATTCATGACATGGGAGAAGTGGGAGACGTGAAGTTCATCTCCATGGCCTATGTGGAGGGCCAGGACCTTCACGAGATTCTCCGCGAAACCCCGAAACTGCCGTGGGAGCGCGTCTTGAGCTTCGCGCGACAGCTTGCCGACGCGTTGGCCGCAGCGCAGGCCGAAGGCGTCGTCCATCGCGACCTCAAACCTCAGAATATCCTCGTTGGGCGAGACGACCACCTGTACGTGTCCGATTTCGGCTTGGCGAAATCTTTCGAGGATGACGGCTCGTCCGGGATGACCAAGACCGGGGCCTTCATGGGCACGCCGCGCTATATGTCCCCCGAGCAGGTCGAAGGCAACCCGGTCGATCACCGCTCCGATATCTACGCGTATGGTTTGATCCTTTACGAGATGTCGACCGGCGATGTGCCGTTCAGCGGCGAAAGCACGCTGAAACTGATGTATCAGCGGATTCAAACGACGCCGAAGAATCCAAAACTGCTCAATCCCGACCTGCCGGAGTGGTTCGCAGTGGTGGTCATGCGCTGTCTGGAAAAAGATCCGGCGACGCGCTATCAGACGGCCTCCGAGATTCTCTTGGATTTGCAAGGCCAGCAGCCGACGGCCGCCATGCGGAGCGCGAGCGGGACGACGGTCGGCGCGACGCGCACCGTCCAGATTCAAATCCCTCACTTTGCGGCGAAGAAATGGGTATGGGCCATCGCGGGGGTGCTTGCGCTCGTCGTCCTCGGATTGGCGATCCCGCCTGTGAGACACCTCGTTTTGCCGGCGGGTAAGGGCTCGACTGTCTCGGGCATTCCTCCGCTCGACCAGGGGCGGTTTGTGGCGATCCTGCCGTTTCGGGTGCTGGGCGATGAGCAGTCTCTCGGGTATGTGGCCGAAGGCTTAAACGAAGCGCTTTCTGCAAAGCTTTTTCAGCTGAAAGATTTGCGGCTGGCTTCGAACTCGGCGGTCGAGAAAGTCTCAGACAAGGATCCCACCCAAAAAATCGCCCGGGCCTTGGGCGTGAACCTCATCATTACGGGAATGGTTCAGGGCTCGCCCGACAACATGCGCATTATCGTCAATCTGGATGATGCGACCTCTGGCAAGCGGACCTGGAGCCAGGAGTTTTCAGGAGTCACCAAGGATCTGCTCTCGATTGAAGATCAGATTTCCGGCCAGCTGGTAACTGCGCTGAACGTCAATCCGACGAATGAGGAACTGGCCAAGGCTGGCGCCCGGCCGACCGACAACGTCGAGGCATACGACCTCTACTTGCGGGGTCGACAGGCGCTGCGTGGCCCGAACAGTTTTAAAGCTCCCAAGGACGCGATCGACTACTTCCAACAGGCCATCCAAAAGGATCCCGGCTTCGCTTTAGCCTATACGGGAGTGGCGGACGCCTCCATACAAATGTACAGCAACACCAAGGACAGCTTCTGGTCGCAAAAGGCCTTGGGGGCCGCCCAGCGGGCCGAGCAGCTCAAAGACGATCTTCCCGAGGTTCATCTTGCGCTCGGGGAGGTCTATCGCGACACGGGAAAAACCGCACAGGCGATCGCTGAGCTGAAGCGCGGCCTGGCTCTCGCTCCCAATTCGGAGGTGGCCTACGTTCGCCTGGGAAGGGTCTACCTAGAGGGCGGGGACAAAGACGAAGCGATTGCGGCCTTTAAGAAGGCCATCGACGTAGACCCATATTTCCCCGGCACCCATATCGACCTTGGGCGCGCCTACTTTTCTATGGCTCAGAACGACAAGGCGGCCGAGGAATTCAAGCGCGTGACCGAACTCGAGCCTGACAACGTCGTCGGCTGGAACAATCTCGCGAGTGCCTATGCAGTAATGGGCAAATACGACGAGAGCAGTGCCGCATATCAGAAGTCCATAGATCTCTCACCATCCTGGATGGCTTATTCAAATCTGGGCTATGTGTATATGGCCGAAAAGCAATATCCGCAGGCCATTCAGGCGCTCGAAAAGTCTGTTGAGCTGGGTCCCAACCAGGAAGCGGCCATGGGGAATTTGGCGGACGCCTATCGTTACTCGGGCCAGAAAGACAAAGCAAATGCGACTTATGACAAGGCCATTGGGCTTGCTTTCAAGGATTTGCAGGTTGATCCTCAGGATACGGTGGCCATGAGCGATCTGGGCCTTTATTATGCCGAAAAAGGCGACTTCAGTCGCGGCATGGAATTCATCAAGCGGGCGCGGGCTGTCGACAGCAAGGACGTTCAGTTGATCGTGAAACAGGCCACTGTGGAAAGCGTCGCGGGCAAGCCCGCCGATGCAGTCAAGAGTCTTCGGGAAGCGCTGAGCAAGGGCTATGCGACAAAGGACATCATGGAAAGCAGGGAATTCGAATCCCTGCAGAACCGGCCTGATTTCCAGGCGCTAATCAAGCAATACAACCGTTAGGGTCTACGCCTGCGGCTGTTGGGATTCCAAGTGCGGTTGATCGAAGGGCAAACAGGCAGGTCTCTCCGCCACGTCACTTCCGAGCAAGAGCATCAAAACTCAGGCTAAAGAACCCGGCTGCTCAAGGAAGGATTGGGCTGCTCTCCCTGGTTAGCCCGAGACCGGGGTCGGTGGATTCATCGTCGCGGAAAACCGCCCGCAAGTTTCTATCGCCGGGAAACGCCGTCACGGAGACTTCGCGCAAAACGCCGGCGCAATAAAGGTAGACCGCTCAAACCAATGAGCAGCATGGATAGAGAGCTCGGCTCGGGAAGGTTCGGTGGTGTCACTCCTTCTACTACGGGAGTCACACCAACCGCAGAACCTGACACGAAGTCGCAGCTCGTCGGTAGTGGGCAGCTTGGGTCTCCCGCCGCGGCTGTCCCCGCAGCGCTCAGGTCGCAGCCGGGAGGAACGCCAAGGTATACGTAGACGAGGGGGTTCGCGCAGACGGCGGCTGCGTTAGCAAATATTTTGGGGAAATCCTCAGCCAACTGGGCGGCGCTGGCATTGATGACTGCGCCGCAAAGCTCTTCATGCACCACTTTCGAACAGAAGTCCGCCACGTCCCCTACTGCGTCGGCCGACTGCGAGGCGGTGCAAACGTCGAGAACGGCCCCGTTGACGCAGGAGGCTGTCCAATCCAAAAGGCCTGGGTTGAGCGGGCCAAGCTCGGGGGCGTTTGGGAACGGCGAAAGCAGACCGTTCAACATCGCCGAGACGCCGCCTGGCGCACCCGCGGCCAGAATCTCGAACTGAAAACTCGTTATATCGGTTGCGCCAGCGTTGTCGCACTCGATATCGAACGCCCCCACTGGAAGGATCGCTTCATAGCCCGTCCCGTTGGTAACGCAGGGTGGGCTGCCATGGCCGCCGCCCAGCGTGATCGTCGGGTCAGCCCCATCCGCTCGAGCTACCGAAACGCCAGCCAAAACCAAGATTGCTGCCGCAAGTCCGATCTTGAGAGCCTTCAAGCTGCACCTCCGCCCCAGATGCATATCAGAGGAATGCACTTTCGCTGCCAAAAGACACTCGGGTTTTCCACGCGGTTAAGCCGTTTGTTTCGAGTAGAAATTAACTGCTAGGAACTAGGCAAAAATTGACGTATATGCAAAGAATTTCATATCTTTACCCGATGCCGACGAATCTCGAGTTCACTCGGCGCTCCGAGATCAGAGCGGCCGCCTAATCTCTGAAATTGTAACCGAACTTTAACAACGCGGTTGGATTCGTTTCGCTACAATCCCGCGCTATGGCACTGGATAACCTGCAGATAGCTACTTCGCGCGGCGCACGCGGGCAGACAATCTTTTCTCTAAAGGGCCCGCTGAACATTCACACTGTTTTCAAATTCCAAGAAGCCGTGCGCTCGGATCCGTCGACTACCTTGATCGTCGATTTTAGCGCCGTGCCGTTCATCGATTCGGCTGGGCTGGGCGCTTTGGTTGGGGTCTTCGTGTCCTCTCGCAAGGCTGATCGCAAGATCGCCTTCGCGGCGCTGAACGAGCAGGCCAGGACGTTGATCGAGATGACGCACGTCAACCAACTGTTTCATACCTACGACACGGTGGCACACGCCGAAGCTGCCGTACCTTGAGAGGCGAAAATCGATGCGACTGGGTCAGGTCTCGACCCGCTGAGATTCGTGCTGCGTCCGCATACTGCGGCACTTGACACGCCGCCTTTGGTCCCCCAATGATTCAATTTTTCGGCGTTTAGGGTCTGCGTTATGGTGATTTAGTGAAACTCATTTCACAAACTGGTTCGCGCCTACCTTCGATCCCGGCGTGCGCTTGGGCGATGCTGATTGCGCTTGCTTCCTGTGCCACACTGAGTGGCGGTTTTGTCGCTCGCCAAGGCGCTACAGCAGCGGATGAAAAGCAGCCCGGTCTGAAGTCCTTTGTGGGAACCTGGAACGGAAGCTTTCAAGGTCAAGTCTTCGCAACCTTGGTTCTGAGACAGGAGCACGGCAGCCTTGCCGGAAGCCTCAACAATTTCGACATTAACGTCGACAAAGAGGGGAACCTTATCGAAGGCACGCACAAAGATGATGGTGATGCTCCCTTGCTGAACGTCCATTTCAAATCGGGCGCGGTTTATTTCACCGTGCTCGAAAAGGACCAGTATCGCGATGGTATGGACTGGAAATTCGTTCCGATCAACGCGCGTGAAGGCGAGCTCACTCCGGTGCTCGAGCACCAGGAGGATGTTCCCAAAGATCTCGTGGTAAAGCCCATCCGCATGGTGCGCGCCCTACCCAAGCCCTGAAACATTCACCCGAGATTTTGTACTTTCTATCGGAATCTCTCATGCGCCGCGCCGGTCATTTGCTGATCGCATTGCTGCTGGTGGTCCCTACCATCGCCGCAATTCTCGGCCACTGGACGGTCCGGCACTGCTTCACCCCATGAATTTGAATCCGGATCGGGCCGAGCAACCAGCACGCATGCTGGACGTGACGGGTGCCAGCAAGCAAGACTTTGATGTGCGCGCATCTGATGGCGCTCGTCTGCGTGACTGGAAGGTAAGGGCGGCGGAGCCGAATGGGATTGGGTGTTGCCATTTCATGACGTGTCGGACAACCGAACCGGGGTTCTCGGCCCGGCTCAGTTTCTGCTCCGTCAGGGCTACAGCGTGGTGATGATGGATTCTCGCGCGCATGGCAGCAGTGGTGGCGCGATCGCAACGTATGGATGGAAGGAGCGACAGGACACGGTCGCTATCGCCAACGTGTTGTTTGAGGCCGAGAACCTGAGGCATCTGGACGCGTTCGGCGTCTCGATGGGCGCATCGATTGCGATCGAATCGGCGGCTGTCGAACCGCGCATCGAAGCTGTCGTTGCCGAAGATCCGTTCGCCAGTTTGCGGGAAGTGAGTTACGACTACACTGGATTGCATTTCAGCCCGCTCGTGGAGATGACCTTGTTTCGGCCGGCGACGATCGCTGCCATGGAAGCGCTCGAAAAAGCGGGTGGATTCAATCCGAATGAAGTATCTCCCGAAAAGCAGTGACGGAACGGAAGTTTCCTTTGCTACTGATCTGCGGCACACGCGATGGGACGATTTCCTGCCGTCATGCTGAGCGGATTTAGCGCGCGGCCACCGGACCCAAATCAGTTGTGGGTGGTCCAGGGAGCCGAGCATGCGTCTGCGCTGGGACACTCACCTGAAGAATACGCGGATCGCGTGATTCCGTTCTTCGAGTCGAGCAACCGAGTGCCGTGATCAGGTAGTTTCGATGGCCGGGCTGACCTGTTTCTCCGAAATGCGGCGGGCGGGCGGAACGGCCAGCAGGTACATCACGGCGCTAAGAAAACAAAGTGTGGCAACGACCTCGAACACGCCCGCGTAGGTGCCATAGCGATCGAAGTAGCGACCAGCGATCTCCGGGCCGAGCGCTCCCAGGATGGTGCCGACCGGGGTGGTCACGCCCAGCAGTGTCGGATATACCTTAGGCCCGAAGTAATTGCTCTGGATGGTCATCAAGCAGGTGAAAGCCGTGCCGAAACCACAGCCCATCATGATCGCGTAGAGGTACATGGTGCGCGTATCGGTCGCATGGATGGCGACGAGCGTACCTCCGCCGTAGAGGCAAACCGCGACAGCTGACAGGAACCGGGGCTCGATGCGATCGCCCAAAGTGGCGACGACCACCTGCCCGAGGAGCGAGGAGCCGAAGATCAGGGCGAGAGACCGCGCGGCTTCGGCGGGCGGGTGTCCAAGTCCCTCCAGGTGGGCAATGCCGTGCGCAACGTAAATGAAAAATCCCATGAAGAATCCGAGGTAGGTCGCAACCAGCAACCAAAGCGTGGGCGAGCGCAACGTTTCACCGAGAGTCCAGCTCTCGGTCGTTTTGAAAACGCCGCCTCGGCCCCGCAAATTTGCTCGGGATGGAGAGCCAGCCGCATCTCCCCCGTCGGGCAATTGATTCATCTGAGCCGGGCTTTCCTTGACGAAGTTGGCGGCGATGAGGGCCGCGACGAGCGACATCAACGCCATGCACCACCACGCCGCGCGCCAGTTCCCTCGGAATCTTGCGATCACGGCGTTCAGCGTAGGAACTGCAATCGAGCCGCCGAGTCCCGATGCGGTAAGCACCAGAGACATGGCGCGAGCGCGCCGTCTATGGAACCAGCGCGCGACGCCCACCTGGGGTGCGACCGTACCGGCCATGGCCGCTCCCGCTCCCACAATCAGCCCCAGAATGAGGATGGCCTGAAAAGTAGTCCTCGCGTAGGCGGCCATCAGCAAGGCCCCGCAAGAAGTGAGGAGAGTTCCGATGACCAGGGTCGGGCGGATGCCGAGCCGATTGATCGAGGCTGCTACCAGAGGTCCGGGCAAACCGGCCATCAAGCTGAACACAGAGAACGCCAAGCCGAGCTTCTCGCGATCCAGGTGCATGGCTTTCGCCATGTAGGTATTGACCACGCTAGTGCCGAATGTGGGGAACGTGAAGTTCAAAATGATGATGATCCAGAAGATGAACAAGAGCTTCCAGCCGTAGAAGGGTTTTTGCTGGGTGGCGCTTTGCATGGTGCGGTTTTTGGGGGAAGCACGCGGGCGCCCGAATAATGCTCTGGCAAGGAACTGGTGTCAACAACCGCACACAACCACACATCGGACGGTCGCAGCTGAAAGGGATTCAAAGACCAGCGATGCCAAAGCACGGTCGATTGGCTGGCTGCACGCTCTTCAAACTCGACAAGGCCTCTGGCCACCGCTCGCGCCTGGTTGAAACAAGGTCACTGCTGGTGAGAAGCGACGATCAGGAGCAAGGCAAAGATGGCGACTGGGATCAAAGCGAGCGCGAGATAAGCGAGAGTGAGTTTGGGCGCGGCGGCAGGTGGGCGGGTTTCTGCGGCTGCGCTCGGGGAACAAGACGCTTCGACTTCTTCCGGATGCTCGAGATCGTGGGCAAAGTGGCGGGCCGACGGATAGCGCCGCCCGGGTTCGCGTTCGAGAGCGCGGCGGATGATCTCGCGATAGGGCGGAGGAATTTCGCCCTCGACTTCGCTCGCCGGCGGCCGGCGGAAAATGAGTCGCTGGTTCATGGCGACTAACGGGTTCGGGCTGCGGAAGGGAACTTCGCCAGTGAGCATCTCGTAGAAAATCACACCCATTGCATACAGGTCGCTGCGAGCATCGCCGCGCTTTCCCTTGACCTGTTCGGGAGAAATGTAATCGGGCGTGCCCATGCTTTTGGTCAGTTTGGCGAAGGTGAGGCGGCGGGCCCCTACTTCCCGGGCAACACCGAAGTCGATGAGTTTGATGCGGTCCTGATCGTCGACCATGATGTTGTCCGGCTTCAGGTCGCGGTGAGCGACCCCGTGCCCGTGAATGTAGCCGAGCGCATCGCAGATGCGGAGCGCAATGCGCCGGGCCCTCTCGGGGGAGAGCCTTCTCTGCTCATCGAGCAGGTTACGCAGCGGGCGGCCTTCGACCCACTCCATGACCATGCATACCCGGGGATCATCTTCCGCGGGCAGAACCTTGACGACGCCCGGGTGATCGAGCTTGCGCCCGATAGCCGCCTCGCGATGGAAGCGGTCGAAGAACAGGGTGTCGGCCTCCAGTTCCGGGCGGGGAATCTTGATCGCCACGGTCGAGCCCGAAACGACCTCGGTGCCGCGATAAATCGAGGCCATCCCACCGGCTTTCACGAGACTGTCGACTCGGTAGCGCCCGATGCGATCACCCGGCTGTGGAGGTTGGATCATCAGCGTCTGTCCTTGGCAGTCGGCTGGCCCAATGTGACGTTAGCGCGCCAGCCGTAAAAGGGGCATAACCAAAGCATAAGGAATTCGCAAGGACGTCACAGCCCGGGGCAGGGTGCGAAACGGGTGATCGATCTGATCCAAAATGCTGATGGACATGTGGCGGCTGGCGGCAGTGTATAGTATGGGAGAAACTGGCTTCGGCGAAGCCGGGTGGTGTCTGGCAGGCGAAAGCGGTGAAATTCCGCTAGATTCTTCAGGTCACGATGAGCAGAACTCTAGCAGCGAAAAGGGAAGTGCCCTACCCCTTCCTGAGCGTGCCCAAAGCGCAGGGACTCTACTCGCCGCGGCACGAGCACGACGCCTGCGGCATCGGGTTTGTTGCGAACATCGAGGGGCAGAAATCCCACGACATCGTGCTGAAGGGCATCCAGATCCTGATCAATCTGACACACCGCGGCGCGTGCGGGTGCGATCCGGACACGGGTGATGGGGCGGGAATCCTGATTCAGATTCCGCACGCGTTTTTCGAGCGCGAATGCGCGCAGCTGGGCTTCACCTTGCCCTCGCCGGGAGAATACGGCGTGGGAATGGTGTTCCTGCCGGTCGACCCGCAAGAGCGGATCTTGTGCGAGGGCATTCTCGAAAAGGCGGCCAAGAAGGAGGGATTGGGCGTAATCGGCTGGCGCGACACGCCCATCAATGGAGACACAATCGGGCGGCTGGCGCGCGGCTCGCAGCCCTATATCGAACAGATTTTCATCCGACGCGGACGCGGCATGGACCAGGATGCCCTGGAGCGCAGGCTCTACATCGTCCGCAAGCGGGCGGAAGTGCTGATCGCCGAATCGGACATGAAAGAGAAGGAGTTCTTTTATGTGCCTTCGCTTTCCTCGCGCACCATTGTCTACAAGGGGCTGCTACTGGCACCTCAGATCGTGCACTTCTACAAAGAGCTTTCCGACACCGACGTAACGAGCGCCTTGTGCCTGGTGCACCAGCGTTTTTCAACCAACACCTTTCCGAGTTGGAAGCTGGCGCATCCGTATCGCTACGTCTGCCACAACGGCGAAATCAACACGCTGCGCGGAAACGCGAACTGGATGTACGCGCGGCAATCGGTGCTCGCCTCGCCGCTGTTTGGCAAGGACTTTCAGAAGCTGCTGCCGATCATCACCCCAGGCGGCAGCGACTCGGCGATGCTCGACAACGCTGTCGAGCTGCTGGCGCTGGCGGGAAGAAGTCTGCCGCACGTGATGTCCATGCTGATTCCCGAGGCTTGGGACAACGATCCCACCATGCCGGATGACGTCAAGGCCTTTTACGAGTATCACGCGTCGCTGATGGAGCCGTGGGACGGGCCCGCGGCCGTGGCCTTCACCGACGGGCGGGTGATCGGTGCAAAGCTCGATCGAAACGGGTTGCGCCCGGGGCGCTATCTGGTAACGACGGATGGACTGGTGGTGATGGCGTCGGAAGCGGGCGTGCTGCCGATCAAGCCAGAGGACATTCGGATGAAGGGAAGGCTGGCTCCCGGACGCATGCTGCTGGTCGATACCGAGCAAAAGCGGCTGATTTCCGACGAGGATGTAAAGAAGCAGTTGGCCTCGCGCCGGCCTTATGCGAAATGGATCCGGGAGAACCAGATCACTCTCGATCATCTGCCTGCGCCAGAGAACGTTCAGCCGACCGATCACCAGACCATTCTGATGCGCCAGCGCGCCTTCGGCTATACCGACGAGGATCTGAAGACGATCCTGCAGCCCTCGGCGCTAAAAGCCGAGGAGCCGGTGGGATCGATGGGAGTCGATACGCCGCTCGCGTGTCTTTCCGACAAGCCACAACTGCTATTCAACTACTTCAAGCAGAGCTTTGCGCAAGTGACGAACCCGGCGATCGATCCCATTCGCGAAGATCTGGTGATGTCGCTCAATAGCTATATCGGATGCGAGGGCAACATCCTGGAGGAGACACCCAAGAACGCGCACACTTTGAAGTTGCGGCATCCCATCATCTCCAATTGGCGGCTGGAAAAGCTCCGCAGCGTGAAATGGGGAGATTTTCTGGCCACGACCCTTTCGGCGCTTTTCCGCGTCGACCGCGGTGAACAGGAACTCGAGCAGGCGCTCGGGGATCTGTGTGTGCGCGCGTCGCAGGCCATTCGGGCGGGTTACACCCTGCTGATTCTGTCCGACCGCGGAGTAAACCGTGAGTATGCCCCGATTCCGAGCTTGCTCGCGCTTTCAGCCGTGCACAACCATTTGATCCGCGAGAAAACGCGCAACCAGGTGGCGCTGATTGTCGAATCCGGCGAGCCGCGCGAAATCATGCATTTCGCATTGCTGCTCGGCTATGGCGCAAGCGCCGTCAATCCCTATCTCGCGATTGAAACGCTGGAGGATCTCTACAAATCCGAGCATTTTCCAGCCGACTCTTCGTGGGACAAGGTGTTCAAGAGCTACATGAAAGCCACCGATAAGGGGCTGCTGAAGACCTTCTCGAAGATGGGAATCTCGACGTTGCAGAGCTATCAAGGCGCGCAGATCTTCGAAGCCATCGGCCTGAACAGGGCGCTGGTGGAGCGTTATTTCACGGGCACCGCCTCGCGCATTGAAGGCGTCGGCATGGAAGTGCTTGCACGCGAAGCCCTGATGAAACATGAATTTGCCATGCAGGTGCCGAGCGAATCCGACACCGAGCTGCGTGTGGGCGGCGAATACCAGTATCGCGTGCGTGGCGAGCGGCACCTGCTCAATCCGCTGAGCGTGAGCAAGCTGCAGCATGCGGTGCGGGGTGCCAAGCCGGAAACGTTCCGGGAGTTCGCCGATATCGTGAACCAGCAGAACCGCGATTTCCTGATGTTGCGCGGGATGTTCGAGTTTAAACCGGCCGGCGATGCGGTGCCGATCGAAGACGTGGAGCCGGCGTCGGAAATCGTGAAGCGGTTTGCCACCGGCGCCATGTCGTTCGGCTCGATCAGCAAGGAGGCGCACGAGACGCTGGCGATCGCCATGAACCGGATCGGTGGCAAGTCGAATACCGGCGAAGGCGGCGAGGAGGAAGCCCGCTTCCAGCCTGACCCGAACGGAGATCTGCGGCGCAGTGCGATCAAGCAGGTGGCCTCGGCCCGCTTCGGCGTCACGACCAACTATTTAGTGAACGCGGATGATCTGCAGATCAAGATCGCGCAGGGCGCCAAACCCGGGGAGGGCGGTCAGCTGCCCGGGCACAAAGTGGATCAAGTGATTGCGCGCGTGCGGCATTCCATTCCGGGCGTGGGACTGATTTCGCCTCCGCCGCGCCACGACATCTACTCGATCGAAGATTTGGCGCAGCTGATTCATGACCTGAAGAATGCCAATCCGCGCGCGCGTGTATCGGTAAAACTGGTCGCCGAAGCGGGTGTGGGAACGGTCGCTGCGGGCGTCGCCAAGGCTCACGCCGACGTGATTTTGATCAGCGGCTACGACGGTGGGACGGGCGCGTCGCCGATTAGCTCGATTCGTCACGCGGGCGTGCCCTGGGAGCTGGGGCTGTCGGAGACGCAGCAAATCCTGGTGTTGAACGATTTGCGGAGCCGGGTGCGGCTGCAAGTGGATGGAAAGCTGATGACCGGACGCGACGTGGCCGTCGCCGCTCTGCTGGGCGCGGAGGAATTCGGGTTTTCGACCGCGCCGCTGATTTCCATGGGCTGCATCATGATGCGCAAGTGCCATCTGAACACCTGTCCGGTGGGCGTGGCCACCCAGGATCCCGAGCTGCGCAGGAAATTTGGGGGGCAGCCCGAGCACGTGATCAATTTCCTGTTCTTCGTGGCCGAGGACCTGCGCGAGATCATGGCCCAACTGGGCTTCCGTACCGTAAACGAAATGGTCGGACGAGTCGATTGCCTTGCGCAGCGCGAAGACGTCACGCACTGGAAGGCCAAAGGCATCGATCTCACCGCTGTGCTCTATGATCCCCCGGTGCCCAGCCACGTGGGGCGGCGAAATCTGATCGGGCAGGATCACGGACTGGAGAAGGCGCTCGATTACAAGCTGATCGAGATGGCCCAAGAGGCGCTCGAGAACCGTACGCCGGTTTCCTTGAGCATGCCGATCCGCAACGTGCATCGCACGGTCGGGACCATGCTGAGCGGGGAGATCGCACGCCGTTACGGATCGGTGGGACTGCCGGACGATACGATCGGGGTGCATTTCACCGGCTGTGCGGGGCAGAGCTTCGGTGCGTTTCTAGCGAAAGGCGTGACGCTGACGCTCGAAGGGGATGCCAACGATTACGTCGGCAAGGGACTTTCCGGCGGCAGGCTGATTATCTATCATCCGCGAAAATCGGAGTTTGTGCTGGAAGAAAACATTCTCATTGGCAACGTGTGTCTGTATGGCGCAACCAGCGGCGAGGCATTTTTCGGGGGGATGGCCGGTGAACGGTTTGCGGTCCGCAATTCGGGAGCCACGGCGGTGGTCGAAGGCGTTGGCGACCACGGCTGCGAATATATGACCAACGGGCTCGTGATTGTGCTGGGCCGAACCGGGCGGAACTTTGCGGCCGGCATGACCGGCGGCATCGCCTACGTCCTCGACAATCAGGGCGATTTTTCGTCGGTCAGGTGCAATCACACCGAAGTCGACCTCGAGCCGGTGATCGACCAAAAGGACACCGAAACGCTCCGTAAGCTGATCGCCCAGCACGGCGAACTCACCGGGAGCCCCCAGGCGAAATGGATCCTTGAGAATTGGGAGTCGACGCTGCCGAAATTTGTGAAAGTGTTCCCACACGAGTACAAACGCGTTTTGGGCATCCCGCGAGTGCCTCCCCTGGCGCTCGCTCAACGCTCGGCGAAACAGGCGAACGGGCAGGTGATCCGTGGGTAAGGTCACCGGGTTCATAGAATACGTGCGCGAGACACCGGCGCGGCGCGATGTTCGCGAACGCATCAACGATTACTTCGAGGTGTATCAGCCGTTCTCGGAAGAAAAAGTGCGCACGCAAGGCGCGCGGTGCATGGATTGCGGAATTCCGTTCTGCCACACTGGCTGCCCGGTAAACAACATCATTCCGGACTGGAATGATCTGGTTTATCGCAACGAGTGGAAGGACGCGATTCGCGTGCTGCACGCCACCAACAATTTCCCGGAATTTACCGGGCGGATCTGCCCGGCGCCCTGCGAAGCAGCCTGCGTGCTCGGGATTAACGAGCCGCCGGTCACGATCAAGCTGATCGAAAAAACCATCGTCGAGCACGCCTGGAAGAAGGGCTGGATAAAGCCTGAGCCGCCCGAGACGCTCACGGGCAAGCGCGTCGCGATCGTAGGATCGGGCCCGGCCGGATTAGCCGCCGCGCAGCAGCTCGCGCGCGTCGGGCACAGCGTGACCGTTTTCGAGAAGGCAGATCGTATCGGGGGACTGCTCCGCTACGGCATTCCTGATTTCAAAATGGAGAAGCACATTCTCGACCGCCGGCTCGAGCAGATGACCGCCGAAGGCGTGATCTTCACGACCAATGCTCACGTGGGAGAGAGCATTCCGGCGAATGATCTTCGGAGGGAGTTCGACGCGGTTTTGTTGACTGGCGGCGCGGAGAATCCGCGCGATTTGAAGGTACCGGGTCGCGAACTCGAAGGCATTCACTTCGCGATGGAGTATTTGCCCCAGCAGAACAAACGGATTGCGGGCGACGAAGTCCGGAATCAAATTCTTGCGACGGGCAAGCGTGTCGTGATCATCGGCGGAGGCGACACGGGAGCGGACTGTCTGGGAACCGCGCACCGGCAGAAGGCGGCATCGGTGACGCAGTTCGAGATCATGCCGATGCCGCCCGAGCAACGGCACTCGAGCACGCCGTGGCCGCTGTGGCCCTTGCAATTGCGAATCGAAAGCGCGCACGAAGAAGGCGGCGTCCGTGACTGGGCGGTGAACACGACGAAGTTCACGGGCGATGACCAGGGACATTGCCGGCAGCTTCATACGGTTCGCGTTGGGCCGCCTCCGAAATTCGAGCCGATGCCGGGCACTGAATTCACCGTGGATGCAGACCTGGTGCTGCTTGCGCTGGGCTTCACGGGCCCGGTGAAGCAGGGAATGCTGGAGCAGCTCGGTGTCGAACTCGACGTGCGTAGCAACGTGGCGACGAAGAACTACATGAGCTCGATCCCCGGTGTGTTTGCGGCCGGCGACATGCGCCGCGGTCAGTCGCTCGTCGTCTGGGCGATCTCCGAGGGCCGCAGCGCGGCGAAAGCAGCGGATACATATCTCAGAAATCTTCCCTAAACGCCGCGCTCGAATTCAGCGAGCCGCCCGCAAGCAACAGCTTTGCGCGACGTTGGCGGTCGGATTTTTCTTGGTCATTGCTGCGGGAGGACGTTCCGGCGCGCCACCGCCGGAGCTGGTGGAAACACCGTCGTCCAATCGACCGAGATCCAAGTGATTCCGGCTCGCGAATGGTTTTTTTCTTCTTTTCTTCGAATTTTATCGATCCTGCGCAGTTTCGATGGCGAGTGAGGGGCAGGGTGTCCGTCACACCGACGTCACAACCACGAGTCCGCGGTTTCCTTAGCCTTGCGTGCTCCTGGTTTGATCGGTTGCAGCACCTCCATTTAGGCGGATTGCGCCCGTTTAATCATTCTGATTACCTCTTCGTTCGCGTTCACGAACCGCACATCCACGCCTGGATGACTGCGGACAAATACACGACAAATTTCATGCGCGAATGCTTGACCAATTTGCTTTACGCTTTGAAAGTCGAGAACCACCCTTCGGAATCGGTCGATGCGAAGCAAGAGGCGTTTTGCCTGCGACCGCGAAATCAAATCGTTAGAACTGTGCTCCGCCATTTTCACCGGAACGACTGTCTTGTCGAACGCGTAATCGTTTTCCGGTGAGGCATATTCGTCAAACACCTCTTTGCGGGATCGGCCGGTCGTGTTTTTCGACTTCATCAAGTATAGTAAGCCGATCTGCTCAAGGTCTTGGTCGGTTGAAGCTTCTTGGCCTGCTTGAGTTTCTTGGTCGTTTTCTTCAATGCCATGGTTTTCTCCTTCCTTCGGATTGCCCCCATGGGCGCATCATTTTATGCAAATTGGGGGCCAGATGTCCACGGGAGCGAGGCCGCGGCTCATCTCCCTTGGAATGAGAAGGATGCAACCGGCTGGATAAGGCGCGATGCGCCAGGGCAGCCGGGAATAATGCTGAATAAGTCAGCGCTCTGTTGAGAAATTCAATGCAGACAATACATCGAATTCGCAGAGCTCATTAGGCTTGACCGAGGGCAGTTGCGGCTCGAAGTGCCTCGTCGCGCGCGGCAAAAGATGCCCGGATTGAAAAAACATCGTCGTAGGCTGCTCGGCTTGCTGCGGCCGCATCGTGCTCTGCAGAAAGAGTCTGTGAGATGGCCTGGGCAAAGCTTTGGGGGTCATCAAAGGCTCGAATACCCGCCTCTTTCAGGCGTTCCATCGGCATTCCTCGAAACGCTTTGGAAGTGCCTACGAAAGGTTTACCCAGTGCCAGGGCCTCAATCGTTTTGATGGAAATGCCTGTGCCTGAAAGCATGGGGGCAATCACACAACGAGCGGCACGATAGTAGGGAACTAGATCCGCGACTTCCCCCACGAAGGACGAGCGAAAGCTGTCATACAGTTGCGGCCGTTTCCTTTGTACCATCTGTCCAATGAGGCCGACGATTTTGAGCCGATAATGGCGGTGAGCAATCAATGGCCATATCTCTTCGAAGAACCATGCAAGTGCGCCAAGATTGGCGGGATGCCACTGTCCCACAAACAGCAAATCAATGGCCTCGGCTGGCACGGCCGCAGCGCTCACAGTAGACCTGAATTTTTCATCAATCGTCGGGAAAGCAAGGAACTGCGGCTTGGAAGGCAGGAACGTATGAAAGAATTTCGAATCGTCCAACGATATATGGACGAGAACATTCGCTTTTTCCACCAGCGCGATTTCAGATTTTATCAGCCGCTCCAAACGGTCACATCTGTTGGTCCGCGGATTATGATCACCTTTTTGATGCGTAAGGTGTGACTGGACATCGTGCGTTTCGAGGATGATCGGGACCTTGGAATGAGGGCCAAAAAGTCGACTGTGCAAATCCAGCGCAAAGCCAAGCGTATAGAGGTGATTATTGTGGAACAGAACTACCGGCAGTCCGCCCAGGAAATCGATTTCTTCATCGGACAATCGGCTCGCCCTTCCGATGGCTACTTGCCAATCCAGGACGGTGCCATAGAAGGCTTGACGATTTGAGGCTCTGAACCTTGCACTATCGTATGTTTTCTGGTCGAAAGTCGCGGCAAGAATGGTATCGGCATCCAGTTCGTTTGCGGCTTCAGGCAACCCCTTAGGACTCTGCGGGACCTGTTTGAAGTACCAAAGGAAGGGAACGCCCACGAAGACAGTACGGAATCCACGTTCGCGATAGTATTGGATCTGATTCTGAATAACTCGGATAGCGGCGCTACGCGGCCATGGGGGACCGACGATAATGACAGCCGGGGGACGCCTGGGAGAATCCGGCGATGTACGGTTGGAGCTTGTCGGCCTCATCGCTCGTCCGTCCGTTCGTTTCAACACAGTTTACAAGGAATCTTTGGCATTTCGTGGATTTTAGGGCGTGTGGAACTAGGCTGCCGAGGATGCCCCACATTTAGTTGAAACTTGAGAAAAGGAAGCAGCGGCTGCCGGTCAACTTGCCGGGATTCAATCGTTCTCGATTGTCAATGATGTCAGCCTTGGCAGCATCGGCAGGTTTTGCGTCACACCGGCGCCACAACCAACCGAAGCGCAATCAGTTCAGCTTTGCGTACTCAGCCTTGGCTTGTCTCAGGATGGGGATGTCCGAGTCGGCGTCTTTCCACAGCGTGAGGAAGTCCTGATAGGCGGATTTTGCCTTGGCCGTGTCACCCTGCATGGCATAGGCGCGACCGAGTTGGAGATGGGAGAGCGCACCGATGGGTTCGTTCAGAACAATTCCGCGATGGTCGAGGATTTTCTGGAATTCCACGACGGCTTCGCTGCCTTGATGCGCAGCCAGATAGGCTTCGCCACGCACAAAAACGGGGTGCAAGGAGTTCCAACCGTAAGTGCTGGATACCGTCATTCCCAGCTCATACGGCGTCGCGGCTCTGAGAATTTCCAAACCCCGCGAAGCATTTTCCTGATTGAGGGCAAGCTTCGCTCGGAGAGTGGGCAAGTAATTGAATTGCACGAGCGTGTCTTCCGGGAACCTCTTTTCCAAATCGTCAGTCAGCGTCTGCGCTCGCTTGTCGTCCCCCGCGTAAGCAAAGGCGAGTGCGGCTGCGTACTGCGCGTCGCGGCCCGTCGAGCGCTGCATGGCCAAAGCTGCGCTCCGTCGCGCTTGGACTGAATTGCCGAACAAAGCTTCCCTTAAACCAGACATGGCTGAGTAAGTAGCCGTCGTTTCTTTTTCTCCAGCGTGCTCGGCAGAATCCACAGCGCGGCGTGAAAACTCCCGTGCGTCCCTTAGCTGTCCCGAATAAGCTGCCGTATCGGCTTCCAAACTGAGCAGTTCGTCTTCGATGCCCGGCTGGCCCACCGACCATGCTGCCTGCTGCGCCATCGCGCTCTTGTCGTTCTCTAAGAACGCAATCTCGTACAGGTCAACGTGGAAAAAAGGGTGACGCAGCTTGCGTTGGAGAGCTACCTCGTATGCGGCCTTGGCTTCATCCAGATGACCTACCCCGATATAGCTGGCAACTAACAGCCGCCGAGAGATGGAGAAGTCTGGATTCAAACGGACCGCCTCGGTGGCTTCTTCAACGGCTCTTTCGTATTGTCCAAACACCGGGAGAACGATTCCCGACAAGAAAGTATGTGGAATCTCCGCGCGAGGATAGGCCTGAATCCAAAGCTCGCAGATTTGTTCAGCCTTTTCCATATCTCCCGT
>JASHRC010000051.1 GCA_030037525.1 Candidatus Acidiferrales bacterium | reverse complement strand
TCCCGCAAAAAGCGATCAGCGCCCCAGTCAAATTCGGTGATCGCAAGGTCGCGTCCGCCCGCCAAAGCCGCGGCCCGCAAGACCTTGACTGCCTCAGGAATGACTTCTTTGCCGATGCCGTCGCCGGGGATGACCGCCAGGTGCTTGGGAGAGGACGCTTTCGCCATGCCGCCGCGGAACGTAGCATGCGACCCAAGGCGTGTCAACGCAGGCGGACACGCATTGTCAAACCTCGTTAGAAATGTCCCCATCCTTACCTCATTAGAAATGTCCCCTTGGTCGTTTTCTCTGCCATAACCGATTTTCCTGGATAAATTTCGTGTCCAGCTGCCCTAGGAGCGACGATTCACATCTGGCTCGACCTGCAGCATCCCGGGTTTTTCTCGTTGGCTTGGCCCGAAGCGAAGCCCTGCGGAGCCCGAAGGGCGGAGCGTCTAGGGCGAAGCGCAGGGCCTAGCCAACGGCGGTCGCGCCGCCGGTTCCCGCAACGCTTTTTGCTGCACTGCGCGCCGGACCGCCTCGCGCCAAGGGTGATTCGCTGGCGGCACCCACTTCCGTTTCGCCATGGCTACGGCAACGCGCGCCCCCACCGTCTCCGCCCCCGGCAGTGGCTTCACCGGTGCTGCAATTTCCTTCCAGCCCAGTGCACGGCCGCGATATTCGATGCTGATGCCGCCGTGCCGTCCTTCACACACCAGCACCTTGCTCCGCGCCGGGGCATAGTCGCGGCTCTGCGGCTCGAGCTGAAAATAACGACTCGCGTAACGCACCACCCAGTCGTTCCCGATCGTCCGCTCGCTCTCCAGCCGGAAAATCCGATCCAGTTCCGCAGCCCGCGGCACACGCCGGTGATAGTCCTCCGGCCTGGCCGCCGCGCGGGCGAACCGCCGGTTGTGTTCGGGCAGATACTCTCTCCGCAGGTATACATTCGCCGCTTCGTGACTGGTGATCTGCTTCCGCCGCAGTTTCTTCACCAACCGGTCTTGGTGCGTGCCGTGAATTCGCTCGATTCGTCCCTTGGCTTGCGGCGAACTCGCCGCGATCACCGCGATCCCCAGCTGGGCGCACATGCGCCCAAACTGCGTGATCGGCTCTTCTCCCCTCAACCGCTCCTTCGGCGTGGCCGCCCGCTTGTACAGGTTCTTCCAGTCCACGTACAGCGCCCAGGGAACGCCGTACTGCTCGATCCAGGCGCGCAGCGCATCGGCCACCGCCCAGATCGTCTCTTCTTCACCCAACTGCGCCAACGTCGTGTTCGTGGCATCGTCGGCCATGTCGATCAAGCAGCCCTCCGGGCCACGCTCTTCTAACCAGGCATGAAAACTCCCGTCCATCTGCACCAGCTCTCCGAAATGTTCTTTGCGCTCGCGCCGGCGGCGATGGCGTCGCCGCTTCCGCTCCCGGCTCCAGAGCCCTTCCGCCAACATCCAGCGCCGTAGCGTTTCGGCATCCACGCGCAACCCATCTTCGCTGCCCAAATGCTCGGCCGCCAGCGTCGGTCCAAAACGCTCTCCCACCGGCCCCCCATACTTCTTTCGCACTAGATCGAGCACCCGCCGTCGAAACTTCGGCGCATAGGCACGATTCGACACGCAGCCGGCACCGCAGTGTTTCAAACTCGCTGGGCCCTCTTCCCGATAGCGCTTCCACAGCCGCTTGGCCTGCCGATAACTCACCCGCAGCAGCTGGCTCGCGTCCACCACGCGCAGTTGGTTGCTACCAACCCTCGCTAGAACTTCCACCCTCCGTAATTCCTCCTGACTCATCCCTGTCCGCCCCAATCTGACCTCCTCTCGGAGGTCTACTCTAGGGGGACATTTCTATCGAGGACAAAAGGGGACACTATCATCGAGGCACAACACGCAGTGAACTCGTCCATGTCAAACCTCGTTAGAAATGTCCCCATCCTTACCTCATTAGAAATGTCCCCTTCGGTTTTGGCCTTTTGGCCGCTTCGTGACTGGCGATCTGCTTCCGCCGCAGTTTCTTTACCTACCGATCTTGATGTGTGCCGTGGATTGGCTCGATTCGCCCCTTCGCGGACTCATTTGAAGAAAAACCGGTTCTTAATCTGTTCGACACTTGTGGCCATCAGGGCACCGGCGGCCGCTTGCCACCGGATCAAGTTGGCCGTAGGGTGGAGTTAGGCTTTGAACTCTGCAGAAAGGTGGCCGCGCTGAGGGAAGCGAGTACAGTGGCCTCGACATGGGAAAGATCAAATTCGAGCTAGGGCACACAGCCGAAAACTCGGAGATCGGAATGGGCGAGGCAGTTCTCATACAGAGATCCCTGCTGCCGCGCGAGCCCCTGTGCGGCCCAAATCTCGAAGTCACCTATCTGATGCGGACGTTCAGCGATGTGGGAGGTGACTTCCTCGACTATTTCTTCCTGGGCGATGGAAAGTTGGGGATCTATATTGGCGATGTGGTCGGGAAAGGCCTGTCCGCTGCAATGTACGGGGCCCTGGCCGCCGGCGGTCTGCGCGCTATTCACAAGACGGGAGCCGACCCGGCCAGCGTGCTGGAGTTGTTCAATAAGCGCTTGCGCGTCCGGCCGATTGCGTCTCGCTACTGCTCGACTCAATATGCGGTATTCGATCCCATCGCGCAGGAACTGGCGGTCGCCAATGCAGGATTGCCGCGCCCGCTCCACTTATCCTTGGGCGGCTGCCAGGCGATCGGCGAGGGCGGGCTTCCCTCTGGACTCTTCGACGGTGCCACCTACGAGCTGCACAAGGTTCAACTGGCGCCCGGAGATGCCGTCTTGTTCACCACCGATGGCCTTTCCGAGGCGCAGGATGTCCAAGGTGAGCCACTGGACATGGATCGGCTCATCGAACTGTGCGCAGTTCTGGACTATCGGTCGCCGGACGCCTTTCTGCGTTCCCTGTTTGATTCGATCGAGGAATTCACCGACGGCCAGCCGAGCGATGACATGACAGCGGCCATTCTCAAATTGCACGCCACCGATGGTTCGCGGGGTCGATAAACCCGAAGTGCCGTTCTTCTATGCGAGCGTCGTTGCGGTAGAATCTCGGCCGTGCTCGAAGCCTCCAAGAACGAACTCCTAACCCAGGTCCACCGCGGCACGCCGATGGGCGAACTGCTGCGGCGCTATTGGATGCCCATCGCAGCGGTGAGCGAGTTTGACAGCGAGAGCGTGAAAGCCGTTCGATTGATGGGAGAGGAACTCACCCTCTACAAGGACATGAGTGGCAACTTCGGCCTCCTCGACCGGCACTGCCCGCACCGCAGCGCGGACATGTCCTACGGCTTTGTCGAGCCGTGCGGCCTCCGCTGCAATTACCACGGCTGGCTCTTCGATCACAACGGGCGGTGCCTCGAACAGCCCTATGAGGATGTCGCGCTTCCGGAAGCGCGCTTTCGCGACAAGATTCGGATCAAAGCCTACCCCATCGAGGTTCGCGCGGGGCTGCTGTGGGCATACCTCGGTCCGCAACCAGTGCCGCTGGTTCCCAATTGGGAGCCATTCACGTGGAAAAACGGCTTCGTGCAGATCGTCTTCGCCGATGTGCCGTGCAATTGGTTGCAGTGCCAGGAAAACTCCGTCGATCCACTCCACTTTGAGTGGATGCACATGAACTGGAGCGTGCGGCTACGGGACCAGGGTGGTCCGTATTCTCCTCGGCACCTCAGGCTTGCTTTCGATGAATTCGACTACGGCATTATCTACCGGCGGCTTCGTGAGGGAATGAGCGAAGACGATCCGCTATGGACCGTCGGACGCGTGTGCCTGTGGCCGAATGCGCTCTTTACAGGCGACCACTTCGAATGGCGCGTGCCGATCGACGATCAAAACACGCTCAGCGTGACCTGGTGTTTCACCCGCGTGCCCAAGGAACGCGAGCCCTATGTGCAGGATCGGATTCCCGCGTGGCGTGGGCCTGTGCTCGATGCCGAGTCAGGGCGGTGGATTTCAAGCCACGTCATGAACCAGGACTTCATCGCCTGGATCGGTCAGGGCACGATTACCGATCGTACGCGCGAACACCTGGGCACGAGCGACGCCGGCATCCTCATGATGCGGCAGCGTTTCTTCAAGGACATCGAAGCGGTTGCGCGCGGCCAAGATCCCAAGGCGATTATTCGCGATCCCGAGCTCAATCGCTCGGTCGGTCTGCCGGTCGCCGACCGCAAACGGTTGGTCGAAGGGATGACGCTCGAGCAGATGTCGCGCCACCCCATGGCCGCCAGCCAACTCGCCGATTACATCTTTCAGGCCGGACAGCCAAGCGCCGTGCGCGCCGCCTACGCCGCGGCCATGGGCCTTCCAGGGAAGTAGCTTCGCCGCCGGGGAAACAGGTATATACTTCCGCACGGCCAGGGCCCTTTTGGGGTGGGTCTCAGCGGGTTTGCTGCGGCGGCGCGCTGCGGCATTCAATCGAAAGCCAAGCAGAGTCTGAGGAGGCAACAATGAAGAAGTTTTTCGCAGCTGGCAGTTTGGCAGTCGTGATGGCGATGCCAGCGGTTGCGGCTACGACCGCGTGGAATCTGGACCCGAACCATACCAACGCACAGTTTTTCGTCAAGCACCTGGGGATTTCCACAGTGCAGGGCGATTTCACGAAGGTCACTGGCACCGTGATGCTCGACGATCAGGACATCACCAAGTCGAGTGTGAATGTGACGATCGACGCCACCTCGATCGATACACGCGTCCAGCGCCGCGACGACGACCTGAAAAGCGAGCACTTCCTCAATGTCGCGAAGTTTCCCGATATCACCTTTCAATCCACGAAAGTCGCCAAGACCGGCGACAACACGCTCCAAGTAACGGGCAACCTTACGATCCGCGGAGTGACCAAGGAGGTCACCTTGGACGTGACTGGTCCGACTGCGCCGATCACCGCCATGGGAGTGCGCCGCGGTTTCTCCGCTACGACTAAGATCAACCGTCAGGACTTCGGCGTCAGTGCCGATCCCGGTATGGTCGGTGACGAGCTGACGATTCTGATCGACGGCGAAATGGCGCTTCCGCCGCCGCCCAAGCAGTAGAGCAATCCCCCGGGGCGGCGTAGCCCAAACGCCGCCTTTTTGATCCCCTCAGACCGATCCACGCTCGGCAAGATAGACGCCCAGGATCACCAGCGCCGCGCTGCCGAGGAGCCTCGCGGTGGGGCGTTCACCCAAGAGCGGGATCGAGAGCAACACTACAAGCACGGGCTGAAAATAGTTCACCGCCACGACGCGCGAGGCGTCCATGTGGCGCAACGCCCAGTAAAACAACAAATAGCCCGCTACGGCGCTGAGCGCGGCCATGTAGAGCAAACCTGCCCAGCCAACCCATCCGACGCTTTTCCAATCAAGACGAATTCCCTGCTGCACGGCCAGCGGCAGCAGTAGGATCGCGGCGGCCATGGCATTGAACGTGTTCATGGAAACGGTGTCGTACGCACGCGCCACCCTCTTCCCCAGTACCGCGTAGCCTGAGAAGCCAACCACTCCGGCCAGCGTGATGAGGTCTCCGACCAGCAGCGGCGAATGTACGGGAGACCCCTGTTCGGTTTCGAGCAGCACGACGCCAACAAAGCAGATCGCCATGCCCAGGACTTTGGCGACGGTGAGCCTTTCCAGTCCCATGGCGCTTGCGAGCACCAGGATGATGATCGGAGAGGAAGCGATCAGGATGGCGGAATGGCTCGAAGTGGTGCTGCCCAGTCCGACGATAAAGCAGCCCTGGTTTACCGCATAGCCGAGAAAGCCCAGGTAGGTGAACGTCCAGATGTCGCGGCCGCGCCAGGGCCTGTGCTCCCGCTTGGGCAAATAGATCGCCAACAAAATCACGGCAACCAGTTCGGCCCGCAGGACGGCCAGCGTGAGCGCGTGGATATGCCTGAGGGTGATTTTGCCGACAATGTAATTCACCGACCAAAACAGCAGGACGGCGCTTAAGGCAAGCGCCAGTGCGATCGAGCTCGGCCTTTTCGTTCTCACGAACACCAGCTCGGCCACATCTTCCTCCGGGGTAACCCTACTGCGCCGGATGGCTCAGCGTGGATTCGGCAAAACCTGACGCGTCCCCAACCATCCGTCAACTAGAAATCGCGGGATTTCGTCGGAGGGACTTGAGGGGAAAAACCGAGCCGCAAGCGCAGGCCGCTAAACCACTCACCCTTTGGCGCGGCAGTCCTCGCACAGGCCGCCGATCTCCGTACGCGCGACGGTAATCTCGATCGCGCAGTCGCGAGAAATCTGCTGCTTGAGTTCTTCGTACAAAGGGCTTTCGACTTCGCGCACTTTGCCGCAGCCAACGCAGGCCACATGAATGTGGTCGCGCGGGCCGTGGCTCTCGTAATAGTGGCGATGCCCGCGAAGGTGGAGCAGGTCCAGTTCGTCGATCAGGCCGTGGCGCTTGAGCAAGTCGAGCGTGCGATAGACAGTGACGCGGGTAATCGCCGCATCGATTTGCTGTGCCAACGAGAGGATTTCCTCAGCGTCCATGTGCCGCGACGCCGACTCCATGACCTGAAGCACCACGCGGCGCTGGCGGGTCAGGCGGATGCGGCGAACGCCCAGTTCGCGCTGGAGGTGGCCGGCTTCCTCGACGTTGATGCGTTCGCCCGTCGATACACGATGTGCGAGTGTGGAGGACATCGCTCGCTCTGGGGGGCATTATACCAAGGGTTCCGTGCCTTTCGGGAAGCTTAGTAGTGAACCTGAATCGCCCGGATGATGTCGTTGTACATGAGAAAAGCGAAGAAGGCCAGCAGGAAAACCAACCCCAACTGCACCAATCGCTCCTTGAAGGCCACGCTCAGCTCCCGGCGCAGCGTTCCCTCGACCGCCAGCATGAGGATGTGCCCTCCATCGAGAATCGGGATCGGCAGAAGATTGAGCAGGCCCAGATTCAAGCTGATGATGGCCGTCAGCTCCAACAGCCGCAGAGGCCCGCGCTGCGCAGCCCGCCCCGCTTCACGCGCGATGCCGACCACCGTTTGCAAATCCCGCACCGAAACCTTGCCGTTGAAAAGTCCGCCGAGGACCTCGCCGATCTGTCGAATGCCCGACAGCGTTGCCGCGCCGGCATCTTGGAAGGATTCGACCCAATCTTGGCGCACATACTCATCCTGCGTTTTTTCCTGGATCCCGACTTGCCAGGTCATAGCCCCGCTGGGATCCATGGTGCGCACCGGCGTGATGTCCATTGGAATCCGGCTCTGGCCGCGCTGGACCACGAAATGGATCGGATGCCCATCAGAATTCCGGACCTGATCGAGCAGTTGCATCCAGCTGGTAACGGACTGCCCATTGATTTGAACGATCCGGTCATCGGCCCTCATTCCGGCGCGCTCGGCTGGATAACCAATCGCCACCTCGTCGATCACCGCAGGCATGTTGGGATAGCCGACAACTGAATCGGTCGAACTTTCATGCTGAGGAGCTCTTGCCTGGATCATCTGTTGAGCGCCGTCGCGCCGCACCGTAATCGTCACCGGAGCGCCCGGCTTGGTTTTGTCGACTTGAGCGAATACGCGCTGCCAGGTCGGCGTATTTACGCCGTTGACGGCCAGAATTCGGTCACCGGGCAAGACTCCGGAGGGAGAATCTGCGGCAGTGTCGGGAATCGCGGCAACGTCTGCAGGCTTGTTCAAAAATGCGTCCACCGGGCTGCCCATGATCCGATAGATGCCCCAGAAAATGACGAACGTGAGCAGCACGTTCATCACCGGACCGGCCACAGCGATCAAACAGCGCTGCCAGCGGGGCCGGGAGAGAAACTCGTAATCGGCTCCGGTTCGCTCCTCCACCGGGTTGTCGCCCGCCATGCGAACATAGCCGCCGAGCGGAAGGGCGCTGATGCGGTAGTCCGTGTCGCCGCGTTTCACTCCCCAGATCCGCGGCCCAAACCCGATGGAGAAAACATCCACCCGGACCCCACACCATTTAGCCACGATAAAATGGCCCCATTCGTGGAGCAGCACCAGCACGCCCAACACCACGCCGCCAGCCAATATCATTCGAAGAGTATCGGTCATCGATTCCGTTCCGCCCACCTAACTCATTTAATTATCGCAGAAAATTCGCGGGCCCTCTATGGTTGCTTACAGTCACGGCTCCGATTGCCAAACAACGACGCAAAATTCTGCGAAACTTCAGCGCCGGCCGGTTCGCGGCACCCTCTGCTTTTCGACTGCTGACCGGGCGAGGCGGCGCGCCTCCTGATCCGCCGCGAGTACGTCGTCAATGCTGCCGAGGCTGGTGCGCGGCATCTGTTCGAGCACCTCTTCGATGACCAAGGGAATTCCGAGGAATGGCAACCGCCTTTCCAAAAATGCGGCCACGGCGACCTCATCGGCTGCGTTCAAGGCGCAGGGCAGAGGCCCTCCTTGTCGCGCCGCTTCTTTGGCCAACTCAAAGCAGCGGAACTTGCCTCGAGGGACGGCCTCAAACTCAAGCCTGCCCAGCGTGGTCCAGTCGAGTGCGCACAGCTTAGATGCGACTCGGTCTGGATACGTTAGCGCGTACTGAATCGGCATGCGCATATCGGTCGGACCGAGCTGCGCCAGGATGGAGCCGTCGACAAATTCCACCATGGAGTGAACGGTCGACTGAGGGTGGATTACGACGTGGATTTTTTCAAGGTCCATGCCAAACAGCCAGCGCGCTTCGATCACTTCAAAACCCTTGTTCATCAAGGTGGCCGAATCGATGGTAATACGCTCGCCCATTTTCCAGTTCGGATGGGCCAACGCCTGTCGGGGAGTCACTTTCGCCAGGCGCGAAAGCGGCGTTTTACGAAACGGTCCGCCCGAAGCGGTCAACACCAAACGCTTGACCTCACCCGGCACTCCAGCCCGCAGGCATTGGTGAATGGCATTGTGCTCGCTATCGACCGGCAGCAGCGATACGCCGCGCTTCACGACTGCCGCCATCACGACTTCGCCCGCCGCCACAAGGACTTCTTTGTTCGCCAAAGCGATGCTCTTGCCGTGCTCAATCGCCTGATAGGTCGCGCGCAGGCCAACGACGCCCACGGCCGCAGAAACGAGGGTGTCCGCGTCGGGATAGGTGGCGACGCGCTCAATTCCCTCAGCACCAAAAAGCACTTCCGCCGGCCGGGCGGAATGCCTTTGGTTCGATTCCAGCGCCTCGCACAGCTGCCGAGCAGCCTTTTCACTGGCCATCGAGACGACCTTCGGCCGGTGTCGTCTGGCTTGCTCGGCGGCCAGCCGCACGTTCGAGCCTGCCGCCAGCGCGACGACCTCGAACGCACCCGGCAAAGAATCGACCACCCGGAGGCACTGGCGTCCGATCGAACCCGTGGAACCCAGAATGGCAATCCGTTTCATCCGCAGCCCATCTTACAGATTTTCCTGGAGTTTGAAACTTCCCTTTCCCCGCGCCGCGGTGCTAGAGTATGCGCCAATAAACGCTGGCGGCCCGCGCCGTCCTCGCCGGGCGCCGCTCGGCAACCAACCGGAAGGAGTGAGCTCGAGATGAGACCTTTATTCCTGGCTGTCTCGGCCGTGCTGCTCGTGCTGGCATCGAGCGGCGGGGCAAAAGCGGACTACGGCGCCTATCGGGACGCCCTAAACCAGCTGCGCACCGCCCGCGCCTATATCGAACATCCCGACAGCGGCGTGCTTCACGATCAGGAGAAGACCGCTATGGAGGAAATCGATGCCGCCATCAACGAATTGGAATCGGTCGCAAACGACGGCCGCGGCCCGGGCGATCACCCGCCGATCGACACCCGCAAGCGCTGGATCGCGCGGCTGAACGAGGCGGCCAAGCTCCTGGGCAAAGCTCACGATAACGTGGCGAGAGAAAACGACAGCTCCGGCGTGCGGGAGCGAGCCATCCAGCACATCGCTCAAGCGTCGAAATACATCCAGCAAGCCATCGCGCTCGAGCAGTAGTCAGTTTCCTCCGGGTGGGTCGGGACTTAAAAGGGGAAGAACGTCTGGGCCTGTCACCCACATTTTCCTACTGTGATACGATAATTTTCGAGTTCCGGGACGCAGCTACTTGAGTCAACCTTCGTTATGGGCCGTCCCGCTGGGCGGCCTGGGCGAGTTCGGCATGAACATGCTGGCCCTGCGCTCGGGCGACGACATGATCGTCATCGATGCGGGCCTGATGTTTCCCGAGCAGGAACTCCTCGGCGTCGACATCGTCATTCCCGACGTCACCTACCTGAAGCAGAACAAGCACATGCTTCGCGCCATCGTCCTCACCCACGGGCATGAGGACCACATTGGCGCGATGCCCTATATCCTGGCCGATCTCAACGTGCCCGTATACGGCACCCAATTCACTCTGGCTCTTGTGCGCCGACGGCTCGAGGAGCATGGCCTGCTCGATGTTGCTCGCCTGCGCCAGATTGCTCCCGGACAGACGACGGAAATCGGCCCGTTCCAGATCGAATATCTGCACGTCACACACAGCACGATTGATTGTGTGGCGCTCGCGATTCGCACTCCGGTAGGCATCGTCATTCACACTGGCGACTATAAGATTGACCCCACGCCCGTCGACGGAAAACCTTTCGACCTTCATGCCTTCGCACGCTATGGCCAGCAGGGTGTTCTCGCGCTTTTCAGTGATAGTACCAATGTTGAGCGGCCAGGATTTACACCCTCAGAACGCGCCGTGGTCGTGCGCCTGGAAGAACTCTTCCGTGCTGCGCCGGCGAAAGTGGTGGTTTCCTGCTTTTCCAGTTCGATCCACCGCATTCAGCAGGTGATCGATATCGCCGGTTCGGTGGGTCGCAAAGTAGGCTTGCTGGGCCGTAGCATGGTGGACAACGTCGAAATCGCCCACGATCTCGGCAAACTTCGCGTTCCCGATGGCAGCCTCGTCCGCTCCCAGGATCTTCGCACGTTTGATCCGCGGAGACTCGTGGTCCTTGCCAGCGGCACGCAGGCCGAGCCGATGTCCGCTCTGTCGCGCATCGCCGTGGACAACCACCGGCTTTTGAGCTTGGCGGAAAACGACACCGTCATTCTTTCCGCTCGAATCATTCCCGGGAACGAAAAGGCCATTTTCCGCATGATCGATCATCTGTTCCGTCGGCGGGTGCTGGTCTACTACGAAAGCGGACGCAATGCGCCGATTCACGTTTCCGGCCACGCCAGCCAGGAAGAGATGAAAATTTTACTGCAGCTGGTACGGCCCAAGTATTTCGTGCCGCTGCACGGAGAATATCGCCAGCTGTTCCAACATGCGGCGCTCGCCCAGCAGGTCGGCTCGGTTTCCGGCCAGGTGCTCTTGCTGGAAACCGGCCGTCCGGTCGAGTTCACCGCCGACGGCCACGCGTACGAGCGCGAACCTGTCGCCGCCGGCCGCGTAATGGTCGATTCCGGGTCACTCGAGGAAGTCGAAGAAGTGGTCATTCGCGATCGAAAACATCTTTCCGAGGATGGCGTCGTGGTGCCGATCATTGTCATTGACAAACACACCGGCGAGATTGAGCTCTCTCCCGAGATCGTCACGCGCGGATTCCTCCCGGCCGAAGATGGCCAGGAGACCCTCGCCCGAGCACGCGAGGTGGTGCTCAAAACCGTCGAAGGCTCTTCGAGCGAGGAAAAAATGGACTGGAGCGTCATCAAGGAAAAGATTCGCGTCGATCTGAAACGCTACCTCAACAAGCACACCTCCAAGCGGCCACTGATTCTGCCTGTAATTCTGGAAGTCTAGAGACTTTACTTTCGCTTTTTGTTTGCCTACAATCCTCTGCGCGTTCCAACCGAGAATCCCGAGGAGGAGCCCATGGATTACAAGGATTTCTTCATTACCTACTGGCAAAGGGAAGCGCCTGCCACTCGCAAGGTGATCGGACGCATTCCTGAGGACCGCTCGGATTATCGAGCCGATCCCAAGGCGCGCACCGCCCGCGAAATTGCTTGGCTGATGGTCCGCGAAGAGGCTGCGCTGGTCGAGGGAATGGAAAAGGGCGCTTTCCATTGGGCCGAAGTCCCCTCCCCGCGCACGGTCGGTGAGATCGTCACGCAGTACGACAACCAACACGACCGCCTAACCCAACGCCTCCGCGCTATCCCTGCGCGGCGTTGGGAAGAAAAACTCCCTTTCCTGATGGAAGGGCAGGAAGTCATGCAGGCAACCGGCTACGAGATGGCTTGGGGATTTCTGTTGGATCAAATCCACCATCGCGGCCAGCTTTCAACTTATCTGCGCCCGATGGGTGCGAAAGTGCCTGCGATCTATGGACCGAGTGCCGACGAGTCGATGTGACGGTCGGTCTCGGCACCGACTCCCCTAGGGTGGCTCTTCATGCCAGTTCGCTCGCACCCATTGCGCCTGAGAGAATTTCAGGCTGCCGATTTCGAGGCGCTCTACCGAATCGATCAAGCCTGTTATGAATCTACCGTCGCCTATTCTCGCCGCGAACTCCGTAACTACATGCGTTTCCCCGGATCGGATTGCATCATTGCGGAGACCGCTCGCAAGCCCATCGGCTTCATCCTTACGGCACACCGCGACACCTGGGGTTACGTCATCACCATTGACGTCCTCGCCCGCTACCGCCGCCTGGGGACGGGCTCGCGACTGCTCGCCGAAGCTGAAAGGCGCCTGGCCGCTGCCGGCGTCCGCGAAATTGGGCTAGAAACGGCAAGCGACAACGCTTCGGCCATTGCCTTCTGGCAGAAGCACGGCTATCGTACTCGCGGGATCAGAAAACGCTATTATCCGGGCGGCCGTGACGCTTATTCGATGGCCAAGCTCCTGGTCTGAATGGTGCGGCGCCTGGGAATCTGTTTCTCCAAATCCCGTCACGCCTATCGGCGCTTGGCCGGGACCCGCTGGTGCGAAAGGGGACCTTGAACGATGTCTCTATGGCACGTCATCATTCTCGCCATTGTGCAGGGCATGGCCGAACTGCTTCCCGTTTCCAGTTCGGCTCACGTGATCGTCGCGGAAAAGCTCATGGGCATGGATCCCGCCTCGCCGGAAATGACCCTCCTGCTGGTGATGCTGCATACCGGCACCATGGTCGCGGTGATCGTCTACTTCTGGCAGCGGTGGTATCGCGCATTCTTTAGCAAGAAGCTCGACTTCAACTATTTCCTGGTCGCCTTGATCCTAGCCATTGTAATGACCGGGGTGGTCGGAGGCGGCATCATCGAGGGCATCGAAAAAGGCCTGCTCAGCCACGTGACTCACGCCTGGGTGGAACAACTATTCGCTCGCCTCGATCTGATTGCTCTGGCGCTCGCGGCCGCCGGCGTACTGATTCTGGTTGCCGGATTATTCGAAGGGCGTATGCCTGAGCCGTCGCCCGTCGGCCCGGATATCCGATCGGGACAGGCACTGTGGATTGGCGCCGTACAAGGATTCTGCCTTCCCTTTCGTGGTTTCTCTCGGTCGGGCGCCACGATTTCGACAGGCCTGCTCACCGGCGTCCCCAAAGTACGTGCCGAGGATTTCAGTTTCGCCCTCGCGGTGATTCTTACGCCTGCTGCCGACGCGCGCGAAGCATGGAGGCTTTTCCAATCGCAATACCAGTTGGCGCCTCAACTCGCCTTCGGCGTGGGGACCAGCCTCCTCGGCGCCCTTTCGGCATTTCTCGCGGGCCTGCTGGCGTTGAAGTGGCTGAGCCGCTGGCTGGAAGAAGGTCGCTGGTATTGGTTCGGCATCTATTGCCTGGTCGCCGCCGCCGCGGTCGCCTGGCTGCATTACCACCTCGGCTATTGACCTCCGACCAGGAGCTGATCAGCCGGCCGTCGTGCCGTCCATTCGCTCCAAGATCACGTACCCCGTCATTTTCCGGAAGGCCTCTTGGCTGGCCGGCGAGCTCAACAGGCCCTGAATCCTGAACCAAAACCTCATCCACAAAGGAAAGTCCATGGTTCGCTTGCGCCGCACCGCCTCATCCATCAGATAGCGGATCTCTCTCGGCCGCCAGCCATGCTCCCGAAAGAAACCAAACCAGTCCTTGGGGTCAAACTGGAAAGGCGCATTCTCGAGGCGTCGCGCGAGCGGTGAACGCTTTCGGTACTTCATGGTTACCGGCGAGGGATATTCCGCGATCCAGTAAGGTGCATGCCCGAGCATCCTCAAATCATCCGCCAAGGAACCCACCTGCTCCTCGGTCAGATAGGGGATCACTCCTTCGGTCAGAATTGCGATTTTCTGGGCACCTTGGTCGACGCGCGCCAGCATTCGACGCCGTTCGGCCAGGTCCGAGAGGTCCACTTTGGCCCGTTCGAGCCTGCAGCGCGGCTGCTCTGCCGCGAGGCGCTGCTGTTTGTATTCAATCATGCGGGCGAAGTCGGCCTCGACCCAAACAAGCGATTGCGGCAGATCCATGCGGTAAGGGCGCGTGTCTAAGCCTGCCCCGAGATTCAGGACCGTATCGACCCCATCGGCGATCGCCCACCGAATGAAATCGTCGATGATGCAGGTGCGCATCACCACGCTCCAGGAGGTCCAAAAACTCATGGGCATCGCGCGGGCGATCTTCTCGCCGCGTTCTCCAGCGAGCACCCCGGCCAAGGGATCGCGAAAAAGCGCATCGCGGCGTCTACTTTCCAACGCGCGATAGTGCGCGATCCAAAACGCCGTATCCAAAACATCTCCAATCAAGGTCTCGGCCATGGACCCTCCGGTTGCTGGTTGTAGGGAACCGCGACCATGGCGGAATTGTATAATCTGTTTCGCCCAGGCACTCTTGCCGGGCATTCCACGGCTCTACCGTGCCGTAAAACGTTTGAGGGCAGGCTTCTGATCGCGACTTGGCTGCCGGGAGTTGTGGCTACCGTACGAGCGGCATTCGTCTTCGCGCGACGATGAACAGGAGAGCGTAGCAGCAACCTTCGGCGGCGATGGGCTCGATATCGCTCGAATAAGGTCGACGCCGCTCGAGTGCCCATCTATTTCGCCAGCAGCGGTATCGGCGGCAACTGAACATACCTGGGTGTCGGCACGGCGGGCGTCATTTTCGGTACGCTTCTCGGCAAGCAGCTGCTCGGCACGATTCCCGGGAACCTTTTTCGCCGCGTCGTCGCGGTGATTCTCCTGGCGCTAGTCATCTTGCTATTCTTCCGTCCGAACCTTAGGAAACGGGTGAAAGTTCGTTCTTTACTCTCGCCCGATGTTTGCTATAGTCGGTGCGTTCCTCCCCGGCAGCTTTTGCGCGCCAGCGCCCGCGCAGGCTGTAGCAGATGGGGCCTTCCCTTGCTGAGCCATACGGAGCTTTTTCGTGCGCGTCTTCACGTCAACTGAAAACAAGCGCCTCAATGAATTGATCGGTTTCATCGGCCTCAGTCTCGCCATACTGCTCGCCCTGAGCCTTCTTTCCTACTCGCCGCAGGACGCTTCCTTTAACGTTTCTGCGGTGCCGCCGAGCGCGGGGCCGGCGCGCAACTGGATTGGTCCGTTCGGCGCCTATCTTTCCGACCTGTGCTTTCAACTGGCGGGCTATGCCGCGTTTCTGTTCCCAATCGGAACGTTTCTGGTCGCCATGCGCTGGTTCCGCAGCCAAAGGGTCGAAGCGCCCCTGGCAAAAGTCATCGGCTGGACGCTCTTGGTCGCCTCTTCATCGGCGGAGCTCACGTTGACGCACATGCCTGAAGTTCGCGGCGCTCTTCCGCCGGGCGGCCTGCTCGGCAGCGTGCTTGCCGAAGGCATGCGCACGGCGTTGAACCCGCTGGGCGCGAATTTCGTCTCAATCGCGACGCTGCTGGCTGCGCTGCTGCTCGCCACGAGCTTCTCTTTTCGGGCAGCCGTGGCCTGGGCCAACAAGCCCATGGCCAGCGACGGTCTGGTCGGCAGATTGATCGAGCGGCTGAAAGCGTGGCGCGAGCAACGCGAAGCAACCCTCCTCCGGAGGAAAGTCGAAGACATCAAGATTGCGGGCCGTCCGCCTGTGGCGCAACAGCGCATCTCCGCGAAAGAGCAGCAACTCGTCGAAGAAGAGGAACCGCTCGTGGAGGCTGCCAAGCGCTCTCCCTTCGTAGTCGAATTCCACGAAAAGGGGGCTCCTTCCCCCACCCAGGGCTCTTCAGAGCCCAAGATCTCGCGCGGCAAGCCGAGCTTTCGCCTTCCCTCCACGGTCCTTCTGCGCAGCGCCGAGCGGAGCGAACGGATGGATGAGTCGGAGCTAAAGGAATACGCTCGAGCGATTGAGCAGAAGTGCGCGGAATTCGAAGTGGGCGGACATGTGACCCAGATCAATCCCGGACCGGTGGTCACGACTTTCGAATTCAAGCCCGAAGCCGGCATCAAGTACAGCCGCATCACCAGCCTGGGTGACGATCTCTGTCTGGCTCTCCGCGCCGAGTCGATTCTGATCGAGCGGATTCCTGGCAAATCGACGGTCGGCATCGAGGTGCCGAACCCGAAGCGCGAGACGATCGCTCTGCGTGACGTGATTGAATCTCCCGAGTTCTCGCACTCCCCGTCGAAACTCACGCTGGCTTTGGGAAAGGATCTGATCGGCCGCATCCGCACAACGGAGTTGACGCAGATGCCGCACTTGCTGATCGCCGGTTCGACCGGAACCGGCAAAAGCGTGTTCATCAATTCGCTCTTGATGGGCATGCTCTACAGAACGACTCCGGAAGAAATGAAGCTTGTGCTGGTCGATCCGAAGCGGCTGGAACTGGGCCTGTACGCCGATATTCCCCACCTGTTTACGCCAGTGGTGAACGATCCCAAAGTCGCAGCGAACGTGCTGCGCAATGCCACACGCGAAATGGAGCGCCGCCTCAAACTGCTGGCAGGACGGGGCGTGCGCAATATCGACCAGTACAACCGCACATTCGAAAAGGGCCAGTCGCTGTCTCTGTTTGAAAACGCAGAGGAGGGCGAGCACCGGCCACTTCCCTACCTCGTCATCGTCATCGACGAGCTGGCTGACCTGATGATGGTTGACACCAACGGCGTCGAGGAATCGATCACGCGCCTTGCGCAGATGGCTCGCGCCGTCGGGATCCATCTGATTCTGGCGACTCAGCGGCCTTCCGTTGATGTGATCACCGGCCTCATCAAAGCCAATTTCCCCGCGCGCATCTCGTTCCGTGTGGCGAGCAAGGTCGATTCCCGCACCATTCTGGATTCCAACGGCGCGGAATCGCTGCTGGGCAAAGGCGACATGCTTTTCCTGCCGGCGGGATCTTCGCGCTTGCATCGCATTCACGGTCCGTACGTCCATGAGAACGAAGTTGTCGCGGTGTGTGATTTCTGGCGGGAACAGGCCAATGCAACTTACAACGAAGAGCTGCTCAAGCCTCCCAAGGAGGAGGCCGTTGCGGGCGAAGGCGGTGCCGGCGAGGATTCCGATTCCGGGGAAGAGGACGTCGACGACAATCTGTATCAGGATGCCGTGCGCGTCTGCTGCGAAATGGGACGAGCCTCAACTTCCACGTTGCAGCGCCGCTTGCGCATCGGTTACGGCCGCGCCGCCCGCCTCATCGACCTGATGGAAAAAGACGGAATCGTAGGTCCCGCTGACGGCTCGAGACCGCGTGAGGTCCTAAAGAAAAAAGACTGGATGCGCGAGTTCGACCAATCGATGCACTGATTTTGACGATCACCGATCGATGGGACTCGTGTCGATTCGACCGAGCCTTTGCCTACACCTGCGAGCGTGCTGGGGCCCGCCGCGACCGAGTTTGCCAACGGGCGGAGCCAAAGAAGATGCAGCGCAAGCGGATGATTGTTTGCAGTCCGAATCGCTTCCCAATCCTGGCCTGGTCCCGTCGCGGAAGTCATCGGCACCCACGCCGTCCGCAGGTTTAGTTCGATGCAGTCATCCGCTAGACAGCCGGTGGCTTTTCACTTTGCGCCCGCTATAATTTTCCGTAAAATCCTGTTGCGGTGCCGAGGTAGCTCACCGGTAGAGCGCGGCCCTGAAAAGGCCGGCGTAGGCAGTTCAACTCTGCCCCTCGGCACACTCCCTATCGCGCACGCCATCACCTAGCAATTTCCACTCGCCTTTGTAGCGGATTGCGTCCTTGCCGTCGGGTGAGAGCTTGATTGCGTCAATGTGTCGGGATAGCTCTTGGCGAATGATCGCAGGCTGAGCGTGCTTCCCGGTCAGCAGTTCTCGAATGTCTGTGAGACTTTCTCTGACG
>JASHRC010000050.1 GCA_030037525.1 Candidatus Acidiferrales bacterium | reverse complement strand
GGGCGCGGGATCGGCCGAAGGGTCGCTCGATGCCGCCAACATCCTGAAGCCGGCGCTCAGCCGCGGCGAGATTCAATGCATCGGCGCGACCACTCCGGCCGAATATCGCAAGTCGGTCGAGAAGGATCGGTCGCTCGAGCGGCGGTTCCAAGCCGTAAAGGTTTCCGCGCCCAATGAGGAAGAGACCATTCACGTGCTCGAGGGCGTGCGGGACCGCTACGAGAAATTTCATGCCGTGAGCTATACCGAAGAGGCCATCCGCTATGCGGTGTATTTGTCGAACCGGTACATTCCCGACCGTTTCCTGCCGGATAAGGCCATCGATCTTCTGGACGAAGCGGGCGCACGCGTGAAGCTGCGCCAGGCCATGCTGCCCGACGAAGTGGCCGAAGTGCAGAAGCGCGTGAAATTCATCACCCACCGCATGGAAACAGCCATCGCCAACCACGAATTTGAGAAGGCGCGCTTTTACTCCGAAGAGGAGCGCAAGGAAAAGGAGCATCTGCGCGCGCTCCGAGAGAAGCTCAAGATCGACGATTCCTCGACCGGCGTGGTCACCCGGGAAGATATCGAGGAAGTCGTGGCGCGCTGGACGGGAATTGCGGTTACCTCGATCAAGGAAGACGAGCAGCAGAAGCTGATGCGCATCGAAGAGGAGCTGCATCGCCGGATTATCAGCCAGGATCGGGCCATCACCTCGCTGGCGCGCGCGATCCGCCGCAGCCGCGCCGGGCTAAAAGCGCCCGGTCGCCCGGTCGGCTGCTTCTTGTTCCTCGGGCCCACGGGAGTAGGCAAGACGGAAGTGGCGCGGAGGCTGGCCGAGTTCCTGTTTGGCAGCGAAAAGTCCCTGATCCGCTTTGACATGTCCGAGTACATGGAGAAGCATTCGGTGTCCAAGCTGATCGGCGCGCCTCCCGGATACGTGGGGTACGAAGAAGGGGGGCAGCTGACCGAGCGGGTGCGCCGCACTCCCTACTCGGTCATCCTTCTCGATGAAATCGAGAAAGCACATCCGGACGTCTATAACATCCTGCTGCAGGTGTTCGAAGACGGGCAGTTGACTGACGGTCTGGGCAACACCGTCGATTTCCGGAACACCATCATCATCCTGACCTCGAATATCGGCGCGCGGCAATTGCAGAAGCATTCCGGACTGGGCTTCCAGTCACCCGACGAACTGGCCGCGGTGAAGAGCCAGGACGACATGGTGATGGGAGAAGTCAAGCGGGTGTTCAATCCCGAATTCCTGAACCGGCTCGACGAGGTGATCCTGTTTAATTCGCTCACCGACGACGATCTGTTGCTGATCATCGATCTGCTGGTAGGACAGATCAATGAGACGCTGGTGCATCGCCAGGTGCAAATTGCGATGACACCTGAGGCCCGCCAGTGGGTTCTCGAGAAGACCTGCAGCGACCGAAATTACGGCGCGAGGCCGCTCCGGCGCGCGCTGCAAAAATACGTCGAAGATCCGCTGTCGGAGGCCCTCATTCAGGGCGGACTGCAGACGCCGGCAACGCTGGAGGTGTTCCTCTCCGGCGAGGGTCTCGCATTTCGTCCCGTCGTGGAAGCAACCCCGGTGGCCCACTAGGAATCCTACACGCGCTAGCCGGGTCCAACCAGATCTGGCGGGGGAGCAAGAAATCTTGAGCGGGATACTGCGGCCTTGAGCGGAACTATGGCCGCCTGCAGGAAGATTTTTCTGCTCGCAGTCCAGGCAGCCGCCGTGGTGTGCTTTCTCGGTGTTGGGACCAACTCCCTTGCGGCTCAGGCCCAAGAAGCCGGCGGGCCGGGCTACATCATCACCCGTATCGAATTCATCGGCACGCGCCGCGTGCAGCGGGATACGTTGCGCGCCCGAATTTTCTCCCGGCAGGGCGATCCTTACAGTCCCGAAGCGGTGCGCCGAGACTTCCAGGCCCTGTGGAATACGCAGTTCTTCGAGGATATTCGGCTGGAGGTCGAGGACGACCCCGCGCATCCCAACGGCAAGATTGTCAGTTTTTATCTGACCGAACGACCCATCATCCGTCGCATCGAATATAAGGGAAACAAGTCGATCACCGAATCGGACATCCTGGACGCCTTTAAGGACAAGAAGGTCGGCTTGAGCGTGGAAAGCCAGTTCGATCCCACCAAGATCAAACGCGCCGAGGTCATTATCAAGGAACTGCTGGCCGAGCACGGGCGGCAATTTGCCACCGTCAAGCCGACCTACGAGCGCATCCCGGCCACCAACGCCGTCAAGCTCGTGTTCAACATCAACGAGGGGCCCAAAGTAAAGGTGGGGACGATCACCGTGGTCGGCAATCGCGCCTTTTCCACGCGCAAGATCATTCGCGCCATGAAGCATGACCGACCTTACGGAATCCCCCTGTACTTCTTTGATATTCCGGTCATGGCCAAGACGTTCAATCGGCCGAAACTCGACGAAGACATGGAAGTCGGGGTGAGGGGTCTCTATCAGGATCACGGATATTTCCGGGTGGATGTCGAACTGAAGGACCTCAAGACGGTGGATCTCAACCGCGGAGGGGTTCCGCTGCCCCTGCCGGGCATTGGCTCCCAGCACGGCAAGGCGACCAACATCGTGATCTCGGTTGAAGAAGGCCCGCAGTACCGCATGGGGAAGCTGACCTTCCGCAGCGCCGATCCCGATCAGGGGTTGATTTTCAAGCCAGACTTCCTGGCCCACCAGTTCCCGCTGAAGCAGGGCGACATTTTCGATGCAGACAAGATCCGCAAGTCGCTCGACATGTTCAAAAAGATCTACGGCGAATGGGGCTACATCGATTTTGTCGCCGAGCCGGAATTCGACGTCCATGACGACACCAAGATCGTGAATTTATCCATGGTGTTTGACCAGCAGAAGCAGTTCTTTGTCCGCCGCATCGAGTTTTCCGGTAATACCACCACGCGCGACAAGGTGATTCGCCGGGAGCTGCTGCTCGACGAAGGCGCGGTATTCAACAACCGGCTCTGGGAACTGAGCCTTTTGCGCTTAAACCAGCTGGGCTACTTCGACACCATCAAGCCGGAAAACGCCGAGCTGAGGCGTAATGTGAAGGCGGGAACCGTCGATATCAATCTCAAGGTGAAGGAGAAGGGCAAGCAGTCCATCAGTTTCTCGGGCGGCGTGAGCGGACTGGCCGGGAGCTTCGTGGGATTCTCCTACCAGACCAACAACTTCCTGGGCCTGGGAGAGACCCTCACTCTGTCGGCGCAGGTCGGCAACATTCAGACCAGCATTCAGTTTGGCTTCACCGAGCCGTATCTGTTTGACCGTCCGATTGCCACTGGGTTTACCGTCTTTGAGACCAAGTTCGACTACAACACTGCCCGCCAGGAAGGAATCCTGGCCGGCCAGCCCATTGCCATCAACCCCGCGCTGCAGGAAAACTACAACACCAATTCGCACGGCTTCACTGTCTTTGCCAGCGAGCCGCTGCGCAAGTTGTCTTTCACCCGCATCGGAGTGAGCTATGGGCTCTCGACAACAAACATCACTCCGTTCAGCCAGGCGGCGACCCTGCTGTTCGAGTTCACCAAATACACGAGTCTGGCCGGCCCCACGGCTCTGACCGGCATCCAGGTCAGCCAGGTTACGCCGACGATCACGCGGGACACGCGCGACAACCCCATTTTCCCGACGCACGGGAGAAGTTTCTCCTACGGAGCGACCTTTGCCGGCGGGCCGCTCGGTGGCAACGTCAACACCGTCAACAATGTCGTGAATTTCTCCTATTTCCATCCCCTCTATCATCACCGCAACGTCTTCGGCGTGCGCCTTCTGGGCAGCACGATCACCGGCTACGGAGGCAAGGAAATTCCGCCCAATAACCGCATTTACGCGGGCGGCGAACAGGATGTGCGGGGGTTTGATTTTTACACGATCTCGCCGTTTGTCTTCATTCCCTACTCGACCACCACCAACATCACCTACCTCGATCCCAGCCAGCTCAATCAGTTCGGCCAGCCGACCGAGGTCACCAGGCCCTTCAACGTGCTGGAATTCGTGCCCATTCGCCCGGGCGGCGATACCCAGGCCATTTCGAATCTGGAGTATCGAATCCCGTTAGTAAAAAACTACGTGACCATGAGCTTTTTTAACGACCTGGGCGTAGTGGGAATCCTGCGAAAGGACCAGCTTCAGCTGGACCCTGCGGCCACGGCGCTGATCGATCAGCAGTACCCCAACGCGGACTTCCCTTGCCCGGGCCCCAATTGCGTCCAAATACCGCGCAGCCTCCAGATTGCCCCGGACACGAACTTCCATCCCCACACCTCGGCGGGACTGGAAATCGGCATCCAGATCCCGATCATTCAAGCGCCGTTTCGAATCTACTACGCGTACAATTACCTGCGCTTTGACCGGACTGTGGAACCGCCGAGGGGGGCGTTCTACGTGCCTCCGGATGAGCGTCAGGCGCTTCAGCAACTGGGTGTTTACCAGTCGGAGATCGTTCCGAGTCTTCAGAATTTTCTGTCTGTGACCAGGTCCGAGGAAACCGTTGCGCCGAGCTTGTTTGAAGCAGCGCGAACTCTGCGGTTTGCGGTCAGCCGCACATTCTGACCAGGGGGAACCGAGTGATGGGAGGGAGCGAGGTGAGGGCGTGGAGGCTCGGCGCACTTCTAGCGCTGGTCGTTCTGATCTTGGCTGGCTGCAGCTCGAGTGTTACGCCAGTCGAGATCACCATCACCACCACGACCACGGGCGCGACCACCACGTCGGTGACGCTGTTGGAGAGCACTTCGGCTCAGTTTGCGGCCACTGTCACGGGCCTCACGTCGAACATTGTCTTCTGGCAGATCTGCCTGCCTTTGGCTTCGACCACGACCGCACCGACCGACTGCACGCAGGGCGTGGGGCCCGTGCAGTGCACCAACATACCAAAAGTCTCGAAGCCTCTCACCGGATACGGAACCATCACCCCAACCGCTCTTTATACCGCTCCTCCTGCGCCCACGCAGCCCGACAGTTTCTTGATCGTGGCCACGAGCTGCGTGAATACGACCAAGTTCGGAACGTTCACGGTGACGATTGAGTCGGGCATTCGCGTGAGTATCTCTCCGACCGGCGCCATGGTGGGCGAGTCGGAAACCTATCAATTTAACGCGACCGTTACCGGCACGGCCAATTTGGCCGTATCCTGGCAGGTTTGTCAGGCCGGTGCAAATGGCGCGGTGAGCACCTGCGTTGCCAGTGGCACGGTCGGCCCGAACGGCGAGATCAGCGCGAGCGGGTTGTACACGGCGCCGGCAAGCGCCGTATCGGCAATCATCCAGGCCACCTCAGCCGCCGACTCGACCCAAACGGCAACTGCCACGGTCAGTGTGGTGGCTTCCACGCCGCCGACGGTGACCGCGATCGACCCTCCCACCACAGCGCAGGGAGCGGTCCAGCAAGACGTCTATTTGACCGGAACGAATTTCCTTTCGACCACCAATGTGGTTGCCGGCGGCGTCACCCTCCCCCTCGCCAACGTGAACCTCATCAGCGGAACCCTGCTGCGTGCTACGATTCCGGCTGCGCAGCTGACCCAGGCCGGAACGGTCGCCGTGGGCGTTCAGGACCAGGAGGGCAATCCTCCCTCAGTGCAGAATCTGAACGTGATAGCGGTTCGGCCCGCGGTGATCAGCACTTCTCCGGAAAGCGTGCCCCAGAGCAGTGCCTCGAGTCCCACAGTCGTTCTGACCGGCGGCTTTTTTGCTTCGAGCGCCACCACGGCCACGTTTAACGGCCAGCCAGTCACCGCTACGGTGACAAGCAGCCGCCAGCTGTCGCTTGAGATTCCGAGCGGCAACCTGAGCACGCCGGGCCTCTATCCGATCGAAGTGACCAACTCGGGCCTTACTCCCGGCGCACCGGCCATGTCTGCTATCAACTTGGGAGTGACCCCGCTTCCGGGATCCATTCCGAGTTCGGCAAATGCGCTGACCGTCGCAGTCGGCTCGAGCCCCTCGGCTGTGGCCATCGACAAGGCGGACGGGATCGCCGTGGTGGCCAATACCGGCGGCGGCTCGGTCTCTTTGATCGGCCTGACCACGCCGCCGAGCCTCCTGGCGACGATCAGCAACGTCGGCAGCAGCCCTACGGGAGTCGCGGTGGATGACCTACTCCCCCATGCAAGGGCACTGGTCGTAAACAGCGGTGGGTTCACCGTTTCGACGATCGACCTGGTCACCAGGGCAGTCATCGGAACACCGCTCGCGGTCAACATGGGACCTACGAGCACATCTCCGGTGCCGTATTCGGTCGGAATTAACCCGCTGACTCACCGCGCTCTGGTTGCCTATCAGGAGTCGAACCATGCGATGGTGCTCGATCTCTCGAGCGGAACGCCGACGATTGTCGGGCAGGTTGGCGGCGGAGCCGGCTCCCCTGCCTATGGCACCGGAACCTATCCATCGGTTGCCATCGATCCGCGGCTTAATTGGGCTGTGGTCGCTCCGGGCGGCTCCGCGTCAGTGGGCATGGTGGATCTGGGCGTCGCTCCCAGCGCGGGCTTGCCCAGCGGGCGCGCGCCTCAAGTGATCGCTGCGATTGCCGTCTCCAGTTCAGCCCAAGGGATCGGAGTCGACTCGGAGGCACACGAAGCGCTGGTCAGCGATCCGGTGGCCGGCACGCTCGAAACGTTCAGCCTGCTTGATTTCGCGGTGACCACGGTGACCAGCGGCGCGCACAACTTCAGTCAGATAGGTTTCGGCGCCGCTGCGGTGAATCCGTTGGAAAACGTGGGAATCGCAGTGAGCGGAAGCACCCCAGGCGCAAGCGCCGTCATCGTCAACCTGGAAAACGGCGTGGTGCTCCAGAACGTCGGTGGATTCGATGGCGCAAACCTCCAGGCCGTGGCGGTCGACCCGGCGACCAATCAGGCCGTAGCCGTGGACCAGAAGAACAACCAGGTTTACTTTGTCTCGCTCGGACCCGCGCTCGACCCTGTCCAGATTGTTGAGGCCAGCCCCGCGGTGATCTTCGGCGGGCCGAGTGAGGCCGCAAACGTGGCGCTCACCATCAACGGATCAGGATTCACGGCGAGTTCGCAAGTCACGCTGGACGGCATACCGCTGGCGACCACCTTCGTCAGTTCTCGCCAGCTGACGGCCGTGGTTCCGGGCGGCCCAGGCGGTCTGCTCGGCGCGCCGCGAAATTTCGCCTTAGAGATCCTGAATCCCGGAAGTGTCGTTTCCAACGTCACCGATCTAACCGTGGTCGTTCCGGTGCCGGTCGGCCACGGTCCGGTAGGTGTGGCTGTGGACACCGACCGCGACCTCGCGATCGTCACCAACTCGGTCGATGGCACTGTTTCGCTGGTGACCCTGACTCCCCAGACGCCGATCGGACCCACACAGCTCGAGGCAGGATCGATTGAGGCTCTTCCGCCGATCACGGTAGGTACAGCTCCCGAGGGGGTTGCTGAGATACCGCGCTTGGGTCTTGCCCTGGTCGCGAATAATGGCAGCAACGATGCCACTCTTATTGACGTCACTCAGACGAGCCCTCCGATCAACTTGTGCCCGGGCGGCTGCGGGACCGGGCCGACTGGCGTGGCAGTCAATCCAGATACGTCCGCCGGGCTGATCACCGACACGACGCTCACCAGCCCGACGTCGCCGGGGGGCACTACGGTGGTCGAGGGCATAACGCCAGCGACCAGCACTACCTTGCCTACCGCGTCGATCACCTTGGGCCCCCAGATCGACCACAACCCGATTGCCGTGGCCATCGACACGAACCCGCTGTTTCCCTATGCGGCTGTAGCCACCGACTCGTCGACCAGCATCATTGATTTTCTCGACATGGCAACGGGAGGAACGCTGGTGGGGCGTACGTCGGGCCTTTCCAACCCGACGGGGATTGTATTTGACCCCCTGAACCAGGTCTTCCTGGCGGCCAATAGCCTGGCCAACGAGATCGTGATCGACGACCCGACCAGTTTTCTGGGAACTCCTGTCAGCGTGGGTGTGGGGCCGACCTCGCTCGCCTACAATTTCCAGACCAGCACGCTCGTGACGGTGAGCTCGGTCAGCCAGACCATGACGTTGCTTTCCTATCTGTGTCCCCCCACGGCCGCTGCTCCGGCCTGCCTGGGGCCGCAGGTAAGTGCGGTGATCGGCCTGGGGGGCAACCAGGTGACGGCGCCGGTGATGGGGCCGAATGCGGTGGCCGTAGATCCGCTTCTGAATCTTGCCGTTCTGGTGGACGAGGACAATAACCAAGTCTTGCTGGCCCCGCTGCTCCACTAGGTATGGGCAACCAAGCCCGGCTTGACCATGCTCTAAGTGGGCGGCTATAATTCGCGATTTCGATTGAGCTCAAATTTACAATCTAGTTGCGGTAAGGAGTCAGAATGAAGATTCGAGGGGGATTTTCAACTCTGGCGGCGCTGCTCGTGGCACAGGCGCTTTGGGGCCAGTCCACTAATCCACCGTCGCAGCCCACGATGAAAGTGGGCGTGATCAATATGCAGGCCGCCATCGTCGGCACGGCCGAGGGCAAACAGGCTGCTGCCGAGCTGCAGTCGCAATTCGCTCCACGGACGACCGAGCTTCAGAACATGCAAAAGCAGATTGAAGACCTTCGCGTCCGGCTGCAAAACGGCCAGACCACCCTCAGTGACGAAGAGAAGGCGCGGCTGTCCCGGCAGGGCGACCAGTTGGCGCGCGCGTTTCAAAGAAAGCAGCAGGAATTTCAGGAGGATACCAACGACGCGCAGCAGGATGTGATCAACCGCATCGGCCGCAAGATGATCGACGTGCTCGATAAATATTCTAAGGAAAACAATTACTCCGTGATTCTGGATGACTCTTCGCAGCAGACGCCGGTGATTTACGCGGCCAATGGGATCGATGTGACGCAGGACATCATTCGCATCTACGACCAAGCTTACCCGGTCAAGGCCGGTACGAGCGGTTCTTCCGGCGCCGCCAAGCAGCCTGCCAGGCCCGCTCCCGCTCCTGCCACGCCGGCCAAGCCGCAACAGTAAGCGTCGGTCGATCCTCCGATCCCCTCGGGTTGAGATCGAGAGGCTTTTCCAAATTTGAGAGCCTTCGGCTATCATAAGTAGCCGCCAGAAATCGACGCCCCCGTGCGGCGAACCAAGGAGGTCAGGATGGCACTGTCAGTCGGAGCCGCAGCGCCGGATTTTACGTTGAAGGATCAAAATCAGAAGGATGTGAAGCTATCGGACTTCCACGGCAAAAAGAACGTGGTCATCGTTTTCTATCCGCTCGATTGGAGCCCAGTGTGCTCGAACGAGCATGCCTGCTTCGTGAACGATCTGAAACGCTTCGAGCAGCTCGATGCGCAAGTGTTAGGCCTAAGCGTTGATAGCGTCTGGTCACACAAGGCGTTCGCGGAGAAGATGGGCATCCCTTATCCACTGCTCGCCGACTTCAATCCCCGCGGTGCTGTCGCTGACAAGTTCGGAGTGTATCTGGCCGACAAGGGAATCACCGGAAGGGCCATCGCGGTGGTCGACCGCAGCGGACGACTGGCCTGGTTTAAGAGTTACGACATTCCGACCGTTCCGGATATCCAGGAAGTATCAGGAGTCCTGGCGAAACTGACATAAGCTCGGGGCGTTGAAAGCCCGCGAGCTCCGTTGCGCCTGGTTTTTCCGAGCGGCGCTAGCGCCCCGCTGGATGCCTGGCCTATTCCCTAACCTGCCCGCCGAAATCTCCGTTTTGCTTCGGCCATTTCGCTTGGCGGCAACGTCTGGAAATCCACAATTCCTGTCTATTTTCACAGCCCGAGGTCTGCTTGCGCTCGCTCGATCGGCCGCTTATGCTTCTGGAATGGCGCGAGCGGATTGTCCCCTCTGCCAGGGCAGCGGCTGGAAGGTCGTGGAGCGCACGACCGAAGGTGCGCAGGCTCTTTCCCCGGGTGCTGACCGCAACAATTCCAAAATGGTTTGGGCAGTCCCCTGCGATTGCACCTCACGGGATCGGACGGACCGCGTTCTCGGCAGGGCCCGTGTGCCGGAGCGCTATCGCCACTGTGACTTTGAAAACTACGAGATCGATAATGAAATCGAGAATGTGTCGCGCGAGCAACTGGATCGATGGAATCGCAGTCTCGCGCAGGCGAAGCTTATCGTCGCGCGCTTCGCCCAAGAATTTGCCCCGGTGCGGGAAATCGAAAGCGAGCATGGCTTGCTGCTGATGGGCCCCTGCGGCGTAGGCAAGACACATCTGGCCGTCTCGGCGCTCAAGGAGATTGTGCTGCGCGGGCATAGCGGCCTTTTTTACGATTATCGGGAGCTGCTCAAAGCTATCCAGGATAGTTACAACCCGGAGAACCAGACAACCGAGATGAGTGTGCTCGAGCCGGTGCTCAAAACCGACTTGCTGGTGCTCGATGATGTGGGATCGAGCAAGCCTTCCTTGTGGGCGCTTGAAACCGTTGGCCATATCCTGAACACGCGCTACAACGAGAAGCGCGTCACCCTGCTGACCACAAATTTTCTCGATACCGATCGAGTGGAGGCCGCGCCATCGGCCAACCTGCCTTCGCGCCCGGCGGGGGTGCGCACAGCGATCGCCGAAGATTCGCTGACAGACCGCGTGGGCAAGCGCATTCGCTCGCGTCTCTATGAAATGTGCCGCACGGTTGAGATTCTGGCGCCCGATTACCGCAAAGAAATACGCAACGTCAGCCGGTTCCGTGCCTAAGCCGTGGGAGGTTCCGGGCCAGGCCCGATCGTAGGACTTCGATTTCTTGCTTGCGCCCAGAGCGCCCCGACGGGGGTGCGTGGGATAATGTCGCAAATGATCGGACCAATGATCGACCCAGCCGCGATCGCCGAAGCTGCCTCTCACCCGGGGTTTGTCCTGCTGCGGGAGGGATCCGGCTGGCGGCTCTACTGGAACCCGCGGCAGATTCTCGTCGCACGAGACCGAGAATCGCTCACCGACCTGCTTCGCCGAGTTGCCGAACACGTCGGAAGCGGCGGCGAAGCCGCAGGGCTTTTCAGCTACGAGGCCGGTTACGCGCTGGAGCCGCGCCTGGCGCCCTTGCTCGAGCGGGTTTCCGACCCGCTGGCCTGGTTTGCTCTCTACGACAAGTGCGTGGTCCTCGATCAGATCTCGTTGGGAAAGGAAAGCCGTGCGGATATTCGGAACCTGCGGGTTGCGATCACGCGCGAAAGCTACTGCGAGCGAATCGCCCGAATCCGCCGCCTGATCGAAGCGGGAGAGGTCTACCAGATCAATTTCACGACTCGCGTGCGATTTGAAACCACCCAGAGCGGGTGGGACTTATTTGGAGCGCTCTTCCGGCGTCATCCGGTTCCCTACGCCGCCTTTCTTCATGCCGGCGATGAGCAAATTGTTTCTCTCTCCCCGGAGCTGTTCTTTCGCATCGAAAATGGACGCATCACCGTGCGGCCAATGAAAGGAACGGCTCCCCGCGGCCGTACCCTTGCCGAAGACCTTGCCTCGGCCCGAACGCTCGGCGCCGACATCAAAAA
>JASHRC010000005.1 GCA_030037525.1 Candidatus Acidiferrales bacterium | reverse complement strand
GGCAACCATATTTTCGTCGAAGTGGAAGACGACGGCCGCGGAATCGATTACGAAGCCGTTCGCTCGAGCGTCGTGGAATCGGGTGCTCTCTCCTCGATCGCCGCCGCCGAGCTCTCCGAACGCGAACTGCGCGAATTCCTCTTCCGGCCCGGATTTTCCACCGCGCCGTTCACTTCCGCGCTGGCGGGACGAGGCGTGGGGCTGGACGTGGTCCGATCGAATGTCCATGCCTTGAACGGCGAAATCGAAGTCCGCTCGGAGGCGGGACGCGGCGCCTGCTTCACAATCAAGCTTCCGCTCACTCTGATCATCTCGCAGGCGCTCTTCGTGCGCTCGGGCAACTCGGTGTTTGCGTTTCCGCTGGCGTTTGTCGAAGAGATCCGACGCCTGCGGCCGTCGGACATCGAGGATGTCGGCGGCAAATTGCTCACCCGGGTTCGCGACGTCGTCACCGAAGTGGTGCGGCTGGATCTGCGGCTTGCCCTGCCACCGCTCGAACCGCTGGGCGGCTACTTCCACATGGTGATCGTCAAGGTGGCGGGCCGGCAGGTGGGCGTTGTCGTTGAAGAGGTGCTGGGCAAAGACGAAATCGTCATCAAGAATCTGGGCGACTATCTCCGCCGCGTCAAACTCTTCCCCGGCACGACCATCGCTCCCGACGGCAGCTTGATTCTGCTGGTCGATCTCAACCGGCTGGTCTCCTCCGATGCCGCCGACCGAAACGTTCTGCCGGCGTCTTCGCCGGCGGCGCGGGTGTTCGCGCCCGGAGCCGAAGCGGTCGCTCACGGCAGCATTCCCGCCGAGGCGGTCGATCCCATTGCCAACGACCGCGTCGTGGTGGTCGCCGACGATTCGATCAGCGTGCGGAAATTTGTGGGCCGCATGCTCGAAAAGGCGGGCTACCGGGTGAAGCTCGCATCCGACGGGCTGGAAGCCTCGGAAATTGTCGCCCAGGTCGGTTGCCATCTTCTCATCACCGACCTGGAGATGCCGCGCATGAACGGCTACGAACTCATGGCCCACCTGCGCCAGGATCCGCTCACACGACGCATCCCGGTGCTGGTGGTCACCTCGCGTGCCGGAGCCAAGCACCGCGACCGCGCCTTGAAGGAAGGAGCGGTGGCCTTCCTCACCAAGCCCGTGCAAGAGGACCAATTGATCGCGGCCGTCGAGAGCCTGATCGGCTCGGAACCGTCGCCAGAAAGGGCCGCAGCCGACATCGCGCTGCGGGGTAGCTGAGATGGCCAACGCGAGCGAGAAGAAAATTCGCGTCTTGGTCGTGGACGATTCCCCGTTCATGTGCAGAGTGCTCGAGGAGATTATCAACTCCGATCCGCAGCTGGAAGTCGTGGGGCAGGCCCGCGACGGCCGCGATGGCGTCCAACTGGCCGAATCTCTTCGGCCCGACGTGATCACTATGGATATCAAGATGCCGCACGTGGATGGCCTGCAAGCGACCGAATTGATCATGTCGCAGCATCCGCGGCCGATCGTAATTGTGAGCTCTGAATCGCGCGAAGGCGCTTCGAGCACGCTCAAGGCGCTCGACCTGGGCGCCATCGACTTCGTCCCCAAACCTTCGGGCGGAGTCGATTTGGACATGAAAACCGTGCGCGAAGAACTCACGCGCAAGCTGAAGCTGGCCGCCAAGGTTCGCGTCGTCCGCACCGCAACCCGCTCGAAACTGGCCCTGCCCTCGATGCCTGCCGCTCGACTCGCCGCGGCGCCCAGCGGCGGCAAACCCCCGATCATCGTGATCGCCGCCTCGACCGGCGGCCCGGCAGCGGTGACGCGCGTCGCGTCCGGTCTGCCCAAGGATTTTCCGGCAGCCGTGATTTTGATCCTGCACATGCCCGCCACCTTCACGAAACAGTTCGCCCTGCAACTCAGCGAAACCTCCACGCTGCGGGTCAAGGAAGCGGAATCGAACGAAACGCCCCAACCCGGCACGATCTATGTTTGCCCCGGCTCGCACCACTTGCGTCTGTCGATGGGCGGGAAAATTTCGCTCGATGCGGGGCCCCGAATCGACGGCTACCGCCCCTGCGCCGACGTGGCGTTCGAGACCGTCGCGGCCTACGCGCGCCTGCTGGCGATCGGCGTGGTGATGACCGGCATGGGCAATGATGCTGCCAAGGGCGCCCAGGCCATCAAGGCCGCAGGCGGATTCGTCATCGCTCAGGACGAAACAACGTCCACGATTTTCGGCATGCCTTCCGAAGCGATCCAAACAGGCGCCGTCGACGAAGTGCTTCCTCTCGACAGCATCGCCGCGGCGCTGGAAAAGCGGGTCGAGAAAATCAGCCGCCTGGTTCCGGTCGTCGCGCCATGACATCGCCAAACCTTAGCTCGCGCCGCGGGCGCGAACCGGAACGCGTGATCCTTTTCCTGGTTTCCGGCCAGCCATTCGCCATTTCCGCCGAGGCCGTGCAGGAAATCCGCAGTACCGATGGCCTTTCCAGTTCAGCCATCGAAATCGAAAGTCCGGAATTGACCAAGGTGCGGCACATGGTCGAGCGCGGTCACCAGGTCTACTACGTCGTCAACGCCTGTTTGCACTTCGGTCT
>JASHRC010000049.1 GCA_030037525.1 Candidatus Acidiferrales bacterium | reverse complement strand
AGGGCAGCGTGCGCCGCCAGACGGCGGACCTGGCCCGTTTTATTCGGGCGACTTTGGCGCGCATTCGGGACTTGCTGGCCAGCCCGCACGTGCAGCCAGGTTTGGTGCGGCAGGCCCTGGCAGCCCATGTAGACAGCATAATCCTGCGGCCCAATGGCAAGGGAGATGTGCGCTACCGGGGTCAGTGGAAGGTGCTGGGCAATTCAGCCGAGGTGCTTAACACCGATGGTGCCGGGCCGGGGAGTTGAACCCCGACGGCCTTTCGGCCCGTGGATTTTAAGTCCACTACGTCTGCCATTCCGTCAGCCCGGCCTATCCGTCAGGATCGATCTTAGCAGCAATCCAGCGTGCTACGCCCTCCGAAGCTGCTTGTACCGGCGATGACCTGTCGGGGGTAGGTGCCCGCGCCATTCTCTCGGCCTCCCCCTTCGGTCGCGAGAGTCGCGCGTTTGTCTCATAGGTGGCGACAATCACGCAGAAGGAAGTTCGGGCCCAACCGTCTTGCGGGTTTCATCGAGTTTCGCCTATATCGGTGCCGCGGCGCTTCGAGTTCGGCATGATCTGCTTTTTTTCCGTGCGATGGAACTGGATCAGGGCCGCATCATTACTTCGTTGGGACTTGAAGGCAGACGGAACTGGGCGCCGCGCTGCTGGTTCACCTTCAGCGTAGTGGGAACATCGAGTTCGCCAATCTTGACTTTTCGCGTCCACGACCCGCTCGTCCAGTAGTCGGCACGAGCGTAGATGGTCGAACCTATGATCACGTATTTTCCGATCTCTTCCTGATGCCCGTCGCGAAAGATCAGCACGGCAGGGGGCAGACTTGGCTGTGCGTTGCGGGCTGCCACCGCTTGCTCCAGCCCGATCAACTCTCCTCCTGCCTGCGGCTCGCCGTATCCGGTGATTCGCACCCAGCGGTCGCCGCGCAGCTCTATCACGAGCGGTTCAACCGGCGCGGATGCGACGGCCTGCGACGCCGGCTGAGGAGTTTGCAATACGATCATCTGCGGCAGCGGACCCTCCACGATGTCGGGACCGTAATCGTAGTAATCCGGATAAAACCAGGGAAGATAAGCGGCGCTGGCATAATGACGCCGCCCGCCGTAGTACCCAACGCCGGCGCTACGTGAAACACCAAAACCTGCGCGCCCTCCGGAGCCACGCTGCGCGCAGACGGCCGGAGACATCATTGCAGTTCCGACCACAGCCAAGGCCACCGACCTGATCAGAATAGAACTCATCGAGAGCCGAGACTTCACTGCCATCTCTTCAAGCTACCTATAGCCCTGGCAGCCCTTCGAGTCAAGCTGTGACTCAAGTCACTCACGCGCCGGCTTTGTCGGCAGCCTTGTCTCCAAGCGGGCAGGCCTCCAGATTCAGAATATCGGGGAAGTCATGGTCGCAGAGCAGTGGGCGCTGCCTGCGCGATTGCTCGACGGTCAACGGGGCCATGGAACCCCCTGGTGAAAATCGTTGGTAATAGCTGCTGGGCTCGTTCACTTCTTCGCGCGCGGCCGTCATGACTTGGTCTTTTTCTCGTTGAGAGGGTGAACAGCTTTGATGCGAGGCTGCGGAGGCAGTTTGGGCGGGTCGCCGGTAGCCGCTTTGGCTACGTCGCCGCCGTTGTCACGCGCGATCTGGGCCAGCAAACGCCGACTGATCGCCGAGCGGGGCTTCTGGGTCACGATGTCGATGGTGGATGCGTATTTGTCGCGATGTTTAATGAGGAGCCAGGATTTTCCAGGCGCGCTCGAGCCCCAACCACGAGTGCGCACCAGAACCCAGGAACCACGCAGCTTCTTGCCGTAGAGAGTGAACTTTAGGTCTCCCTTTTCGAGGGCCTCTCCAACGTCATCCACTTCCGGCACCCAGTCACCACAATCCCAGACCATCACCGTGCCAGCTCCATATTCACCTTCCGGAATGACGCCCTCGAAGCCACCGTATTCGAGTGGATGGTCTTCCACTTGCATGGCCAGGCGCTTCACGGAAGGATCAAGGCAAGGACCTTTGGGAACAGCCCAAGAAAGCAATACGCCGCTGAACTCCAACCGGAAATCGTAGTGCAGCTGCGTGGCGCGGTGTTTTTGAACCACAAATCGCAGCCGCTGCTTCCGAGCCGAAGCCACTTGGGCCGCTCCATGAGGCTCGGGGGAAATCAGAAAATTGCGCTTTTGCCGGTACTTCTCAAGGGACATATGGATCCACCTCGTGGCCCAAGACGCCGATCATCCCGACGGTACCCTTATTCCACGTCGTGACCGCTCCGAGAGTCTGACGACATCGGAAAATCGGGGGCGCGACCTAGTGATCTTGCCAGATAACCTCTTGGGCGTTCTTATCCTCACGAAGCCCAAGGTAAACAGGGTGACGCAGCTTCCCTTCCTCGGTCCATTCCCCATAGGAAATTTGGGCGACTAGTTTCGGCTCGACAAAAGCTGCACCACGCTCGCCAGGGTCGGAGGAGAACGGGGACTTTCGTTGAATAAGCGCGCGGAGCTTCCGATACAGCAAGGCGAGCGTCTTTTCATCGAAACCTGTCCCAACCTTCCCCACGTAGCGCAGCTGGGCGCCGTTGGTATAAACGCCTAATAGCAAAGCGCCGAAATACTGCCGGGCACCGCTCGGTCTCGTGAAACCACCGATGACAAACTCATCCTCCTGACGGACCTTCACTTTGAGCCACTGGTTCGACCGATTCTCGACATAACGGGAATCCAGATTTTTAGCGATGATTCCTTCCAGGCCCCGACGCGCCGCCGTCTGAAAAGCTTTTAGACCATCTCTGTCGAGCCGCTCCGCCAGTATCACCGAAGCCGAAGGCTTCACCGATTGCTCGAGCACTTCGCGCCTCACCGAAAGCGGTTCGTTGCGAAGGTCCCGCCCGTTGCGGTAGAGACAGTCGAAGACGACGTATTGTGGACGACCCTTGCTCTGCTGCAAAAGTTGAAAGTGCGAGATTCTCTTCGAGTCAAAGACGACAACTTCCCCGTCCAGGACGAGCGTTTCCGCGCGGAGTGCTTTTATAGCGGCAGCAATGTCAGGATACCGAGCCGTGCGGTCGATGGCATTTCTGGAGATCAACGACACCGCCGATCCTTCCTTGTAAGCCACCATGCGCACGCCGTCATATTTTTCTTCGAACACCCAGCGATCTTGAGCGAATGGCTTATCGAGCAGCGTTGCGAGCATCGGCAAGACCCGGAACGGAATCTTGGGCATCCCTTCACGCTTTCCGTTTCAGCGACTCAGGTTACGCTGCGGCGCAAAAACCGCCCGCAGAGCTAACCACCATCTGGACGAACCGGTCAATACGTATTTCGGACGCGTACTGTCCTGTCTCTGCATGGATCGCGGTCTTGCCTGGCACACACGCCTCGCCTATTTGCGAAACGACCAGCGTTCCGGAGTGCGTCAAGCTGAGCACAACTGGGCGAGACAGCCCGGAACAGCAGGGCATCCGTGTGCACAACCGATGTGGAACTAACCGTTCTTCGTGCCATGCGGACGGGCTACGTCGCAACCAGAGGCAAATGAGTCTATTCCATACGTCCGAACGAAGCTGCCCGTCTTGTGCCAGTCGCCATATTTCGCGTTCCCATCGGCGCGGCCTAATCGAACGCTACTTTTGAGTGCCCTGGGCATACGGCCCTATCGCTGTGACTTCTGCGACAGCCGATTCTACAAAAGCCTTCGGCGCATCGATTCGGTTACTTCAGAAGGGCTCGCAAGAACCCCTGAGACCCAAGCACGAGGAATGGATGCTCTACGGCCGGCCGAACAAGCCCAGCTTCTCACTCGAACCGCTGGCGTTCAGATCGGGCCGTTGCATTATTCTGAGCGGACTTCCTCCTCGTCGGCGCCTTCGGCTTCGCTGGTTTCTAGGTCGTGTTGACCGGCGCCTGACTTGATCTCTCGGGAAGTCCCTCTCTGACATCCGAGTTTCACGCGTCGCTCTGATTCCTGCGAGGTCTTGCCACATGCTTGGTTGGCTGGCCGCGCAGTTGGAGCCGACTCCGACTGGAAAGTGCCGACTGAACCGATCGGTAGACGACGACCCCTCAAAGCGGGGGCTTTTCGGAATCGAGACAGTGGTATAGGGTTCACTCGACTGCAGTACGGGATTTGAGAGTTTCCGATGGAGGGAAACCTGTCATGGCTCCAAAAAGAAAACCCTCCCGATGGGTGGCGAAGGTGACGACGGACTCGACGCACCCGCCGCCGGGACTCTTCACGGCGAGTGCGCCGACGATTGCCAGGGTACTAGCTTCGAAGAAGGTTTCGCCCAAGGGGCCGGGCTCTGGAATGCGGATGCTCACCTACTTCATCAACCGCGCGGGACGGGGTCTGAGCGTCTCGCGGCGTCGCGAGCTCGAGCGAGCAAAAGCTCTGTTATCGAAACGAATTCAGAGAGACAAGACGAGGCAAAAACGCAGACGTTAGCTGGCCGCTCGGCGACTTTCGCGCGAGGCGACTCGCCGGCGTTTTGGGCCAGGAGCGCGTTCTTGCTCTCTCTGGCGGAGGCTCTGCTTGAGCGCCTCCATCATGTCAATGACCTTCCCGCGCCGTGGTACGGCCTTTTCCACGACGGTCTTGCCCTTTTGCTTCGCTTCCGCCAGGGCGCGCAATCGCCCTTGAAAGGTGTCGTGGTATTGCTCGGGCTTAAAATCCTGCGACAGACTCTCGATCACCTTTTCCGCGAGCTTGATTTCCTGCGGTTTGAGCTGCAGGTTCTTCGGCTGCTCTCCGTATCCCGGAATCTGCCGGATCTCGTTGGTGAAGTACATGGTGTGCATGGTCAAGCCGTGGTTTCGCGCCCGCACAAACACCGTGTAATCGCGCTGGTGCATGGTGAAGCGCGCAATTCCCATTTGGTCGGTGCCTTCGATAGCCTTCAGCAGAAGTTGGTAGGCTTTGTCGGCTCCCTTGTCGGGAAGTGCAAGGTAGGACGTATTCATATAGATTGGGTCGACTTGATCCTCTTTAACAAAGGCGACAAGCTCCATGGACCTGCTGGTTTCCGGTGTGATCCGCTTAAGATCCGCGCTGCCCACGATCGCGTAGCGCCCTTTCTCGTACTCGAAACCCTTGATCACTTCGCTGCGGTCAACCACGCGATTGCAGGTTGGACAGAACAGCGGCCGCCGCAGCCGCGTGTGACATTTGGCGTGCAGCAGATGAAGTGCGGTGCGGCTGCTTCGAGCGGCCGAATATAAGCGAATGGGGATAGACACCAGGCCGAACGTCAAGGCGCCTTTCCACACCGATGTGGCCATCGGCACCTCCCGGCGCGATTATACGTTACCGCGACCCTCTCCGACAGCCTGGACCTACTTCGATTGGGATAGCAGCAAAGCCACGGGGAAGTCTCGAAATGCGCCGGCCAGGGAAATTTGATTGTGGGTTACCCTGAGCGGAGTCGCTCGGCCAGCTAGCACATTCACCCATTCCTGGGGTGCTTTCTCGGGCATTGGGAGGGTCGTGTCGTTCCAGAACTCCGAGCGGTTGCCCCCAGCAACCGGAGCCCGTATGCCTGCCGGACATCGCGGAAGGATCGCAACCGCCCAGTCCTTCTGGTGTCGTCGGGCGAATGCCCACACTCCGAGCAGCGTTCCGCCAGGGGTTGGTTCACTACAAGTTCACGAACCGACGAGCACAAAGGTGCGCCCACCGGAGCGGCTGCGTTCTTTCGGCGTGGATTGCTTCTGCACGCTCCCGAACTGTACGAGCAGCTTTCGCAGCTTGGAGCGCTCCTCAATCTCGATATCGACGACCTCGAACGCCCGTGCCTGCGTGTTGGCGTCACGCACGATCGTGCGAGTTCGAATCGTTTTCTGCGGCGCATGCAACCGCAGTTCGACCACATTGCCGGGATGCAGGCGTTCCTCGCACAACGCCACGCCGCCGCCTAGCCCCATTTCGGAAATATCCACTTGGCAATTGTCCTTGAGATTCGTCGTGGTGGCTTGTACTGGACGTTCCAGACGCATTCGCGGATAACGCCGCTGGCGGATAGCCGACGAATCCGGATCCCTATCCAGAAGTTCGATTGAAAATTCGGCGATATTCAGTCCGCTTCGCGGCACGAAGTCACGCATCCACTCCGGGTCGATTTTTTCCAGCGCTTGGGCGGCCACGATGCGCAGTTCGGAAGGATTCGCCCATCGGAACGTCTTTCGGGCCTCGGCAACCTTTCGCAGGATCGCCTCCGCTCCGGTTGTACGCAACCGGCCGAGCGCCTCGATCGCTTTCAGCCGCACATAGTCACCCGATCCCTTCGGCAATTCTCCCTCGGCGATACGCAGCAGACGCATCCCCGCGGTCTTTTCGCCGCTCATCCCGATCTCGTCGATCGCCAGCGGTCGAATGAGAACATCCAGAGCGTCAAAAAAATCCAGCAGCAGGCGGCCGCGATCTGGCGCGCCGCTTGCGGCGAGCTGCCGCACAACTCGATCGTGTGCGGTACGCTTCCAGTCCCGCATGCGATCGGGCAACACACGCTCAAGCGTATCGAGATCCATGCAAGCCAGGATTCCTACCGTGTCGATGGCCTCATTGGGGCCCCCGCGCTCGAGCTGTTTTCGCAAATGCTCGAGCCCTTCCGGTCCCAGGCGCTCCATCATCGCGATCAACAGTTCGCAATCCTCACGGAATCCGACGCGCCCAAATTTTCCGGCGATCTGCTCGGCCGCGGCTTGCGGTATGCGGCAAAGCAGCTCGCTTAAGCCCGACGGCAAACTTCCAGCTTTCAGAGCCTCTTCAATGAATTCTGGCAGGCGGTTCTCAATGTTGATTCTGGGACGCAGATTCTTTCCTGCGCCTGGCCGCTCCCTTTCGATTTGCCCTAGCAGCTCGACAGACTTTTGCAGGCCGGCATACGAGCGAGTCTTGAGAGATTCCTGCGAAAGGCGAACGAACGCGGCTCCAAGAAGGCTTTGCAGCTGGGCATCCTTCTCCTCAGCTAACTGCGCGCCCACCAGCTCGATCGTGTTGGTCAGAAGCTTCTGGTCGCACCGGGTGTAGAATCCGGCGAGTTCCGCTAGCCCCAGCGCAGTTTGCCTCCGCGCTTCTGGTTCTTTGCTCCGGATGCAACTTGCATAGTTGGCGAGGACCTTTTCCAGCTCTGCGGTTTCGCCGCGCGCCACCAGCGACTCGATGTATTCGCGCAGCCGAGCCGGCGGAACACACCAGGCATCGGGTGATCCGATCACCTCTCTCTTTTTTTCCTCGCTCACCTGTGCCCAAAATTCCTGGGCCAGGATTTCGGCAGGCGACTCGACTCGCATTCCCGCCTGGTGCATTCTTTCCTCATAGACTCCCAGAATCTTTCGAAGACCGTCGAGCTCTGCACTCATCTCGTTCAGCATCTGCTGGACGCTGTTCACCTGGACGTCGCCGCGCTCGTAGCTTTCCAGCGCGAAGCGAATCGCAATGTGCTCGGCAAGTCTGAGCAGAGTGGGCTTATCGGATGCTCCCTCAGGTGCCTGCGCCGCCAAGGCGGCCAGTGCCTGGCTCACCGTGAATCGCGCCCGGCGCGGCAGAGTTGAAAGCCGCGATTGAAAGGCACCGAGGTCGAGCTTGTCTTTCGATCCTTCGTTGGTCCTGGCGATCTGGGCCAGCACCTGCAGGATTCCCTGCAGCTCGTCTTCGGCGAGCGACATCAGCCCCGTCTCGACGGCCATCGAGCCCGCGCCGCCGCGCTTCGCGCGCGCCGTGCGGATCCCTGCGGAAGCATTGGTCCATCGGGTTAGCGGGTTGCCGCCGCCCGACTCGGGGCGACCAGGAAATCGACCGGTCGACTGGGGTTGGGTCGTCGGTCCGCCAGCGGCGACGGGGGACGTGGAACCGCCGCCGATTCCGACCGGAGCGCCGCCTGGCGTTGCTGCCAGCTGTGAAAATCCTCCCCGAACCTCGCTCGCCCCATTGCCCGAGGAAGGTCGGTTCTCGTCATTTTTCGAGAACCAGAATCCACCCGCGTTGGGATCTACGGCCCGCCCCTGCCCGCTACCGCCGACAATGTTCCACCCACCTGGACTTCCGCCATTTCCCTGCGTTTCGACACCGCCAACCGATATCGGAACTCCCACAACCCCTGGGCTGCCGCCCTCTTTCGAGAGCCAAAACCCGCCGATATTGGAATCCAGCGACGTCGCGCCGCCCGTGCCGCCAACAATATTCCACGTTCCGTCGCTGCTTCGGCGAATCCCAGCGACAGAACCTTGGACCGCCGCGCCAGGACCCAGGCCGGGGCCACCGCCAAACCCGTTACCGCCACTGCCATTGCCAGGTCCACTGCTTGAGCCATTGCCAAGACCGCTACCGCTGCCAGCCCCAAAACCAGGGCCACCCCCAGTGCCAGGTCCACTGCCTGAGCCATTGCCAAGACCGCTACCGTTGCCAGCCCCAAAACCAGGGCCACCCCCAGTGCCAGGTCCGCTGCCTGAGCCATCGCCAAACCCGTTACCGTTGCCAGCCCCCAAACCAGGGCCACTGCCCTGGCCATCACCAGGGCCGCCATCACCTGGGCCGAAGCCTGGTCCGGCACCGCCTTTTGCGCCGTCGGCAGCTACAAGCAGTTGCAGTAGCCTCTCAGGATCATTGAGGAGCTCTTCGGTCTGCTCGGAGTTCATACCCAGGGTCTTCGCTGCCAGTGTCGCCGCTACCGTTGTCTTGGCGACCGCCGAATCGGCCGGAACGAAGCAAACTTCATTCACATGAATGTGGGGATCACCCTGTAAGGCGGCCTTCAGTTGCTCGGCAAGCTGTGCGGGTTTGGAACTTGAACCGGTGGGAAAGCCGCGAACAAAGCGGGCCAGGCTTTGTTGAGTGATCCTCGGAGAGAAGTGAATACTGGCGATTCCGGCCGAGGAGAGCATGCGCGCGAAGCTCTTCTCCGCTGCGGCGGCTTCGAGCGGCGTGCCGTCAAGCAGGAGATTATCGCCGGAGACGGCCAGTAGGACGCCCGCCTCATCCTCGGAGCCAAGGGCGGTCTTTAACTCGGTCCAGGCCGTCTCGTACTGCTTGGCCGTCCGAGGATGCCCAAAGTCATACATTCTGGCAAACTTCAGCAGAATGTTGAGGCTACGGACGAAGCCTCGTGCGGCTAAGGCTCTCGAATTGACATTATCCACCATGCCAGGTTGATCTCATCCTCCTGTCGAGCAATATGGGGCTTGCTGCCGCACAGGGCAATGGTACGTGGGTCCTGCCTGTCACTAACGGGAGGAGTTAGGCCTCAAATGGTACCAAGGTTTACAGGTCGTTTGCTTGCGAGCTTTCGAGCCACGCTTCGAGCTGGCCCACACTGTCCAGCAGAGCGATCGCTCCGCACCCGACCAGTTGCGGCCAGCGAATCAGGCGTGCCTCGCTACGGCGCTTGAGCACCGCGACAAAGGGAATCTGGGCAGCTTGAGCGGCCAGGGCATCATCGATATTGTCGCCCAGGTAGATAGCTTTTTCGGGCGGCCGACCAGCCAGGATTCTAAGCAAGCCCTCCGGATCTGGTTTCGGATGCGACACGTCTTCGACCGTCACAATGTGGCGGAAATACTGGCGGACGCGAGAGCGTTCCAGCGTGTAGTCGATCTCCTGCCTGACGCGCCCGGTGAAAAGAGCCAGTTCGGCGCGCTCGGCGAGTCGCCGCAGACTGGGCCGCGGCAAAAGCCATTTTTCCCGTACGACGTTGCCTGGCTTGCCGTTCTTACCCCAATAGAGCTCGACAAACTTGTTCTTCACTTCCTCGTAGCTCTGGGTGGCGCCCAGCGATTGAACCCAGGCGGTTGAGAGTTTCCAGTCGTCGTTGAATCCCGGCTTGCTTTTCCAGATCTGAAATTCCTTGCGGGTGACGCGCTTGCCGGTAAAGAACCTCACCGTTTCGAGCACGGTCTTGTGGAAGGATTCGCGCACGTCAACCAGCACGCCGTCGACATCGAAGACGATGATTTCGGGATGAGTCTTCAAGCTTGCGGGGTTTGGCACAGAATTAGTGCACACAAGAAGCTCACTCGGAACCAGACGAATCGGATTCGTCGGCCGGCGTTCGAGATTCTTCGCCGCTGTTTTCAGCGGGCTGCTCAAGGGAATCTGACGACCAAGCTTCGTCCGGAACTCGGGTCTCGGTCGAGTGCTCATCGGTCCGAGCCGCTGACGCCTCTGCCGCGATCGGCCCTGCTTCTCCTAGGCCAGCGAGTCGCTCCTGGAACACGTCCGCCAGCAAGTCGACAATCGTTTTTGCCGCCGAGCCATCTGGATCCTTCGTCGGATTGTACGCGGATACATCCATTGCCGCGAGATGCTTTTGCTTCGCAAACACGCGCAGCGCATCGTGCACTTCCGAGAGGGAAAGCCCGCCTTCTCCGGGATAGTTGGTGGCCTGAAAATCGGCGATCACGTCCACAGCGAAATGCAAAACGAATTCGTGTGCGCCTGCATGAATGCTTTCCATGGCCACCTGGGCGGCAGCCACTGCACCCAGGCGCCGAACGTCGGCGGCCAGATATCGCCGCAGTGGAGCTCGTCGCAGCATGTCCTCCTCGGCAGGAGAGAGTCGAGCCGCACCGAAAAGTGCGAGGTCGGGATCACGCACCAGCGGCGGTTCGCTCCAGAATCGCACAAGCTCGGCTGCGCCGCGCCCCGCCACATGCGAGACAACCATGCCATCGACAGAGCCCGACGAAGTGGTCGCCGGCGTATTCAGGTCCGCGTCGCGGTCCATGTAAATCAACCCGACACTGCGAAAATAGCGGCGCACGCCGGCAAGGGTGGCCAGGACTACCGAACAATCGCCGCTCAGAATCAGCGGAAGCGCGCCCGATTTCACCGCCTGCTCGACGCGCGGTTTGGCCGCTTCGAGGGCCTTAATCACGCGTGAGATGTTGCGGGCGCGGGGGCTTTCTTCATCCGGCTCATACAGCTGTTTGGGATCATCGCCCAAGTCGGCCACTTCGTAGCCGAGCGACTTCAGTCGATCCACAAGACCGGCGGCGCGCAGCGCGCTGGGAGCGCCTTCGTGCCCCGGGGACATTGCGGCCGCACTGGTAGGTGAGCCCAGCAGGGCAATCCTGTTCGCTTGGCGGACGATTTTGACCGCCACTCGCGCTCTCCTTGCGGTTGAATTGGTGCCCCGAGGCTAGGGCCAGCCGGAACCTAATTGGTGGCCCGACCGAGCCGGGCGGCAAGCTCCGCGGGAAGCGTGAACCGCACATCCTCGCGGATCAGTTCCAGATCGCGATGATTCGTAAACCCGAAGGCCGAAAGGCGCTGGCTCACCTGTTCCACCAGCACTTCGGGAGCCGACGCGCCCGCCGTGAGCCCGATCGACTTCACGCCCTCAAGCGAAGTCTCGTCGATATCGCTGGCATCTTCGATCAAGCGTGCCGCCACACCCACGCGCTGCGCCACTTCGACCAGCCGGTTCGAATTCGAGCTGTTCGCCGAACCGACCACCAGAATCAATTCCACTTCGCGCGCCAGCCCTTCGACCGCTTCCTGGCGGTTCTGCGTAGCGTAACAGATATCGTCCGATGCGGGTCCGGCGATCGAAGGGAAACGCTCACGAAGGCGCGCCACAATCTCCTGTGTGTCGTAGAGGGAAAGGGTCGTCTGGGTGAGAAAGGCCAGCCGCTCAGGATTCGGCACCTGCAACTGGTCCACTTCCTCGACACTGCCGACTACGACCGTCTGCTCCGGCGCTTCCCCGGAAGTTCCCACAATCTCCTGATGATCGCGGTGGCCGATCAGAATGAGCGTGCGGCCTTCCCGAGCAAACTTCAGTGCTTCCAGATGGACCTTGGTGACCAGTGGGCAGGTGGCGTCGATCACTTTCAATTGACGCTCTTTGGCCTCGGCGCGAACGCGCGGTGGCACGCCATGCGCGCTGAAGACGAGCACGGCGCCCAGGGGCACTTCTCCGATGGCTTCGACAAAGATCGCACCGCGGCGCCGCAACTGGTCTACTACGTAGCGATTGTGCACAATCTCATGATGGACATACACTGGGCTGCCGTAGGCTTCTAGCGCGAGTTCGACGATGTCAACGGCGCGGACTACGCCCGCACAAAAGCCGCGGGGCCGAACGCGGACCAGAGTCTTAACCCCGCTGGTGGTTCCCCGGATTTGAGTTAGCGTCAAGGTCCTCTCCACAAGCTTTTGGTTTATATTACCTTAAGCTCCGTCGGGCGGCTACCTTCTTCCAGACCTGCTGCCCGCAAGACCCGTGTATTTCGGCACTTCGTCCCGGACCAGTCAAGGCAAGCGGCCTTAGCGCGCCGAGAAGACCAGCAGGGCGTTGCCGGACATGGCCCCGAAGCCGGGATAGCCGGAGACGACGGCGACGATTCCACCGGCGATGACCGGGCCGCCGACGTCGAGCGAGCCCCCCTTGGCCATCACACCACTAACGGAGTCAAACGACTGCGCGGTGTCGAAGTCCCAGATGATCCGCCCGTCTTCGGCTGCGTAGGCACGGAGGTGGCCGTCGATCGAGCCGGAAAAGCTGGCGCCGGCAATGGCCGTGACGGCCTGCGACTGCGCGGGGCTGCACGGGCGGCGATCGCCGCAGCCTGGAGCCGGCGTGTGCCAGAGAAGCTTCCCGCCGGAAACCCGATAGGCAGAAATGCCGCCGCCTTGAGTGGGATCGAGACCGCGCCCTTCGAACACGAGATCGGATACGGCAACATAGAAGACTCGTCCGTCCGTGGCAGGACCCCATTGCACTCCTCCCAGCAGACCGCCTCGGCCAGCGCGGGCGTGCCAGAGCAGTTTTCCCTCTCGATCGGGATCGACAGCGTACACCATGCCGGTTTTTTGGCCGAGCAGCAGAACGCGTTTGCCATGACCGAGAGAGACCAGGATCGGCGACGCGCCGAGATCGAACTCCGGCACGGCGGCGGGTGAACACCCCGCGGCGGGAGGATTGCCGCATTCGATCTTGTAGACGTCGTCTTTATCGAATTGCACGGACCAGAGAAGCGTGCCCGTTTTCAGATCCAGTGCGGCCACCGCATCACTGGTTGGTGTGTCCGGTTCGGAGTAGTTGTCGCCGGTGCCAACGTAGATGCGATCCTTCCTGTCGTCAATTGTCGGCGAGGACCAGATGGCCATGCCCGAAGGTGCAAAGATTGTTTTGCCCGCGGCCGTTTTGCCGTGCGGCGATGGCGTTTGCGGAGCCATGTATGTCTGCCAAAGAATTCTCCCGGTGGTGGCGTCCATGGCAACCACGCTGCCGCGAAACGTGCAGCATTCGTAATCGGGGCGTCGCCGGAGTTGCTCTTCGCCCGAAGAGACCGGGACGTACAGGCGGCCCTCGAAAAAGGTGGGCGTGCCGGTGATCATAGCGGCCGGATGCGAATCGGCTTGGGTACGCCATAGAAATCGGCCAGTCGATGCTTCGAGAGCGTCGACGCCGCCCGATGCGTCACCATAGAAGACCGTCGCCGCGGGGCCCACAAATCCGAGCAAGAGGCCCGAGCGAACGGGCTTGCCCCGGGTGGCCCAGAAGGTGCAGCCGCTCGCGGCATCAAGGGAATAGACCGCGCCATCCAGAGCGCCAACATAGACGCGACCTCCGTAGATCACCGGCTGCGAACGAACCGAGCGGACATTGGGAATGCCGAAAGCCCACTTGAGTTTCAGATGGGGGACGTCGGCCGCCGAAATACCCGCCTGCGCTTGCGGCTGATAGCGCCAGTTGAAGGGATCTGCACCCCAGCTGGTCCAGCCCACCCAGGAAGACACGGGCTTGACGTTTGGCCCGCAGCGGTTGGCCAGTTGCTCGGCAGGAACCGGAGCGGCGACCTGAGCGCCTGCACTCTGCCTCGCTTGCGAAGGAGCCTCATCCGACTGTGCGCAAACTCGCGGCGCCAAGAACACGCCCGCGGCAGAAAGAGTCGCGGCAAGAAGCAAGATCCTGGCGCTCATCTCGCCCGCCCAACCTCGCTCGTTCGCACCCGATGGCATCGACGACAAATCGTTTCCCCGCCGCAAAAGATTAGCAGAGATCACCTGTCCCCCGGCCGAGATGTCTGAATTTCGCTTTCGAGGGCCGGTTACGTTGGTACACTTCACCCACGCGGATTGAAAAGAGGAGAGCGATTATTCTGTTTCCTGCACCACGGTTTGGGGAGAGCTGATGCTTCGGCTGAAATCTGCGGCGGAAGGCAAACCGCGTGGGCCGCTCTTCACCGCCAGCGGACAGTCTTAGGACGCCCGGGTGTACAATCATGCGCAAACTGAGGAGGTGGGCAGATGAATCGGCGAAACATGTTGTCTCTTCTCGGCATGTCTCCCGCCCTGCTGGCAGGTCTTCCGGCCCCAGCGCAGCCAGCTGAAGCCCAGGCCAACGGGAAACCAACCAGGCTGTCCAGCACCCAGGCGAAAATCGAAGGACTCAATCCGAAAGGCACGCCGCCTCCGATCCAACTGATTCCGATGGCACCACGGCTTGACAGCCTGGACGGAAAAACAGTGTGGCTCGTCGATACGGGGTTCGACGGAGGTGGATACCTGCTCGAGCAGATTCAGCTATGGTTCAAGACCAACATGCCTGCCGTCCAGACGATCTTCCGAAGAAAGGCCGGGCCCTATTTCGAGGACGATCCCGCCCTTTGGAAGGAGATCAAGGGAACCGGGCATGCGGCAATCATGGCCATCGGGCATTGAAGCACCTGCACGCCAGCGACCGTCGGTCACTGCATAACGCTGGAGAAGATGGGAATCCCGACCACGCCCATGGTGACGAGGGCGTTCAAAGAGCTCGCTATTCTGAACGTGGCCAAGCGTGGGATGCCGCATTTGCGCATCACCTTCACGCCCCACCCGGTCGCGGCCAAGACCCCCGCACAGCTACGCGCCTATGTGGAGGGAAACGATCCTGTCAGCGGCAGGCCGATGATGAAAGAGATCGTCGACGCGCTGACTGTGCCGCTTTCCGACCAGGAGCAGAAGACGGGAATTGTCAAAGTGTCAGTCGGGCCCGAAATGTATGGACCGGATACGCCCAAGAATTTGCAACAGTTCTATCACGATAACGGCATGACGGATTTTCTGCCGATCGTCATTCCGACCGAAGAAGCCGTCGAGGAAATGTTCGCGGGCACTAGCCACAAGCCGGACGAGCAGGTTGGCACGATGGCCGGAGGCGCGTACCCGCCGTGGTCCTACACGGTGCGGCAGGTAGCCATCAACGCTGTGATGGCGGGATGCCAGCCGCAACATTTTCCTGTGATTCTCGCCATTGCCTCCTCCGGCACGCCGTCGCTGATGAGCTCGACCAACTCGTTCGCCTACGCCGCCGTGATCAACGGACCGATCCGCGACAAATTGCAAATGAACTATGGAATCGGCGCGCTGGGGCCCTTCGCCCCCTCGAATGCCGTGATCGGGCGAGCATGGACTCTGGTCTCTAAGAACCTGGCGAATGGTGGGATTCCCGGAGACACCTACCTGGGTTCGCAGGGGAACAATCTGAACTACAACAATCTCATCATGGCAGAAAACGAGGCGGCGAGCCCGTGGGTTCCCCTGCATGTGCAGAAAGGCTTTAAGGCCGAAGAAAGCGTGGTGAGCCTTTTTCGGGGACTGGGGATCGTGCCGGGCCAAGGAGCTCGAGGCACGAGCACGGACACGCCGAAATACGAAGAGCAGTTCAGCGACCTCTTCAACGTGTTTACCGGATTCTTCGGGGGCTTAGTCGTCGCCGACCCGTTGATCGCGGCAAATCTGAAAGAGCGGGGCTACGACACGAAGGATAGACTGATCGACTGGCTCTACAAGAATACGACGCAGACCGTGAAGGATTACAAGAGCCGCGATTTCGCCTACGGGTTCGATTATCCGCGTGCGCTCAAGGGTTTGGAACCGTATAAGACCTGGTATGCGATGCCCGATGATGCGGTGATTCCGCGCTGGCCGCACCGCGACGACATCAATGTGGTGGTCCTGGGAGGCCAGACCAATGCATTCTTCCAGGGAGGGAGCCTGAGCTATACGGTCAGCGTGTCGATTGACAAATGGGCGTGAGGCCAACGAGCGCGACCTAGCTGGCGCGCTCGGCAAAGCGGGAAGTTCGACAGTACGCCGCCTGGGTCGTCAGACGTCCTAGAGGGAGGGAGAAAACATCGTGAATCGAAGGGAATTTCTCGCAGGGATGGGCGTTTTATCTACGGGCCTCGCGTTGCCGGGGGCAAGGCGCCTGTTCGCCGAGGATGCGGCGACAAGCGATTGGCGCACCTTCGAACTGACCACACGCATTGAAGTGCTGAAGCCCGCGGGGGCGACCCGCGTGTGGGCGCCGGGAGCACTCACCATCAAAACGCCTTTTCAAAGGACGCTCTGGAACAAACTCCAGGCCGAGGGCGGGTCCACACATACGGTGAGCCGGAAGGAAGACGGCCTTGAAATAATCTGCGCGACGTTTCCGGCCGGTGTTCCGCCGGTCCTTACGGTCATCAGCCGGGTGATGACAAGAAACTACTCCGTCGACCTTACAGTTCCTGAACACTCCAAGGCCAGCCGAGCCGATCTGGAATACTTTCGACGTGCGACACACCTTCTGCCGACCGACGGAATCGTTCGGGAAACGTCGGCGGAAATCACCAAAGGAGCGACGACCGATCTCGAAAAGGCGCGGGCGATCTATGAATGGATCGTCGAAAACACCACTCGGAATCCCAAAACGCGCGGTTGCGGTCTCGGTGACATTCGCTTCATGCTGGAGACGAAGGATTTGAGCGGCAAATGTGCGGATCTGAATGCGCTGTTTGTTGGTTTGGCGCGCTCGGCGGGTCTCGCAGCGCGCGACGTTTACGGCATCCGCACGGCCAAATCGGAGCTTGGCTACAAAAGCCTCGGGGCATCCTCCGAGAAGGTGACCAAGGCGCAGCACTGCCGCGCCGAGGTGTATCTCGGCGAGCATGGGTGGGTTCCGGTCGATCCCGCTGACGTGCGCAAGGTGATGCTCGAAGAGCCACCCGGGAACCGCCCCCCGGATGATGAGATGGTTAAGAAAGCGAAGCAGCGCCTGTTCGGATCGTGGGAGATGAACTGGATGGCGTTTAACTTCGCGCACGATGTGGCGCTGCCGGGATCCAGTGCCGAGCCGCTTCCGTTCCTCATGTACCCGCAGGCCGAGACGGAAAAGGCGCGAATCGACAGCCTCGACGCGGACAGTTTCAAGTACGAGATCGCCTCGCACGAGATCACCCCAAGCAGTTCGTGAGGCCAGTTGTGATGCGAGCGGACCAAGTTGACAGGCTCGAACGATTGGATAGAAAATCTGGAGCCGTAGGGTGTCGGCCGCAGTAGGCGTTTCGACGAGTCCCCGAAGCACGGACCGCACACATCACCAGTCTGCTTTCATTGGACAGGAAAGGGACCGGCCATCGTAACGAATCTCGTAGTGCCCAAAACGGGCGGAATGAACACGACGAAGGTCAATGTCGTGAAGTGGCTCAAGCAGGAAGGCGACAAGCTCAAGCAAGGCGACCCGGTGGTTGAGCTGGAAACGGAAAAAGTGAGCTACGAGCTGGACGCGCCTGTCGACGGCGTGCTGCTGAAGATTGAGGCGCGCGAGCTGGCGGAGGTGGAAGTCGGCGGAGTGCTGGGTTACATCGGGCAGGCGGGCGACCAGGCCCCGTCCAGCTAGAGAGCAATTGGGGATTTCAAACGGGAGAGGCACATGATCCCTGTCAGTCAACTTTCCAAAGAACGGCTCAGTTGGATGTACACCCAGATGCTGCGGATTCGCGAATTCGAGGAGCGTGTCAAGCGCACGTTTGTCGAGCATCCCGGCGTGATTCGCGGGCACGCGCATCTGGGCGATGGCGCCGAAGCGAGCATCGTCGGCGCACTAGCCACCCGCGGCGAGAACGATCTCGTGATGCCGAGCTACCGCTGCCATGGTTACCCGCTGGTGCTGGGCACGCCGGCCCGGGCGTTGCTGGCGGAGATTTACCAGCGGCACGACGGCATATGCAAGGGTTTCGGCGGTTCGATGCATCTGGCCGATCCGGCCCACCACTTCCCCACCACATCCGGAATCGTCGGGCAAGGGATCGCCCATGCGGCCGGGGCGGCCTACGCGGCGCAAGTGAGAAAGACCGGACAGGTGGTCTATTCGTTTTTCGGAGATGGCGCGTCAAAGCAGGGCGCGTTTCACGAGACGCTGAATCTTGCGGCGGTGTGGAAGCTGCCTGTGGTATTTGTTCTCGAAAACAACATGTACCAGGCCTACACGCACTACAAATTGGAAGATGCCAACGCGATCGCCGGCCAACCGCTCTCCGAGAAGGCCAGGGCCTACAGCATTCCTGGAGAGACGGTCGACGGTACCGACGTGCTCAAGGTGTATGAAGCGGTGGGCAAGGCGGCCGAGCGGGCACGGGCGGGGGCAGGACCGTCACTCATCGAATCGAAATTCTATCGCTTCAGTCCGCACGGCAACGCCATCACGGTGCCTCCTGTTCCCACACAATTCCAGGAGCACGAAGCAATCGAGGTGTACGGCAACAAAGCAGAATTTGAGGCGGCGAAGAAAAACGATCCGATTCTCAAATTCCGCGCGCATCTGATCGGCCAGGGAACGGCGACCGATGCGGAAGCAAAGAAAATCGAAGACACCGTGCGTGCCGAAATGGATGAGGTGGTGAAGTTCGCGCTGGCGAGCCCGCTGCCTCGGCCGGAAGAGGCGACCCAAAACGTTTGGGCGTAGGTTTCGGGAGCTGGCGCCGTGGGAGCGGAAGCAAGGAGGCCAAGATGCCGCGCGATATGATGTTTGCCGAGGCGATTGCGGTTGCGATCACCGAAGAGATGCAGCGCGATCCGAATGTCGTGTTCTATGGGCAGAACATGGCGATGACAGATCGCGATCCGTTCGTGCGCAAGTTCGGCCGAGATCGCGTGCGCATCACGCCCATTTCCGAGACGGCAGAATTGGGCGTGGCCATCGGCGCGGCGATGAGCGGCCTACGGCCGATCGTCGAGCTGTACATGGCCGAGTTCATGTTGGTGGCGTTCGACCAGGTCATCAACGAGGCGCCGCGGCTGCGCTATATGTCTGGCGGTCAAGTGAAAGTGCCGTGCGTTTTCAAGGCGGGTTTCGGGTTCGCCGCGGGCTGGGCGGGCCAGCACTCCAACTGTACCTACCACGCCATGATGGGCATTCCCGGGCTGAAGATTGCCCTCCCGTCGACCTCTGCCGATGCCATGGGGCTGATGCGATCTGCGATTCGCGACGACAACCCTGTCGTGTATCTGCACCATTACATGCTGACGATTGACAAAAGCCCGGTGCCCGATGGCGAGCACATCGTTCCTTTCGGCGTCGCGGACATTAAGCGCGCGGGCAAGGACGTTACGATTGTTGCCACGGCCTGGATGGTGAAGAAATCGCTCGCCGCGG
>JASHRC010000048.1 GCA_030037525.1 Candidatus Acidiferrales bacterium | reverse complement strand
CGGGTGACGCCTTCGATCGGCCCAAGCGAGTTCGCAATTTCCTGGGCGAGAGAGCGCGGTGGCTTTTTCAGCCGCTTGGCCAGCTCGAAACAGACGGGCGAGGCGATTTCTCCCATGGAAAGCTGGGGCGGGCGGGACGTAACGACGGGGACGTCGGTCTTGTAGCGCTCGCGAATGTGGTGGCGCAGTGCTTTGCGCACGCGGTCATCGACCGTCTTGTACACGTGGCTCCTTGGAGTCGAGCGAGCGACAAATTATAAGGAAAGGCCTGGCCCATATCCAGGCGGCGCAGCGAAGCGGGTGGCTAGAAGGGTTCCAGCTGCCAGCGTGGCTCGTTCGGCTTCTCACTCTCACCAGGATTTTGCCTAACCACATTTTGAAAATGCGAGTGGAAAAAATGCAGGTGGACTCTGCCAGGACAGAGGCTTGGCCCAGGTTCATTTCTGGACATCGCTTCGCATTTTGCTTATAAGGGGGCCATCCGACGCCGGACGAGCGGCGGGACAAGGAGATGACGCCGATGCCAGCCAAAAAGCGGAGCAAGGACGGAAAGCTCAAGAAGGGAACGAAAATCGGCGCAGTCAAACCTCTAGTGAGGCGCTAAAACCGGACCAAGCCGCCGGGAAGGTTGCCTGTGCATCGGCAGATGCCTGCCCTCCCGGCGGCTTTGAATCAGACCTTGGCCGACACTCCATTCGAATGTCAGCAGACTCGTCTTGCCCGTGCGCCGCAAGAGCCATTTTAGGCGGCGTGACCGCGACGGATGAGTTCCCCAACGCGCGCAGCGATTTCGCCAATTCGCACCGGGCGGTAGAGCACGGTTTGAACGGGCGGGAGGGGAACAGTTTCGCTTCGCGACGCGATCAAAATCGCCGGGACTCGCTCGATCAGGCTCTCAATAGCCGGGTGGCTCGCGATCTCGGAGACGGCTTCCAGCACAACGACCGAGGGGATGAGTCCTGACGCAATGGCGCGGCCCGCTTCATCGGCGGACTCCATACCGCGGGCATCGATGCCGTGTTCACGCAGTTCCGCACGCAGGCCGGCTCGGAGGGTCCAGTCCGGAGCGATGATGAATACCGTTGGCATCTTCGTCTCGCAGCATAGCATCGGCCGACTGTGAACAAACCGGTGTTTGCGTCGAAGCGGTCTGTTACAATTTTCTTTCCCTGGGGCAAGCTGCGCGGTGATACGGCCCAGCATGGCCGAAAAGCGAAATCGCACAAAACTTGGAATCGTCATCGTTCTGGTGCTTGCGGTCCTGGTCATTGCCTCGCTGGCCATGCGCCGCAAAGTGCCCGTCGTACCCATCGTGGAAGTGACGCGCGAGGATCTGCTGGTCAGCATTACCAGCAACGGAAAAGTCGAGCCGATCGACCCTCAAATCGCGCGCGCCGAGTTTCAAACCTTCGTCGACAAAGTGCTGGTGACCGAGGGCCAGGCGGTGCGCCGGGGCGAAACGATCTTGACGCTGGATTCGGCCGACATTCGTTCGCAGCTGGCACGGGCGCGCGCAGACCTGCTTTCCGCCCAGAATGATTTGCAAAACGCGCGCGCGGGGGGCCCGCCAGAGCAGATGGCGCAGCTTCACGGAGACCTGAAGGCGGCTGAAGTGCAGGTGGCCAACCTGGAGTCCACCCAGCAGGCGCTGGAGGATCTTGTGGCCAAACACGCTGCCACCCAGGACGACCTCCGGCAGAACCAGGAGAACCTGGCGAAGGCGCGGGCCCATCTGCAGGCCCTGGAGGCAAAAAAGAAGGACTTGCAGCAGCGGTCGGCCGACACGGTGGAAGCTGCCGGACTTCGGGTAAACCAGGAGCAGGAGCTAGCCGATTCGCTCGAAGAAAAGGTGCGCTCGGCGACGGTGGTGTCGGAGACGAACGGAACCTTGTATTCTTTGCCGGTACATGCAGGCGATTTCGTGAAAGTGGGAGACACCCTTGCGGAGATGGCAGACTTGAGTCACGTCCGGGTCCGCGCCTTTATCGATGAGCCCGATCTGGGCCTGCTCGAACCGTCGCAAAGCGTAGAGGTGACCTGGGATGCCAAGCCGGGACGGACCTGGACCGGCCTGACCGAGCAGCTGCCCAAGCAGGTGGTGGCGCGCGGGATGCGCAGCGTGGGCGAAGTGCTTTGCTCGATCGACAACAACCAGATGGAGCTGCTGCCGAACACGAACGTTCAGGTGGAGATCCGCGTTCGCGAACGGCGAAATGCACTGGTGGTGCCAAGAGGGGCGGTGCGGGAAACCAGCAGGGGCCGGCGCTACGTTTGGGTGTTCGATGGCCAGCGCGTGCATCGGCGGGAGATCACGGTGGGCGTCGCGAATGCATCGAATTACGAGGTTCTGTCCGGACTGGCGGATGAGCAGCGTGTAGCCGAACCTGTGGATCAAAAACTGAAGGACGGGATGGCAGTGCAAGTCCGGGAGGCGCAATGATCAGGTCGCACCTGGGCCCAGCAAAGCGGTGGATCGCGACCGCCGTGCTCGCGGCGGCGATCGCTTGGGTGGCTGCTGATGCGGGAGCGCAGGTCTCCAATCAGATTCAGCTGGCCCAGCGCGATTTCAACGCGGGCAACTATGCGCTTGCGATATCTACGCTCGAGCCCTTGGTGGCAGAGAGTTCCTCCAACGCCGAGGCGTTTTTCTGGCTGGGGCGAAGCTACTACGAGATTTCCGATTACGACAGCGCGGTCGCCCGGCTGGAAAAGGCCGCTTTGTTGGATTCCAAGAACTCGCTCTATCAGCAGTGGCTGGGCCGGGCCTACGGGGGCATGGCGGATCGCGATCGAAGCTTTTCGCTTGCCAAGAAGGTGAAAAGACAGTTTCAGCTGGCCGTAGATCTGAGCCCTTCGAATCTCGAGGCCCGCCGGGATCTGGAAGAATATTGCCTGGACGCTCCGTGGATTGTTGGCGGCAGCAAGGACGAAGCACTGGAGCAAGTGAATGCCATTGCCGCGATCGATCCCATCCAGGGGCATTTGGCGCGCGCGGTGTACGATCGCGAGGCACTCAAGAGGCTGGAGGACGCGGAGAGCGAAATTCGGCAGGTTCTGGCTGCTGATCCGAAGACGCCCGACCCGTACCTTGAAACAGCGCAGTTCTTCCAGTCCGAGAACAAACCAGCCGAGATGGCTCAGTCGATTCAAGCTGCCGCCCGGGTGAGCCCGAACGATCCGCGACTGCCGTATTTCCGTGGTGTCGCGGCGGTTCTTTCCAACACCCAGCTGAGCGACGCCGAACGCGACCTGAAGGCATATCTGGCCAGCACGCCGCAACGCAGTGACTGGCCTTCGCACGCCAATGCCAGGGTCTGGCTCGGCCGCTTGTACGAGGCCCAGGGAAAGCGGCCGGAAGCGGCCGAGCAATACCGGGCCGCACTCCAACTGGATCCGAAACTCAAAGACGCGCAAATACGCCTCTCTCGGCTTGAAAAATCGAAGTAAATAGATTTGGTGGAAGCCCTAAGAGGAGGGGGCCGAAGGCTCCCCTTGAAAACCATGCTGCGAATTTTCTAAGGGAGGCCGAGAACCACAAGCATGGCAGCCGCAGAGAACAAATCCGCTTTCTGGGCCGAGATATGGAAGCTCGCCGTCCAGGCGCTGCTAACGAACAAACTCCGCTCGATCCTGACGATGCTGGGCGTGATCATCGGAACCGCGTCGATCGTTCTGGTGGTGACGATTGCGCTCGCCGGGCAACGCTATGTGGTTTCGCAGATTGAGGAGGTTGGCGCGAATCTAGTGTACGCGTTCGTGGTCGCGGGCGGGGAGTCGGAGCCGCTGGCGATGGCCGACCAGATCAATCCAGCCGACCTCGCGGCTGTGAAGCGGGGTCTGCCGCAACTTGCTGTGGAGGCTGCGGGAATCGACAAGGTTCCCATGACTGTCTCGGTGCGCGGCGAGGAGCGGTCGGTGAACCTGGTGGGCGTGACCGAAGGGTTCGAGCAGGTTCGCAGTTTGGAGATTCTGCAGGGGCGGTATTTCGCCCCGGACGACTTTGCATCGCGCGGCAAATTCTGCCTGATCACCCAGCCTCTGGCCCAGCGAATGTTTGCGTCGGTAGATCCGGTGGGCAGCCAGATCCAGGTGGGTGAACTCCACTTCAACATCCTCGGAGTGTTCAAAGAGAGAATCGGAGTGATTGGGCAAACGGAAATGGCGCGAGAAAGCGTGCTCATTCCGTTTTCGTTGCTCGAGTACTACACTGGGAGTAACTACTTCACGACGCTGTATGTGCGGGCGGACCGACCTGAGGATGTGCCGCTCGTAACACAGCAGGTAGGCGAGATTCTCCGGCAGCGGCATCGCCCCGGCGCGCATTACCGGGTCGAAAATCTGACCGGGATCCTGGAGACCGCGCACAATGTGACGTTGGGGTTGACCGTGGTGCTGATCCTGGTCGCGCTCATCGCGCTTGTGATCAGCGGGGTCGGCATTATGAATATTATGCTGGTGACGGTCACCGAACGCACGCGCGAAATCGGGATTCGGAAAGCGATCGGCGCATCGCACGACGCCATCCGGTATCAGTTCTTGATGGAAGCGCTGGCCTTGAGTGGAGCGGGCGCGCTCGCCGGGGTCCTGATCGCGATTTCCATCGGCGCCCTTCTGAATTTCCTGGTCCGCTTCATCCCAGAGGCCGACGGGATTGTCGTTCCGGTGTCGTGGGTCTCGGTGGTTCTGGCATTTATAGTATCCTCTTCGACGGGTTTGATCTTTGGATATCTCCCGGCGACCCGTGCCGCAAGCCTAGAGCCGGCGGAAGCGCTCCATCATGAATGATCCGCAGGTCTCAATCTCTCTACGCGCTTGGGCCGGGCGGAAGGGTGCCCTGGGCGGCTACGCTATGAGAGGGCTTCAGTTGGCGACGGCGGTTCTGTGCCTGACCCTTGCGGCCGAAGCGCAGGATTCGCCGCTCACGCTGAGAGAGGCCGTGGCACTTGCCCTGCAAAACAGCCGGGAAGTGAAGCTCGCGCAAGTCCAGTACAACGTGGCTCTTGGCGAAGTTGGGGTGGATCGCGCAAGCTTCCTGCCAAACCTGTATACGGGGTCCGGACTGGCCTACACACACGGGTTCCCCTCGTTGCCCGGCGGACAGGCTCCGGCTGTTTTTCAGCTCAATTACAGGCAATCGCTATTCGACCCCTTGCTCAAGAGCCAGCAGCACGCAGCCGAAGAGCGCGCCAAGAGCATGAAAACAGAGCTTGAACGGGCGCGCGACAGCGTCCGAGTGGAGACAGCTTCGGCCTATCTTGAGCTCGCCAAAGTGCGGCATTCGCTCGATCTGCTCCGCAACGAGGGCGTAAGCGGTGAAAAAATCCTGGACGTAGTGCGTGAGCGCATCGCGGCCAATCAAGAGCTTCCCATTGAGGCAACCCGCACTCAATTGGAGCTCGCCCGCATCAATCAGCGGGTGATTAAGCTCGAAGATCGCGCACAGGAGCTCGAGGCCGAGCTGCGCGATCTGACCGGAATACCCGGGTCCCAATCAATCCAAGTCGAAGCCGAAGAGCAATCCTTTACCGACGCGCTCTCTGCGGGCACAGCCGCGATTCGGGCGCAGATCGTGGACCTTGCGCTAGAAAGCGACAGCCGTGTGGCCGAGGCAGAAAATGAACGGGCGGCGCGCCAGCAGCTTTTCCGAGGCGCGAAGTTGAGCCGTTTCCCGACCATTGACCTCGTCGGCCAGTATGCCGTTTTGAGTCGATTTAACAATTACGATGAGTTTTACAAAACCTTTGTGCGCAACAATTTGAATGTGGGCGTGCAGGTGCAGGTTCCGTTGTTTGCAGCAACCACGGGTGCCGAGGTCCGACTGGCGAAGCGGCAACTCGATCAGGCGGAACTGAACGTCGCCGGCAAGCAGCAGCAGGTGCGCCAAGAGGTCGAGCAGAAGGCCCGCACTCTGCGTGAACTTGACGCCGACCGCGAAGTAGCGCGGCTCGACCTCCAACTGGCCCAGGAGAACCTGCAATTGGAGCAGGCCAAATACGACCAGGCGCGCGCAACGCTCCAGGAAGTCGAGCAGGCACGGCTGGAGGAAAGCGATAAATGGGTGGCGTTTTTGGACGCCGACTTTGCGCGCGAGCAGGCAGAGCTCGGCCTTTTGCAGGCAACCGGGCAATTAGCCCAACTGTTTCAGTAACATGGATCGAAAAAGCAGCTATGGCTCACTGGGGAGTTCGAGTAGAATGAAAATCGCACGGTTTTGCCTGAAGATTCTGAGGGAGATACCATAGATGCCGTCGGTAATGAAAACACTGTTTTTAAATCCGCCGAGCTTCGAGAAATTCGATGGCGGGGCCGGGTCTCGCTGGCCCGCCACTCGCGAAATCGAGTCCTATTGGTACCCCGTGTGGTTGTCTTACCCGGCTGGCATGCTGCCAGGGAGCCGCCTTCTCGACGGGCCGCCGCACCACATCCCCCCCGCCGAAGCCGTCCGCACCGCCAAGGATTATGAATTCGTAGTGCTGTTTACCTCCACGGTCGGTTTCCACAGCGATTTGCGCATGGCTCGCGCCATGAAGGAGCAGGACCCCGGCGTCAAGATCGCTTTCGTAGGTCCCCACGTGCAGATCAAGCCGGCGGAAAGTCTGCTGGCGAGCCGCGATATCGACTTCGTGGTGCGGGGGGAATTCGACCACGCGGTGGTCGAGTACGCAGAAGGGAAGCCGCTTTCCACGATCGCGAACGCGAGTTACCTTGAAAACGGCAAGGTGGTCCACAACCCGGCGCGACCAGTGCTTCAGACCGCAGAACTCGACGCGCTGCCGTTTGCCACCGGGGTGTATGAGAAGAATTTAACGATTGAAAATTACAACGTGCCGTTCCTGCTGCACCCGTTTGTTTCGTTTTATACCGCGCGCGGATGTCCGGCCCTATGTACTTTCTGCCTGTGGCCGCAGACGCTTTCCGGACACGCCTGGCGCACGCGGTCGGTCGAAAACGTCGCGCGCGAATTCCGGCAGGCCCACCAGATGTTCCCGCAGGCGAAGGAATTTTTCTTCGACGACGATACGTTCAACATCCGCAAGGATCGCGTGCTAGCGCTGTGCAAGGAGTTCAAGCCGGTGGGGTTCCGCTGGTCCTGTACCGCGCGGGTGCACGGCGATTCTGACACACTCAAGGCCATGGCCGAGGCCGGCTGTCGGCTGTTGATTGTGGGTTTCGAGTCCGGCGACGCGCAGATCCTGAAGAACATCAAGAAGGGCCAGACGCTCGAGATGGGTCGCAATTTCGTCAAGAACTGCAAGAAGGTCGGCATTTACGTTCACGGCGATTTCATCATCGGGCTTCCCGGAGAGACCAAAGAAACCATCGAGAAGACCATCAACTTTGCCAAGGAGCTTGACTGCGAGACGATACAAGTCTCGATGGCGCATGCCTATCCAGGGACGGAACTCTACGAACAAGGCGCTCGCGAAGGCTTCCTGGCTGGGGAAGCGATCACCGACGACGGCGGCCACCAGCTCCCGCACCTCGAGTACCCCGGCCTTTCGAAGGAATATATGGTCCAGGCGGTCAACCGCTTTTATGACAGCTACTATTTCCGCCCGAAGGTCGCTTGGCGCATCGTGCGCGACGCCCTTTGGGATTCACACGAGCGCAAGCGCCTCTATCACGAAGCAGTCGACTTCTTGAAGCTTCGCGCGGACCGCATCAAAGTGGCGCGGCAGCGCAAGGGCGTGGAGAAGAAGGCTCTGGTCACGGTGTCGTCCATGCCTCCGATCCAGACGCGCACCGGGATCGGCGAGTCGCAAGGCGCATGACGCCGGCGCCCGCCCTGCACTTCAAAACGGCCGTCCTAATCGTGGTCATGGTCTCCGTGGCTCCGCTCGGAGACATGTTCCTCGGCAAGGGCATGAAGCAGGTTGGCCCGATGCCACATTGGGCGCCCTCCGGGCTGTTCGACTTTTTCTTCCGGGCGTTCACCTCGGAAACGGTCTGGCTCGGCATCAGCCTTTTGATTGCCTTTTTCGTAGCCTACCTGTTAGTGCTTTCCTGGGCGGATTACAGTTATGTTTTGCCGGCGTCCTCGATCTCCACGCTGGTGGTCGCGCTGCTGGCGCGTTTTGCGCTGCACGAAACGGTTCGTCCGCTGCGCTGGGCCGGCGTGGCAATGATATGCCTGGGAGTGTTCGTGGTAGGGCACACCCACCCGAGGACCACGGAGCAGTGATTGTGCTCAATGCGGTTTGCCTCTATTTCCTGATTGTCATTCCTGGCACGGCCGGCGAGATGTGCATGTCGCACACGATGAAGGCGGTCGGCGAAGTGACGGACTTCCGTCCGCATTCGGTAGCGCGCTCGCTCGGCCGGGCCATGAAGCTGCCTTCGTTTTGGGTTGGGATCAGCATGATGGCGGCTGGATTTTTTGCGCTGCTGGGAATGCTCTCGATCGCGAAGGTGAGCTTCGTTTTTCCGGCGACAGCGCTGAGTTACGCAGTGGGCACGCTGGGCGGTCACTTGTTTCTGGGCGAGCGGGTGACACCCCAGCGCTGGGCGGGTGTTCTGCTGGTCTGCCTGGGAGTCGTATTGGTCGCGCTGGGCAAGGGATAGCGGCTGGATTCCCGATGGGCTGGATTTTGCTTCGCGACGCTGTGTATCTACTGGCGTTTGCTTCAGACGCCTATGCCCTGGCCGCCATCATCGCCGCCGATCGATTCTTCGGGCGCGCACAGGCCAGCAGTTCCTCTGATTTCACTCCGGCTGTAAGTATCTTGAAGCCGATTCGCGGGCTCGACCGGGAGAGTTACGAGAACTACGCGAGTTTCTGCCGTCAGGACTATCCGGAATTCGAGATTCTCTTCTGCGTGAGCGACAGGACGGATCCGGCCGTGCCGGTGATCGAGCGCCTGGTTCGCGAATTTCCCGAGCGCCCCATTCGCTTGCTGGTTGGGGCCGAGCCGCTGGGCGCCAGCGATAAGGTCAACAAGCTATGCCGGATGGCTCGTGAAGCGCGGCACGAAATCATCGTCGTTACCGACAGTGACGTTCGCGTGGAAGCCGGTTTCTTGCGGTCCGTTGGCGGGGCGTTTCGCGATCCCCGGGTAGGCGGAGTGACCTGTCTTTATCGCGGCCTGACGGACGGGACCTTTCCTGCCACTCTGGAAGCGCTCGGCAACAGCACCGACTTCGCGCCGGGCGTGCTGGTCGCTTGGATGCTGGCGGGCGGGAAGCTGGATTTCATGCTTGGCGCCGTGATGGCCACCACAAAGCAGCGTCTTGCCGAAATCGGCGGCTTCGAATCCCTGGTCGATTATTTCTGCGACGATTACGAGCTGGGGAACCGCCTGGCGGCTCGCGGATACCGTGTCGAGCTCAGCCCTGTGCCAGTGGATATCGTCTATCCCCGTGAAACGCTCGGCCAGGCTTTCCGGCACCAGTTGCGCTGGAATCTCAGCATCCGCTACTCGCGCCCCTGGGGGCATCTCGGTCTGGTTTTCACGCAAATTCTGGTGTGGTCTTTGGCGGGGCTGTTTCTGACGCGATCTTGGCTCGGCGAGTTGGGGTTCGCGGCGGGCTACGCTTTTTTGCGGTACGAAATGGCGCTCAGCGCGGGCGCCCGCGGCATGAGGGATAAGCTGGTACGGCGGAAGCCTGCAATCCTATGGTTGCGCGACCTCTTTGCGTTTTTCGTTTGGATCTCGAGCTTCTTTCCGCAGCGCATCCATTGGCGGGGCCGGGAGTTCTACGTTCGTGGCAAGCGCCTGGTCCCAGCGTCGCCGCCGGGCTCGTAGATCGCTACCGCTCGGTCGGTTCGGTTGAGTGTGGAGTTGCGTGGAGTTCCGGATGATCCTCGAGGTATTTGTGGATGGGCTCGTTGCGCAGCACGAACAGAAAGCCGCGCTGCCGGGCGACATCGGTGGTCTTCTCGAGATCCAACGTGCTGAAGTCGATCGTGTGTTCCGCTGATGTGACGCTGCTTTCATCGAGCGTCGCAAAGTGAAGCTGATTGTCGAGGAGCCAGTAGTCGGTCACGTTATAGACCGTGCCGTCTTTGAGATAAAGCTGCGGGAATTCGCGGGCTTCTGTACCAAAAACGTAAACGGGCCGCGCGTAGCAGTCATATCCCCAGGTCCAGCTCCAGAGAGTACCGCAGGTTTGCCACCAGAGCGGGCTGAACCCTAGTCCCAGTCCGAAGCCGTAGAGCGGCGCACCCCAAAACCGGACCGCCGGCATGGTAAAGATCGGGAGGATGGGCCGGAGGGGATAAAACCGGCGATGCCTGAAAACCGGTCGTCGCGGCGCATCTAGGTGAGAAATCCCCGGGCGTGAATCTAGGCGCTGCGCCAGCGCGCCCTTCGGAGTACACGGAGCCGCGAAGAGCATGCTGAGCAGAATTACTCGAGACTGCCACCCAGCGATCAAGCGCGCCATAACTCCGCCTGCGGGCGCCTGGCTCGATGGCTCGTTGCCGGCCCGAGGCCGATTCGTATTTTAGTCCTTTTCGTGCGCCCTGGCAGGGGCACTCGGTTTCCTGCCCCACTTTGCTGCCACCGAACAGAAACGGCTTCGACACGTCTCTGAGCAAGGCGAGAAATTGAGCCGAAGGTTCCGCGCGAGGACGAAATCAGGGGCGTACAATTGCCGCTACATCAGACTCTGGGACTTGGATTAGGATCGCGTCCGCATCAAAGCGACTGAATCTTGAAGGTTCGTTACAACCTTTCTTGAAGCCTGAGGATTCGGATACGGAACCGCAATGTGGCAAGATCGAAAACTTTTGTTTCGACAGGTGCTTACCCTGTGCCTCGGGGTGACTCTGGCAAGTGGGGCATCCACCCAAAGGGAGACGGTGCCGCCTGGTTCGCAAAGCCAGATCCATGTTGTTACGAACGAAGTGATCGTGCCTGTCACCGTAACCAATGAAAGCGGCGAATTTGTTCTCGACCTCTCCCAGGAGGAGTTTCGTGTCCTAGAGGATGGTCTGGAACAAACTATCGACCAGTGGGACCTTGGAGGCGATCCCCTAGCAGTTGCTCTGGTTCTCGAGACCAGCTCGCGTCCTCACGCCATGATTTCTGCGGTTCACAGCCTCGGAAGCATTTTCACCGAAACGGCCATGGCATTGGACGGGGAAGCGGCGGTTATAACATACGACTCGACAGTCGACGTGCGTCAATCGTTCACGCCGGATCACGATGCGGTCGAACGGGCAATTAGGAATGCCAAATTTGAAGCGCCGGAGAGGATGCTTTACGACGCGATGGCAAAGGCTGTCGAGATGCTGAAGGGGCAAACCATGCGGCGGCGCATCATGCTTATTGTGGGCGAATCCCGCGACGACGGGAGCGCTGCGAAGTTAGGCCCGATTGTTCGAGAGGCGGAGCACGCGAATATCGCGATCTATTCCTTGGGACCCAGCAGCATGGCGCGAGATATTCTCGAGGATGCCCCGGCACTCTGGGCGGCTCCTGCCATTTTTCTCCTTCAGCAAGGGAAGAACAGGTCCAAAAGCCACGGACTCGAAGTTGCGTCAGCCGCGACGGGGGGCATTCATTACAGCGCCGTTCGTGCGGAGACGCTCCGGGATGCTCTCGACAAAATCGGCGGCGAACTGCACGCCCAGTACATCATCGGCTACCGGCCCAATTCCGATCGCGCACCGGGTTTCCATTCGATCACCGTCTCCGTTTCGAGGCCTCATGTAACGGTTCGCGCCCGCCCGGGCTATTACGTCCCGCCGCCAACGAATTGAATCGTCTGCTGCCATCGGTCTCCCAAGCCTTCGACTATCCCAACTATGCGTGTGATGTGCTTTGATGCGGACATCCAGCGCTGGCGGCGCCCGCTGCTCCCAACGCGGATCGCAGAGTACCTTGGCCGGACGACCACTTCACTCGCGCTCTCTTGCTGGCAATGCCTGGTTGATCACTTCGATCGAAAACTCTTCCGGATCGTAATCCTCCGCCATCCCACGCCGGCTTGGGCGCCGCTCAAACTGGGGGAGGCAAGAATCTCGGGACACTTGACGGACTGTGGGCACGAACGGTACAAAAATAGTGAGCAGTGATGATTTGCGGGAGGCGGCTCGCAACTTGAAGCGTCTTCGAACTCTAATGCGAAGAAGCCTGCGCTTGTCGAGTCGGCTAAGTTCGAGTCAAGCATGAGCGAGGCAAATCTGCAAATTGCCTCAAATGAGACGGTTGGGAGGT
>JASHRC010000047.1 GCA_030037525.1 Candidatus Acidiferrales bacterium | reverse complement strand
GACGGCCTGCGTATCGTCATCGAAGTGAAGCGCGACGAAGAGCCACAGCTCATCCTGAATCACCTTTTCAAGCACACCCAGATGCAGGAGTCGTTCGGGATGATCCTGCTGGCCATTGTCGGCGGGCAGCCCCGCGAGCTGGGCCTGCTGGACCTGCTGCGCCTTTTCATCGAGCATCGCATCGATGTCGTTCGCCGCCGCTCGCAGTACGAACTGCGCAAGGCGCGCGAGCGCGAACACATCCTGCTCGGTTATCGCATTGCGCTCGATCACATCGACGATGTGATCCGGATCATTCGCGGATCAGCGAGCCGCGCCACCGCTCGTGAAAACCTGCACGAATTCTTCGAAAACAAGCCGGTTCGCGTCACCCTAGGCGGCAGGGAAACGACCATGAAGGGCGTCAAGCTCGATGCCAAGAAGTACGCCGTCGTGGCCGAGGCGACCGGTGAGGTTCTGGGTCTCAGCTATGTCCAGATCGACGCCATCCTGGAGCTGCAGTTGCATCGCCTCACTCAGCTTTCGGTCGATGAAATCGTCAAGGAGCTGACGCAAATCCGCGAGCGCATCGGCGAACTGGAGCAAATTCTCGCGAGCGAGAAGAAACTCAAGTCCGTCATTGTCTCCGAGCTGAGAGAGGTCGCCAAGGACTACGGCGACCCGCGCCGCACGCAGATCGTCGATCGCGTCGAGGAGATCAAGCTCGAAGATCTGATCAAGGACGAGGAAATGGCCATCACGGTCAGCCACGCAGGCTACGTGAAGCGCACCTCGGTTGAGACCTACCGGCATCAGTCGCGGGGCGGCAAAGGCCGGATCGGCGCGAAAACCCGCGAGGACGATTTCGTCGAGCATTTCTTCATCGCCTCGGCCCACAGCTACATCTTGCTGTTCACCTCCAAGGGTCGCGTCTATTGGCTCAAGGTCTACGAAATTCCCGAAGCCGCCGCAGCCACACGGGGAAAAGCGATCCACACTCTGGTTCGCTTCCAGGAAGGCGAAACGCTGAAAGCCATCGTCCCCGCGCGCAATCTGGAAGAGGCGGGGCGCTATGTTTTCTTGGCCACAAAAAACGGCACGGTGAAGAAAACCGAGCTCGCCGAATTCTCCAATCCGCGCCCGTCTGGCATCATCGCCATCAATCTGGAGGAGCGGGACGAGCTGGTCGGCGCGAAGCTCACCGACGGCAAACAGATGATTTTCCTGGCTAGCCGCGACGGCCAGGCGATCTTGTTCCGCGAGAACGAGGTGCGTTCGATGGGCCGCGCGGCGGGCGGCGTCAACGGCATGGATCTTGCCAAAGACGACTACGTCGTCTCCATGGACGCCGTCCAGCCCGATTTCGGCATCATCGCCAAGGAATACCAGAAGACCACCCAGAATCTCGATGAGCTCGAAAGCGACGAGATTCGCGAGTCGCTTACCTCCCTCATGCTGACCGTTGCCGAGAAAGGCTACGGCAAGCGCACACCGCTCGCTGAGTATCGCGTCACCTCCCGCGGCGCCAAGGGGGTCATCAATCTCAAGTCCACGGACCGAAATGGCCCGGTCGTGGCCGCCTTGCAGGTCCGCGAGGACTCCGACGTCATGATCATCACCGGCCATGGCAAAGTGATTCGCGTCCACGCGGCCGAAATTCGCGAAGCCGGACGCTCGACGCAAGGCGTCCGCCTGCTGCGCCTGGAGGAAGGCGACCGCATCGCCGCTGCCGCCGCCATCCTGGAGGAAGAATCCGAATCTCCCGAGCCGGAGAAGAAATGAGCCATCGCGACGAACTCGCGAATCTGCTCCGCTCGAAATCGCTGGTTCGCGGCGAATTCACTTTATCCTCCGGCAAGAAGAGCAACTATTACCTCGACTGCAAGCTCACCACGCTCGATCCCGAAGGCGCCCTTCTCAGCGGCTACTGCATTCTCGAGCTGCTCGACGAAATGAACATCTGGCCTGACGCCATCGGCGGCCTCAGCATGGGTGCCGATCCTCTGGTCACGGCCGCCGGCGTTGTCAGCGCCATGGAAAAACGTCCGCTGGCCGGCTTCCTGGTTCGCAAGAAGGCGAAAGAACACGGCCGGCAGAAACAAATCGAAGGGATGGAGGAACCGCGCGGCAAGAAAGTGGTCATTGTCGATGAGGTCTGCACGACGGGTGGTTCGACCGCCGAAGCAATCGATGCCGCCGAACGCGAAGGCTGCCTAGTCATCGCCGTCATCAGCCTGGTCGATCGCGAAGAAGGTGGCTCGGCGAGGCTTCGCGCGAAATACAATTACCGCTCCATCTTCACCGCCCGCGAACTCCTCGCGCCATCGGTGCCGCCGGTGCGCCAATACAACCTTTCGGCGCAAAGGAGTTCGCGTTCCGCGCGCCGTGGACGCCGATAATTTTCTGCTCGAAGGCATTCCCGCGCTCGCCCTCAGTCAGGAACCCGCAAACCACATCCTGACGGACTGTCTCGCGCGCTCCCAGGCGAAGGATACCGGCCCGCACTAGAGCGGCCGCGGCGCAGGGGATGCGGCAGGCACGACAGCCTTTCCGCTGGGGCTCGCTGCGCCGCAATGCGGGCAGTGCGCCCAACTTGGCTCAAGCGCATTGCCGCACTGTGGGCAGGTAGGCCGCAGCGTTACGGCACATCGCGGGCAGAACACGAAGGTCGACTTCACCGACGCGCCGCAGCCGGGACAGAAAATGGGCAGCGGATCGCGGAAGATGAAATACAGGATGAACCCCAGCGCGGAAGGAACGAAGATCGCCAGCAGAGTCCACATCACGTATCGCATGCCGCGCCGCTTCGCGTCTCCATAGACGTAGCCCAACAGGAGGATGTAGATCGCGGGAATTGTCGCGGCGACCAGTCCGAGGGCTATCATCCCAGCCTTCGGCAAATTGGCTGTATCGGGGAATTGGGGAATGGCGATGGTGATCATTCCGATCAATATGCCGACATAGACAAGAATGGCAATCGCCCAAACGAACTTGGGAATCACTCGCAGCTCTTGTCGCAAGCTCATAGTGCAAACCTCCGCTCCTGCTGCCGCCGCGCGGAGAGCAGCACGGCAGCGGTGCCGCCGGCCAGGCACGTCAACGCGGAAAAAATCGCAAACAGCAGCCACATTTGGTGAAATCGGATGTCCAGCAACGAAAGCAGCCCGCCGGTCAGCAGCCGAAAAACCGGCCAGCCCACGATCGTGACCAGCCAGGAAAACAGCGCCAGGAAGATCAGCACGGTGCGATTCTGCCGCCCCTCTCGCCGCTCGGCGATTTGTGCAGCTACCATCGCGCGAGTACGTGCGACCAGCGACGGCGAAGGCTGGGGTGTGGGCAAGCGGCGGAGTCCGCCGGAAATCAGCTGCCATTGGTCGAGTTCCGCCGCACAACTTGGGCATGTCGCTGTGTGCTCTGCGATGCGCGACTGGGTCTCCCGATCGAGAGCGCCTGCAACAAACAGCACAAGTTGTTCGCTGATTTCGGCGTGTTCGTCCCTACGGCTCATCCCTGCACCTCTCCATAGCTGGTTTGGAGCGTTCGCCGGAGATGCTCGAGCCCCCGGCGAAGACGCGCCTTCACCGTCGAAAGTGGCGCCTCTAGCACAACCGCAATTTCCTCGATCTTCATTTCTTCCTCAAAGCGCAGCGACAGCACCTCGCGATAAATCGCCGGCAGGGTTTCCAGCGCGGCGTCGAGATGGCTCGCTCGCTCTTGTGCCATGAACCGATCGTGCGGCCCAGGGTCGGCCGAGACGAGCCGCGAGAGCTTGCTCTCGGGAGAATCCTGGTTGGCTGGCTCGTCCAGGCTGCCTGGCTGGATCCGCCGCAGGTGATCGAATGCTAGATTGCGCGCGAGAGTGAAAAGCCAGGCATCGAAATTGCGCGCTGGATCGTAGCTGCCGATTTTTTCGGCCACACGGAGCCAGGTCTGCTGGAACAAATCCTCCGCCTCGGCTGGCTTGCGAACCAAGCGCAGGAGGTAGCGATAAACGCGATTTTGGTAGCGTGCGATCAGAGGGGAAAGCGCCTCTAAATCGCCACGCCGAAGCTGCGATACCGCGGCTTCGATGCCCACTCGCCTCTCCCAGACGCTCGCCATCGAGCCGGTCATAATCTATACTACGGACCGACCTTCCCAGAAGACGCAGGCTATTGCAAGTTTATGTGGCTGCGCTAGTTACGCTCACGAAGGGTCGAAGAACCTTTTCCCGCAAGACCTGCTCCCCCAGAAAACGTGGCCTCGTCGGCGCCAGAGAAGCCACCAGTCGCGGGTAGGAAGCGGCCTGCAGCCCGCTTTTGCATGTGGGCATTTCGCCGAGCGAATCTTGAGTGTTAGACCGACGACAGCGATCAAACCCCGCTGGCAAGTGCCACAAGCGCGCAGCGCTCACAATCGGAGGCACTTAGGCACACACTATGAAACTCGACTCAAGGCCACGCACGGCATCCTGCGCGAGTGGGAACCAATCTCTTTTTCCAAATTTCGGCTGAAGGGCTTAATCAAGAGCCGGGAACGCATACCTGGCTGGCATGTACGAAATCGACCGAGTGAATCTCGCTTGTGATCTTTACCGGCTCCCTGGCTGCTTTCTTCTGTGGTTCAGCAAGGAACGTCAGCTCGAATTGATTCGCGAGCTGATGACTCAACAGATTGAGATAGGGCGCAAAGGCCACCGGAGCCTGTGGCCCCAGGTAGTAATAGGACTCTCCACCCGTCTCCTCAGAAAGTTCGGCGAGATAATTCTGGCCCCAGTAGCTCAGCCAATAGCTGTGCCCCAAATGCCCCGCGCTCGGCGTATAGATTGAGTACACCGGAATGTCGGCACACTGCGAGTCCCGGATCGCAGCATCAACGTAGGGATTCGGGAAGGGGCCAATGTACACCACATCAATTCCGGAAGTGATCATCAAAACCTCGCGCCGCTCCACAGTTGGATTCGGCGGCCAATGCTTGATGAAATCAGAGAGTGACAGGTACGGACTGGCCTCTTCGCCAAAGCCCTGCGCCAAGCGCACCGTGTTCGCCGCGGCGGCGTGATCCAGAGTGAAGTTTTGGGTAAGGAAGACTGTGCCGTTCCGCATGTAGCCAACCGCAACGAGGGTGGCCGGGGCCTGCTCCTGAATGAAGTTTCTGAGCTCGTTTAACTGCGTGCCAAGACTTATTCCGGCGCTGTCGTCAATAAGAACCGCCAAGGCCAAGTTGCCCTTGGCAGGCACCCAGGCGGTAACCGGCCGCACGCTCTTGCCCTGACGGACTACGATATCGTGCTGGTTGATCGGAGGTATTTCCTGGCCCTGCTTGGCCTCGACGCTGACGATCATTTTGACGGGCACGCCAGTTGTTGCCTTAGGCTCTTGGGCAACCGCATTCACGGAGAGGCAAACCAGCCCCACGGCAACGGCAATTGGTGCGGTGAGATTCTGCGTGTTCATGGTCGATCACCTAAGCGATTCGGGTTAATGCGCCGGCTCATATCTTCAGGTCTCGAGTGCGCTCTCGCTTGTTTCCGGCCACGAAACCAATCGGCAGGAAGCGCGTCAGCGGCGAACTGCAATCCCCATTTGTTAGACGGCCTTATAACTTCTGGGGATGTCTTCCTTCAACAGCTTTAAGCGCAAGCCCAGCTTACCCGGTCGATCCTTTCGATTAGATCTCCATGCACTGTCGGCGCACCACCAACCATGAAAATAGGGTTCAGCGGGCTTGTCCGTCGTGGCGGGTCACGCTGTGTTACAAGCAACGCTGGATGGCGGTTGCTTGAGGTCGGGAACAGGCTGTGTGGACATCGATCCCGTCGGTTAAACTGACCCGCGCCGGTAAAGGTACCGCCTTTTGTCGTACCCATATATTGGGAAGGACGTATAGCAGTGTCTGCAACAGACCTACGGCGCAGCAATCGCCTCCGCTGAGGAGGTGCTATGCAAACTCTGGTGGAACGTGGTTGTGGATTGGATGTGCATCAGGCCACCGTCGGTGGCTTGTTTGTTGATCGTTTTAGAGAACGGGAGAGTTCATAAACAAGTGCGAACCTTCGGCACCACTACGCGAGAGCTAGTGAGCTTGCGCGACTGGTTGTTGTCGGGAGGTTGCACACATGTAGCCATGGAAAGCACGGGAGTGTACTGGAAGCCGATCTACGCCATTCTCGAAGGAGCGCTCGAGATCGTCGTGGCCAATGCACAACACGTGAAGAAGGTCCCTGGTCGCAAGACCGACGTCAAAGACGCGGAATGGATCGCGGATTTGCTGTGCCATGATTTGCTGCGGTCCAGTTTCGTTCTCCAGAGGGCAGCTCTCGGGCGTTGCGGACTGGCGCATCTAACCCGAACTGGCCGCGCGGGCGGCGGAGCCTCACGTTAGAATGCTTGTTTTCAGCTCGAGGGGGAACCATGAAGCGTTCCGGCCATCTGCCCATGCCCGACCTGGCGTACCAGGATCCCGTATTCATGGAGAGCAAGCCGGCCAGGCCGCTGCGCATCCTGGCCGAGTATCTTGATCCGCTCACGCGTCTGCGGCGCGCCGGCATAGCGGAT
>JASHRC010000046.1 GCA_030037525.1 Candidatus Acidiferrales bacterium | reverse complement strand
GCGGCGAAAAAACTGGATCGCCAAGGCTGGATTGAGCTGATGGATTATGCCCTGATTCGCAAAAACGAAAAGGGCCACATTGCAATGCGAGAAATGGACGATGAACGATCGGAAAAGGTAGCGGCTGCAAGCGTGGGTGTAGCGGGCGGCGTTGCCGGCGGCTTGGCCGGCGGCCCTTTGGGAGCAGCGACCGGCGTCGCTGCAGGAGCGTCGGTCGGAGCCGGATCCATCCGAATCATGGAGCAGCTTGTGGACGCGAGGGTTCCCGACGAAGTGCTGGAAGGCCTGGATGCGAACAGCTCCGCGCTGGCGGTGATTGTGGAGGAGCGCTATGCAGAGCGGCTCGAGGAAGACTTCCAGAAACTTGGGCGCACTTTTCAGCGGGAGCTGAAGCGCGTCGAGCGCGATGCCGAATTTGAAGCGTACTTGCAGCGCACGAAGGAAAAGATTCGTTCCATTGAAAAGGACATTCAGGCGCGGTTGGCGAAGGCTCAGACCGCTTCGGCAGCCGAAAAAAGCAAAATCGATGCAGAAGTCGCTGCGAAGCGGGCTGACCTGGAGGCCCTGCGTCAAAGGCTCGAAGACCGGATCAAATTGATGAACGCCGACCTGAGGTCGGAAATTCGAGACATGAATTTCCGGCTTGAGCTGGCGGGATTGAGAGCAAGAGCCGGAATCGCAACTTCGATCGATCACCTTCATCGCCAGCTCAACCATTACGAGGACGAGCTGGAGGACCTCGTCGAACACCAGATTGAAACCCTGAGATCCGATGTTGCCGATCTCAAGGCAAGGGCCGCGAAGGCCAGCGGAGAGACAAAGGCGGCCATCGAGAATCATCTCCATGCGGTCGAGCTGAGTCTTCAGCAGCAGCGAGCCGGCCTGCACGAGAGTTTCGAGGAGCGGCTGCTGCAGTTGAAGCAATGGTTCGAGAACCTTGGTGTCCAAGCCAGTTTGTTGCAGGCGAATATGCGCGAGAAACTCGAAGCAGCAATCAAGGCGGCACAGCATTCCGTCGCGGAACTGAAGGCTCGGGTCCACATGCGAAAACACGAAGATGAGCGAGCCTGGAAGGACATCCGGGAGGGCTTCCACAAGGCCGCGAAAGACCTGGAAGATGCGTTTGACCGGGCAAGGCACGAACGGGCTTAGCAGGAAGGGACAAGTCACTGGCCCAAGCGAAGAAAGGAAGAGAGAACCATGAGTGCTACATCTGGTGCTAGACCGATGGCTACATCTGTCAAAAGGTCCCTGGGGTGGTCAATCGCATTGAGCGTGCTGCTGATTGTTGCGGGGATTCTGGCGATTGCTTCGCCGCTGGCGGCCGGGTTCGCAGTGAACATTTTTGTGGCGTGGTTGCTGCTTTTCAGCGGATGCGTTCACCTTGTGTTTGCGTGGTACAGGCCAACGGCCGGCGGGCTCGTGTGGGAGGTGCTCGTCGCGATTCTCTACGGTTTTATCGGAGTGTACCTGCTGACGCATCCGGTGAGGGGTTTGGAGTCGCTGACGCTTGCGCTGGCGATTTACCTGCTGATTGAGGCGATTCTGGAGTTTGTGCTGGGATTCACGCTGCGACCGTTTCCGGGATCGGGATGGCTGCTCCTCGATGGGATTATCACTCTGATTCTCGCAGTGATGATCTGGAGGACATGGCCTTCGAGCACGGGTTTTGTGATCGGGACGCTGGTGGGGATCAGCATGATTTTTAGCGGCACATCGCGCTTGGCGCTTTCTCTGGCGGCGCGGAGCGTTGTAGCGAAGACTGCCTAGTTGCGCGCAAATCTTTCTAGGCTTGATGTCAGGTGTTACGTCTTCCAAGGACCTGACCATGCCGATCCTTGCTAACATCAACCACGCCAACCGAATGGTTCAATCGACTGCGGTTGGCCGAGTGACCGCCCGGGACATTGACGAGCACCTGAAACTGGAGCGCTACTTCAATGGGCTCCGCTATCCAGAGATCATCGACGCGCGGGCCGCAAATGTGGATCTGAGTTACGAAGATGTGCGGAGAGTCGTCGCACTGGTGCGAAAGATGAGCGAGAAAGGCAAGTTCGGACCGACGGCCGTGATTGTTTCCGGCGATATCGCGGTCGGTGTAGTAAGGATGTTGGAAGCGCTGCTGGGTGACGTCGCGGCAATCGCACCGTTCAGGGGCGAAGTCGAAGCCCAAGAATGGCTGAATCAGCGCACGAGCAATAAGGGTTGACCAATTGTTATGTGAGTCCGTGCAGGTCGGTTTTCACGAATCAAGTTGCCACCGAATCATTCGCGAACGGAGGAAAACCTGAATGGGAGCTATGATCCCATTGACGGACGCGTCGCGCCGCCCGACGCAATTCCCTATTGTCACGGCCCTTATCATTGTCGTGAACTTCATCGTTTTCGGGTCTGAGCTCAAGGGGGGCGACGCCTTCGTTCTGAGGTGGTGCCTTGTCCCGGCGCAGATCACTTCCGGGCATCACTGGATTACGATTCTCACTGCAATGTTCATGCACGGAAGCTGGTCGCATATTTTGGGGAACATGGTTTTCCTGTGGGCGTTCGGTCCGGAGATTGAAGACGCGATGAATCCGCTGCGGTACATTGTGTTCTATCTCGCGGGCGGGCTGGCGGCCATGCTGGGGCAGGTTGCCCTGGCGCCACATTCGACTGTTCCCAATCTTGGGGCGAGCGGTGCGATCGCGGCGGTTATGGGCGCATTCCTGGTGACGTATCCGCGCGACAAGATCAAGGCGCTGTTGATTATCTTCGTGTTCGTGCGTGTGACATTCATTCCCGCGATCGTTCTGATTGGGTTTTGGTTCCTCACGCAGCTGTTCAACGTCGGGGTGGTCGCTGCAACCGCATCAACCGAGAGCGGCGGAGTGGCGTACGCCGCTCACGTTGCTGGCGCCGTCTTCGGTGCGCTGACCGCGCGTTTGTTTGAGGACCCTGAACGGATCGCCGCTCAGCTGTAGGTTGCCCTCGTAGCGCAGACTTTGCACAATTTTCTTAGCGAGCTCCCTTATTATGACGAGTGGCTGAGCCACCCGGACAACGGAGAGTACTAGCAGCCTGCGACCCTCCGATCATCAGACCGTCATCGACCTGAGGCCGTTCAGGGACAGCCAGAACGACGCAATCGAATTTGTCGTGTCTAGACCGCGCCACGAGCTGTTAAACGTGGGCATCTTGAGCCTAGTGAAGCCGATCTGCCTCTGGTACGACGCCGCGCTCAGACCGTCAATCCCGCAGCACGTCACCGATCCTATTTTCCGACGTAGGAACAGTCCCGACCGCGCCAGCAAACCGGACCTTTCCCGATTTTTAGCTTCGAGCCGCCCCTCCAAGTAACTGATGAAGGAAGCAGGCACTGCTCGACTCACAGAGGAGTCGGTGTTGACGCGCTCAGGGGGATGGCAGATCACCAAAAGCCGCCTAGTTTTCGTTGTTGCTGACCATCCGCCCAACGCGATGGCCACTTTCTTTCGCGAAGGTAATCGGACGCAATCCGGAGTTTCGCGGTAATTTGCCAGAACGATTGGAGCCTCGATACTTCACATTCGCTTGCCTCAGGACGGGGATGTCGGGGTCGGCATCTTTCCAGGCGATTAATCCGGAATGCCGATGCGTTTCACCAGCGCATCGAACCGCGGGTCGCCGCGGAAGCTTTCGGGGAACGACGCGAAGAACTTGTTCCACACAAGGAAGGCCGCGTGCTGTTGAAAGGCCTTTTCCAACCACTCGAAGGCCACATCGTTCTCACCCAGGCACGCATGAACGGTCGCGATCCAGAATGACGAGGCGCCATCGGGCTTCAAATTCTTCTCGACTTCCTCCAGTAGCTTGCGCGCCTGTGCCGTCTCTCCCGCGATTGCGTACGCGGCGGCCGCGTGAAGAATCATGGCCGGGTCTCTGCGGTTTAATCCTAGAGCCATCTCGCATTGCTCAAGCGATTCCTTCTTCAATCCGGCAGCTGCGTACGATTGTGCAAGAACGCCGCGGGCCTGGGCACTGCCCGGGGCAATGTCCAACGCCCGAGCCAATACCTCGATGGCTTTGTTAAACTGCCGCGCGTGGTAATACGTGACACCCAGTGCAAACGACGAAAGATAGTCGAGCGGAGCCACCTCGACAGCACGCTTTCCGGCTTGTATGGCTTCGTCGAGCCGCCCTCGGGCATGTTGAGCCCAGGCCAACAATACATACCCGAAACCGGAATCTGGGTTCAGCTCCACGCCGCGTCGCGCCTCGCGTTCGGCACCTGGGATGTCCCAGCTCTGAAAGAAAAGACCGTACCCCAAACTCACGTGAGCGTCTGCCAACGTGTCGTCCAGTTCCAGGGCTTTCTTCGCTGCCGCACTTGCCCCGGGATAGGCTTCCCTCGGATCTGCGTACCCGAAAAGACCTAGAAAGACGTAGCCCAAACTCAGATACGCATACGCCGCGGCGTACGTCGGATCGATCTGGACAGCCTTCTCGCAAAGCGCGACTCCCTTCCTGAGTCCCTCCGGAGACATTCCGCCAATGTACGGCTGTGCCTGCAAGACCAGGCGGAAGGCTTCGTTGTTCTGCGTGGGGCGCTTGCGCAGTTTCTTCTTTTCCTCCCCCGTGAGTTGCAGCCGCAGCTTCTCTGAAATCTCTGTCGTCAGCTCTTCCTGCAACGTGACGAGATCCGTCATCTTCTTGTTGTAGCGCGCGCCCCACAGCTGCGCCTGGCGGTCCACGTCAACCAGTTCGACCGAGACAATCAAATCCTCGCCGCGCTGCATCATGCGCCCGGCCAGAACCGCGCGAACGCCCAAGTCCCGGCCTGCTGCAAGCGGGTCCACATTCGGCCTCCGATGACGAAACGCCAGTGTCCGAGGAACCACGCGTATCTTTCGAAGCTGCGCCAGCGTGTTGATCAGCGTTTCGGCGATTCCGTCGCTCAGGTAGTCCTTCTCGGAATCACCAGTGGTATTCTCCAGCGGCAGCACGGCCAGCGAGTCGATGGCTCTGGCTTGCTTGCCTGACGAGGTCTTCTCGCCCGATTTAGCAGGGCGCGCCGCTGTAGATGGCGATGGAGCGGCGGCGGCAACATGATTCGGCCCGGCGTCCGTCCCCGCGACCCCAGCCGGGATGCCCAAATCTCGCTTCAGCCGCTGCAAGTCCGCTCGCATCTCGGAGGCGTGCTGATACCGCAGCGCGCGGTCCTTTTCGAGCGCCTTGTTCAGAATGCGCTCCAGCTCGCGCGGCAGCGATGGATTCAACTGCACGGGCGATAGCGGCGCGGCGTGCAGGATGGCGTCAAACAGCGCTGCGGAAGTCGAACCCGAAAACGCCTGCCGTCCCGTGGCCATCTCGTACAGCACTACTCCGAAGCTGAAGAGATCGCTGCGTGCGTCGAGTTCGTTTCCGAGCGCCTGCTCGGGCGACATGTACGCAACCGTGCCCACGGCGATGCCCGGGCTCGTCAGATGCGGATCGTCATTTTCCGCTGCCCCTCGCGTCGTCGCGCCGAGCGCGCGGCTTTCCGGCACATGCTTCGCCAATCCGAAGTCGAGTATCTTGGCCTGACCCCGCTCGGTGATGAAGATGTTCGCGGTTTTGATGTCGCGGTGCACGATGCCCTTAGCGTGCGCTGCGTGAAGAGCATCGGCGACCTGCGCCGCTATGTCCAACAGCACATCGACCGGCAACGGCTTCCCTTCGACGCGCTGCCTCAGCGTATCGCCCTCCAGTAGCTCCATGGCGATGAAGCTGTGCCCCTCGTATTCGCCGATTTCATGGATTGTGCAGATATTCGGATGATTCAGCGAGGCCGCCGCGCGCGCCTCCCGCACGAAGCGCTCGAGGGCCTGCTTGTCGTCAGAAACTTCTGCCGGTAGGAACTTCAGCGCGACGTTCCGGCCAAGCTTCGTGTCCTCGGCTTTGTACACAACACCCATCCCGCCGCCACCGAGTTTCTCGATGATCCGGTAATGCGAGATGGTTTGCCCGATCATTTTTCGAGTCACCCGCGAGCAGCGGCTATTTCGGTATAGGGAACCCCTTCATGCACACCACCGTGCGGTCTGCCTCTTCGGGCTTTGAGTGAGCGAAGCCGAGGTTGGCCGTGCAAAGCACGTCGCCCTTCAGGACCAGGCTCGTATTGTCGTCCAGCGGCGCGGTCATTTTGTTAGCTACTAGGATCCGTTGTGAGCCGTCGGGAGAAAGAACCCAGATCTCGTTTCGAATAATCTCAGAAACATAGATGTTTCCCTTTGCATCTAGCTCAATCCCATCGAATACCGAGTACCCGACAGACAGCGCCTGAGGTTCACCTGCGGATCCGTCTTCCTTGATGGGGATCCGGAGCACCATCGGGTCGCCATCGGTGACGGCGTAGATGTTCTTCTCTTGCTTGTCGAGCTCCAGATCGTTGACGCCTGCTGGAAAACCCGAATAGGGTCTCGCCGACCAGTTGAGCAACGGGCCTGCTGACCACAAATCAACTCTCTTGCCATCCCGCGAGATTTTCCAAATACCCGAATACGTAAGGTCACTCATGTAAACGTTGCCTTGTGAGTCGATGGCTACATCGTCCGGAAAACAGAATGGCCAGCCGTCGGCTTTTGTGGCAAGCGCCGTCACCCCGTGCGTCTTGGCGTCGATTTTGTAGACCCCTGAGCGAGTGACCGTGGCATCCCGGCATGATGGATGAAAGGGATTCGTTAAGTCCGTCGCGTCGTATTTCGAGTGGGCCTTGTATGCGACGTAGATGTTGTCCTCCTTGTCGAGATCGAGCCCGATCAAGTCTCCCTTTCTGCTCTCTTGCTTCGAAGGCACCCAGGCGATGTGTTCGTAGCTGCCGTCGTCCTTCAACATGACCACTTCGCCCGTGTGAAATTGTGTTGCGTAGATGTTGCCCTTCGAATCGACACCGAGTCCCTCGGGTGTGTCGGGTAGCTTGGCCATGACCCATGCTTTGAACTGAGCGGACGCAGGCGCTGCACTGGCGAGCATGAACCACGTCCAGCCGATTAGGTATGCAAGAACCATCGGAACTCTCTTACGTGGTGCCTGTTGGAGCATCTTGCTTTCTCCTCTAGCCGTCGTCCTGATTTCACTGTGCGGATCAACGTAGGCGCCGAGTTTGGTGCCCGGGTTCATTTCTTGAGAAGCAATGGCCAGTTCAGCACGACGGTGAATCGGGTGGGCGGAGCAGGCGCGTTCGCAGACGTTGATATGGAGAAAATGAACTTCCTGCCATCCGAACTGGCGTCCCAGTCGAAATAGACGGGCGGCTGCGGAACCAGCCCTTTTGGCTTAAACAAAGGCTTGGGTATTCCCGATTGAAACACCGCAGTGCCGCTTACTTCCGCGGACATCACCGTTCCATCCGGCGTCACGTAGAGCAACTCCTTGCCGTTGCTGTTCCAACGCGGGCTCATGCCGCCCTGTGTCGAAACCTGCCATTTACCTCCTTGAGGCGGAGTGCCCGTCGGCGAGTTCGGATCGAACGGCCGCACGTAAATCTCATACCTGCCTGACTCGTTGGAGGCATACGCGACCCAGAGAGGGCGCCCTTGGGGACCGGGAGAGAATTTCGCCTCGAATCCGACTCCCTTTTGAACGAAAACGAACGGCTTGCCAGACGCGTGCACATCCTTATCCAGCGGCAACACCGACTCAGTTGCGTCCGGGACATCTCCATCGCCAAACATCAGAAAGCGCCCGTCTCCCGACCAACTGTGTGCAACCGCGAATTTGTCGGATTTGAGAACCGGCTCGTCGTTGCCACCCCCGTTGGACAGCTTCTGATACGGATTGTCGATGCCGGTACGATCGGAAGTGAATGCAATGCGACCTCCGTCAGGCGACCAGATCGGATAGAAGTCAGTCCCAGAGTTAAACGTGAACCGCGTGCTGACGCCACGTGCCAAATCCATCATCCAAAGATTGGCCCTGCCGGACTGGAGGTCTTGGCGAGCCGCGACCACGCGCTTCCCCTCAGGAGAGAACGCAGGAGTTACATAACTACCAGGTTCTCCAACCGTTCCCAGAATCTTTCCTGTCCTGTCGAATATCGTGAGTTGTGCCGTTCCTTGTGCGGCAGCACCGGAACCATAGACCAGTGTGCCGGTGAGCGACGCGCCAACGATGGAAACCTGCTCGGCGATCAGAACCGGATCGCCCGCCACATCCAGTTTGTGAAGATCGAAGGGCTGGGCCATCAGCGTGGCTGTGCGCGCGGTGGACGCTGTCGGACGTTCGAAGAGCAGATATCCGAGATTGGGATCGTCCGGGGAAGGGACATAATCAGCGCCGCTGGCAGTCAGCAGCTTCTTCGAACTCTGCTGCCCCGGCTTGCTATCCAACGATCCGAGGTAGACGTCACCGCTTGGCCCGGTGCCGCTCACATAAAGGAAGCGTCGCCCATCCGGCAGAAGTACCGGAGCATAAAGATACGGTTTCCCATGCTCCACGCCTGATAAAGGAGACGATACGCCGCCTGCTGCAGGTACTTCCCACAAACCCGGTTGGCGCACTCGGTCCCCGAAAACAATCTTGCCATCCGAAGTCCAGAATCCTCCAACAACGTCCCCGCTTGAGTCACAGATAACCTGCGCGGGGCCTCCCTCGGTATCGATCTTCTTGAGCTTGCCGTCCTGTGTGCCGAACGCGATAAAGCGGCTATCAGGCGACCAGAAAGGAAACCCAACCGCCCCTTCGGTCCCTTCAATGGGGCGCACTTCGGGGGACTCCAACCGGCGCAGCCATAGGCGACTGGGATTAGGGTAGCTGAAAAAAACCAGCAGCTTGCCATCCGGCGACACTGTGACTTGGTTTGCACTTGGGTCGGGCGCCGCGATCTCGAAGCGTGCCAGCGCTGCAGGAGCGGGTTTTTCGCGGAAGTGAAGGAAGGTGAGGGCCGTCAGCGCGACTGCGGTCAAGCCCAATAGCACCCATGGAAGCGTGCGGCGCCATATGGGCACGGCCGCGCCAGATGCAGCTTCAGGAGCGCCGGAGAAAACCTCATCTAGCGAAATCCGAGCGTCACCAATATCGCGCAAACGCTGCTTCGGGTCTTTTTGCAAGCAACGTTGCAACAGCACCCGAACCCGCATCGGTGTCGCTGCGGGAAGTAGCTTCCAGTCCGGTGCTTCCTTGATGAGCGACGCGAGCGTGTCGGTCACGGTCTCGCCTGTAAACGCTTGTTTGCCGGTCAGCATCTCGTACAGCACGCATCCAAACGCCCAAATGTCTGCTCGGCGGTCTACCGATTTCCCCTTGGCTTGCTCGGGTGACATGTACGCAGCCGTGCCAAGCAGAATCCCTTGCTGAGTGGCCATCCGGCTGATGGTTGGTGAGGTCGAGATGTCGATGGATGCGGTATCCCCTTCCAGCGCCTTGGCGAGACCAAAATCCAGTACCTTCACCGTATCTTCGGCGGTTATCTTTAGGTTTGCAGGTTTCAGGTCACGATGGACGATGCCACGTTCGTGAGCGTACTCCAAAGCGTCGGCAATTTGCCTCGCGATCCGGACAGCCTCGTCAATCGGAATAGGGCCTTGCCTAATGCGATCCGCCAGGGTAGGTCCGTCGACCAACTCCATCACCAGGGCGCGGTTGGTGCCGGAATCCTCTAGGCCGTAGATCGAAGCAATGTTGGGATGATTGAGTGAGGCAAGGACTTTGGCTTCGCGCTGGAAGCGAGCCATGCGATCAGCGTCGCGGGCAAAGGTGGCAGGAAGAACCTTGATGGCTACGTCACGACCTAGCTTCGGATCGCGGGCGCGGTAAACTTCACCCATCCCGCCCGCACCAATAGCTGACACGACTTCATAGGGGCCCAAGTGGGTGCCGGACTGAATGGCCATAGGTCCCTGTTCCTGCTAATTGGAATCCGCATAGTATAAACGAAACAAGATTTACGATTTGCGATTTTGGGGGAGAGGCCACGCGGGCGCGTTCACCGCAGCGACGCTCATGATCCCCACCGCTTTCCCTCTTATTGACGATCCCAAACAACGACGGTCTCGAACGGTCGCTGCAGTGCGTCAGTACCCGTCACGGTCGCGGTCAACGTGGTCCCATCGTCCGACACAACATAGCTCCCTCTCC
>JASHRC010000045.1 GCA_030037525.1 Candidatus Acidiferrales bacterium | reverse complement strand
CATGCGGAATTCTAGCACGGGGGCAAGCAAAACAGGGCTCCGCTTCCCGTCCGGGCGGGCGCCGTGCTAATCTGCCGCATGGCCAAGCAGGTCCTCTTGCGATTTTTCTGGTGTATCCCCATTCTCGCGGCGATGAGCGCGGCGGGGTGTCACCGCGCGCCCGGTCGCACAAATCTGGTCAAAGTTGTGTTGCAAGCGGACTGGTATCCGCAGCCCGAGCACGGGGGCTTTTACACGGCCTTGGTCGAAGGCTATTACCAGGACGCAGGGCTCGATCTGAGCATCCAGCCCGGGGGGCCGTACGTCACGCCGGAGCAGCAAGTCTCGGTGGGAGCGGCACAGTTTGGGATGAGCTCGTCGGACAAGATTCTGGAATCGGTTGCGGACGGACAGCCCCTGGTTGCCGTCGCTGCCACGATGCAGCACGATCCGCAGGGCATTATGGTGCGCAAGGACTCGCCGATTCATTCCTTTGCCGATCTGAACGGGCATACGGTGGCGATCAAGACGGGGGCCACCTGGTGGCAGTTTATCGAGAGGCGCTACGCCCTGACCAATGTCCATGAAGTCCCGGCGATGATGAACGTGGCGAATTTCGTAGCCGATCCTCATTACATTCAGCAGGCGTTTGCGACTTCGGAGCCTTTTTTTGCCCAGCAAGCGGGGATCGAAACCCGCGTGCTGCTGACGAGCGATGCGGGGTATAACCCTTATCGCGTGATGTTCACGACGCGCGACTTTCTGGGCGGGCATCCCGACGTGGTGGCGAAATTTGTGGAGGCTTCGCTCCGGGGCTGGCGCGAATATCTGCGGGATCCCTCGGCTGCACACGCGATGATCCTCAAGCTGAATCCAGCGCTCAATCCGCAATGGATGAATTTTACGTGGAAGGCGCTCTCGGACGGCCATTTCGTCGCCGGGGAAGATCCCAGCGGGGCCCTGCTCGGGAAAATGAATCGAGAGCGGTGGGACACGATGTACAAGCAGCTTTTGGACCTGCAAGTGATCGACAAATCCTTTGATCCGGCGATTGCGTACACGCTCGCATTTGTGGGGACGAACTAGGAGGAACAGGATTGGATCTTTTCGTCAGAGGCGGCACGGTGATTACCATGGACGCGGAGTTCCGCGTCATCGAGGATGGCGGGGTGGCAATCGAGGGCGACACGATTGCCGCCGTTGGCAGGCGCGCCGATCTGGAACCGAAGGCCGGCAACGCGCGGAGAATCGAGGCAGGCGGCACGCTGGTGATGCCCGGGATGATCAACGGGCACGCACATGCGGCCATGAGTCTGTTTCGCGGCGTCGCCGAGGATCATTCTCTGAATGATTGGCTCGAGAAATACATCTTCCCGGCCGAAGCCCGCAACGTGACGGAAGATTTTGTGTTGTGGGGCACGCGGCTTGGCGTGCTGGAGATGCTGCGCGGCGGGATCACCACGTATGCGGACATGTATTACTTCGAGGACATCGTCGCGCGGGTGACCAAGGAAGCGGGAATGCGCGGCGTCCTTGGCCAGACCATCGTCGACTTCCCGGCTCCCGATCATCGCACGCCGGCGGCGGCGTTGGCCTACGCCGAGAAATTCATTGAGCGCTGGAGGGGTGATCCGCTGATCACCCCGGGCGTTGCGCCGCATTCGATGTACACGCTCTCGACAGAAAATCTGAAGGCAGCAGCGGCTCTGTCCAGGCGCATGGGGGCGCCCATTCTGATTCACGCGGCGGAGGCGCCCTTTGAAAGCGAGTTGAGCCACAAGAAACACGGGCTTTCGCCGGTGGCCTATCTGGACAGCATTGGGCTGCTGGGGCCCGATGTGATCGCGGCGCATACCGTCTGGTTGGACGAAGAGGATATCGCCACGCTGGTGCGGCGCGGCGTCGGATCGATTCACAATCCCTCCAGCAACATGAAACTGGCATCCGGAGTGATGCGCGTGGTCGATTTGCTGGCGGCCGGCCAGGCCGTGGGGCTTGCGACGGACAGCGCGGCGAGCAACAACAATCAGGATTTGTTTCAGGAAATGAACATTGCGGCGAAGCTCCAAAAGGTGACCCGGATGGACCCCCGGGCGCTGCCGGCGCGGCAGGCCGTGGAGATGGCCACCATCGGCGGAGCGCGCGCTCTACACCTCGATGACCAGATCGGATCGCTCGAAGTGGGCAAGCAGGCCGACATCATCCTGATCGGCACTGCGGCGACGCACGCAACGCCGATGTACAACGTCTATTCGCAGCTCGTCTACGCTCTCAATGCGCACGACGTGCGAAGCGTCGTGATCGCAGGAAAGGTCGTCATGGAAGATCGCGTGATGTCCACCATGGACAAACCGGGGATTCTCGCTAAGGCGCACGAGTATCAGAGAAGAATTTCAGCGTCGCTGGTCGAAGTCAGGGCGATTTAGGCTCGCTTGGGGCTGCGACGCGCAGGGATTTGCTTTGAGGTTCGCGAAAGCTCGGGCGGCAGATCGCGGGAGACGAGATGGTCCGAGCGCGAACCTCGGGTTCCGAAAGCAGATCTAGCCGCTTGTAGCCGGCTGAATTGGCCCATATACTACCCGCCAATTTTCGATCGGGAGATTTGGTTTGGTGCACCGATTCATCGGCATCCTGGGCATCGGGTTTGTCATGGGCATGGCCGTTCTGTTTTCGACCGATCGCCGAGCGATTCGTCTGAAAACGGTCGCCTGGGGTCTGGGTCTGCAGGTTCTGCTGGCGTTCCTGGTGATCAAATGGACCTTCGGCCAAGTCGCTTTTCACGCCCTGGGCAAGGGTGCGGAATGGCTGCTGGATTTTTCTTACTACGGTTCGTCGTTCGTCTTCGGGGACCTCGGACAAAAGGATTCGCCCCGCGGCTTCATTTTTGCCTTTCAGGCGCTGCCCATCATTATTTTCATCGCTGCGTTTTTTGCACTGCTCTACTACTGGGGCATCATGCAGCTGATCGTCAAGGCGGTGGCGAAGGTGATGATGGGGTTCATGGGTGCGAGCGGTGCCGAGTCGCTCAATGTGGCCGCCAGCATTTTCATGGGCCAGACCGAGGCACCACTCACGATTCGCCCCTTCCTTCCCGAAGTGACTCGGTCGGAACTGATGACCATCATGACCAGCGGCATGGCGCACGTCTCCGGCAGCATGATGGGTGCCTACATGGCTTACGGGATCAAGGCGGAGCATCTGCTTGCGGCGGTGATCATGACCGCCCCCGGCACGATTTTGCTCGCCAAGGTACTGGTGCCGGAAACCGAAAAGCCATTGACGGCTGGCCGCGTGGAGATGGCAGAGGCGGAGCGCGAGACCAATGCGCTGGGCGCAATCGCGCGCGGCACGCTCGACGGCCTTCACCTGGCGCTGAACGTGGCCGCGATGCTGGTCTCGTTCATCGCCCTGATCTATCTGGTGGACGCGATCTTCGGCGGGACGCACCGGCTGCTAGCGGCGCACCGCATGGGATGGTTCCCGACGAGCCTGGAGCAGATTTTCGGCTGGATCTTCGCGCCGATCGCCTGGCTTGCGGGTGTGCCTTGGCACGACTGCAGCACCATCGGCAATCTGATGGGCCTGCGGATGGTGACCAACGAGCTCGTGGCCTTCCAGCGGCTCGGGCCGATGCAGGCGACGCTCGACCCGCGCTCGTTCACGATTGCGACGTTTGCCCTGTGCGGATTCGCGAATTTCAGTTCGATCGGGATTCAGATCGGCGGCATCGGTGCGCTCGCGCCCAATAAGAAGTCCGAACTGGCGCGTCTGGGCATTCGCGCGATGCTGGCGGGCACGATGGCGAATCTAATGTCCGCTGCGATTGTCGGAATCATGCTGAAATGAGCCCGGCGCGCCGAGCACGCCCTTTGCGTGAGCGAGAGTTTGAAAAGGCATCGCGCGCGGCAAAATTCATCTTCTCCAAGACGAGACTGCGGCCCAAGATCGGCCTGGTACTTGGCTCCGGACTGGGAGCCTTTGCTGACGAACTGACCTCCGCCATACGAATTTCCTACGACAAGATTCCGAATTTTCCTCGCTCCACAGTTGAAGGTCACGCCGGCGCGCTCGTGGTCGGCAAGGCTGGGGAGGTGAGCGTTGCGGTGCTGCAGGGGCGCGTGCACCTCTACGAGGGATACTCGGCAAAAGAAGTCGTTTTTCCGATGCGCGTGCTGGGCCGTCTAGGCATTCGTGCGGCCATCCTGACCAACGCTGCTGGCGCGATCAATCGGGAATATAGCCGGGGCGCGCTGGTGGTGATCCGCGATCACATCAATTTGCAGGGTGCGAACCCCCTTGTGGGCCCAAACGACGAGCGTTTCGGCGTGCGATTTCCGGACATGACCGAGGCCTATTCGGAGTCCTATCGGGCAATCGCCCTGCGGGAGGCAAAACGGCTGGGGATTGCTGCTCATTCCGGAGTATATGCGGCTCTGGCCGGCCCCAGTTTCGAGACCCCGGCGGAGATTCGCTATCTGGAAACGATTGGCGCGGACCTGGTGGGCATGTCCACCGTGCCGGAGGTGATCGTCGCCCGGCACATGGGGATCCGCGTGGTAGGAATTTCTTGCGCGACGAACATGGCGGCGGGAATTCTGGGCGAGCCGCTGAGCCACGAAGAGGTGATCGAGACCGGTGAGCGGGTACAAGCGGAATTCGTGGCGCTGCTAGGAGCCTTGATTCCGGAGATTTCAAAAAACCTTCTCGAAGGCCCCTCGACGAGCCAGTCGCCTTCCTGCAACATCCGCTGATTCGATGGGAACGATCGAGATTTTGAGTTTGCCGTTTTGCGTTTGAATCTGCAGACTGGAAGGGACTCATTGCTGTACGTAACACGATCTTGCTTTTCCACGTGGAGAAGGAGTTGTACCACCACCCTGGTCAGGCGGTGGCGCTGTGGGGCCCGGTTCGGATCTCGGCCAGAGATTCCTAACGGTCTTGCACGGCCTCTACGCTGTTTTGGAAAAGGAGATCAGAATGTCAGGGTCCAATCGAAGTGCATTTCGGCAAGCGGGTCTAGAGGAAAACTACAAGCCACAGAGCGCTGCTCGGTACTACGTCCGCCCGACTGAGAATCTGTTCGCCGACGCGATCCTCAACGAGACGGCGAGTGAGCGCGGCAAACGGGCCGCCAGCGCGGGATTCGCGCTTACCATCCAGGCTGCCGTCGTGGGCGCCCTACTGCTTCTGCCGCTCTTGTTCACCGAGGGCATCGACCTCTACAAGCTGGACAACACGGTGCTACTGGCTCCGCCTCCGCCGGCAGCGCCGCCTCCGCCCGCGATTCACGCTCAAAGCATTCCGAAGCAGATGCTGCTTCACGCCGCGCTCACCGCCCCCACCGTGATTCCAAGGAAAGTGGCCGTGTCCGCACTAGGTGCCGGTGCATCGGCGCCGGCCATTTCGGATATGGCGGGAGGTGTTCCAGGCGGAGTTTTGGGCGGCTCGCTCACCGGCGCTCCTCCTCCGCCTCCTTCAGCGACGGCGGCAAAGCCCAAAGAGGTGCGAGTTTTCACCGGCATGAAAGAGCCGGCTCTGATCTATGCGCCTCCGCCCCTGTATCCGCCCGTGGCCAGGCAGGCGCACGTCTCGGGAACCGTGGTGATCGAGGCGATCATCGACGAAAAGGGCAACGTCACGCAGGTGAAGGTGATTAGCGGCCCGGCGGTGCTAGTCGGCGCAGCGCTGAAGGCCGTATCGGAGCGTAAATATCAGCCGACTCTTCTGGACGGTGTTCCCGTATCCATCCGGTTCGACGTGAAGGTTCAGTTCAATTTAAGCTAACCGGCGGCCATCGACACCCGTGTCGGCCAATAGGCCGAGTGCTTCGCAAGACCGAAGGGGGGCCGCATCGAGGCGGCCCGATCGTCGGTTGAAGTCGCCGAACTAATCCGCGGAGGTTATTGCGGCGCTGCGGCCCGACCGCGTATATGCGGGCTTATCAATGTCATCCGAGCTGCTGCTGGAATCGCCAGCCTTGTCGATCTCGATCGATCCCTTGAAGTACGCGCCGTCCTCGATCATGATGCGGGCGGTGGTCAGATCGCCGACGACCGAGCCGTCCTTCTTGATCTCGATGCGGTCGCGGGCCCGCAGATTGCCTTTCACATTGCCGTAAACGACGACTTCGCGGGCGATCACATCGGCGGTCACGCGTGCGCTTGCGCCGATCGTGAGCTTGCGATCCTCGAGGTGAACCAAACCCTCGACGCTGCCGTCGATGGCCAGGTCTTCGTTGCCCGTGATCTCGCCCTTGACGTGCAGACTTGCTCCGAGACGAGCCGTTCCGCTGCTGCTCATCCGCTCAGACGTCGTCGCCGGATAGGTGGAATCCAGTGGTGCCATGTTCTTTGCCTCCCCAGAAAAAGTGAATGGTGTTACAGCTGGTCTAGGCTGCTGCGGGAGCGGCGTCCTAGAGGGAGTCTCCTGCTTCTTCTCTCCCCACATTTATACTGCCTCCTTAGGCCCAAGTGCGCCGAACTTGCCGGATGGTAGAGACTGGGGCTATCAATCTAGCCCTTCGCTGCGCTGGTGCCAAATCCAAAATGAAACAGTTGTGTCCCGTGCATTAAGGGGCGGAAGGAAAGTTCGGGAGCAGGTTTGGCGTCGCCACGCAACCGGAACGGCGCGGGCCTGCGCGCCTGGCCCGCCTACGATCCCGCGGAGGATGACGTTTTGGAGCTGGGAGACGAATTCAAATTCGATTTCGGAGTGAATGCCTCAGGCTCGACTTCTTCGATGTATACCGGCAGCTCCGAGCCGCGCTGCCCGCATCAGCCGAGTCAGTGGTCCGCAACCAGTCGCTAGAATTTTCGCAGTACTCCCACCACCCGACCCTGAATCTTCACATCCTGCGCGGGCACCACGATCGGCGGCATGGCTGAGTTCGCCGGCTGCAGGCGAATCTTCCCGCCCTGCTCTCGATAGAAGCGCTTCACCGTGGCCTCATCCTCGCCCACCAAGGCGACGACAATCTCGCCTGGATTAGCCACCTGCGTTTGCTCGACCACAATGTAATCGCCATCGAGAATGTGATCGTCGCGCATCGATTCGCCCTTCACCTTGAGAACGAAGTTATTGTGCCCGCGCGTGAAGTCGGCCAGCGAGATCGATTCGTTGTCTTCGACGGCTTCAAGCGGCCGCCCGGCGGCGATTCTCCCGGCGAGCGGCAATTCAACCACGTGCCGATCGAGAATTTCCTCACGGACCGGCTTGGGGAGCTGGGTCACTTCAATCGAGCGGCTCTGGTTGTAGCCGCGCCGGATGAATCCCTTTTTCTCTAGGGTGGAGAGATGCTTGTGCACGGTTGCGAGCGAGGTCAACTTCAGCGCGTGCGCGATCTCCTCAAAGCTCGGTGAATAGCCATTCTTGTTGATGAACCCGACCAGGTAATTCAGGACTTCTTTCTGCCGTTTCGTCAGCGCCATCGACACCCCCTGCGACCGCGACTTTGCGCTGTAACTATAGGCGAAGCAAAAGCGAAAGTCAATGGTACTTCAGAACAGGAAGTGTCTTACGCTCTTTGCCTGTCCGTTGGTCCAGGATTCGATCGGGGAAAGCGACGCTCGCTGGACTTGCCGAGCAAACCAGCGGTTGAAGTCAGTCTGGCTTGCTGTTGCGGCTCTGTAGGCCGGGCGTCAGTCTGCGGACGATGAATTCCTGAAACACTCCTGCAATCGCAGTTTCGCCAATCCGGATACCAGCGGTTTGGAAGGTCAGGCCGACACCTCGATTGCCCCGCGGATAGTACAGGTTCGAGATGCCGCCGGCGGCGAGATTCCCAAGAATGTTCGAGTAATTTGGCTCCCAGGTCTTACTATCGCTCTTGCAGATAAACGCACTCGAGAGCGCGTAGAAGAGCCGCGATCGAAAGCTCCCGGTTCCCTTATAGAAGTAGCGCGGATCTTGTTTCAGCAGCGTGGGAAATATCGCGCCGCCCATGAAGGTGCCATCGACCACATCGGCATACGTTGCGCCAAAACGCTTTCCGTACCCCTGCGCGCCGGGCCCGTATCCCTTAAAAGCGTTGCTTTCCTGCTCGCCGCCTGCTACCGCAGCAACCAGAGCGATGGTAATCGGATCACTCGACGACTTCCACGCCAAGCTAAACTTCTGCTTGGCGGAAAGCGGAGCGGCGTCGGGCACATAGCTCACAAAGAAATTGGGAATGATGCCCAAGACGCGCTGTTTTTCCTCCTGCTGCACCTCCTGCTGCGCTTCTTCCTGTTCCGTTAGCCCGCCAACCGTCACCTGGGTAGTCGCCGTGGCGATCACCAAGGTGATTTGCGGAGCGACATAATGCTCGCTGGGATGCACGATTCCCGAAACGACTTGCGTCCCGAAATTGGGCGCCGAAATGGTGAGCTGGAAGTTGCCGGCAGGCACGTTCAGAAAGTAGAACCGCCCGTAGCCGTCGGTTACTGTCTCTTGCTCTGGAGCTGAATTTGCGGGAGCAAGCTTGATGAGGACTCCGGGAACGAGCGCACCACTTTGATCGACCACGGTTCCAGCAACGGTTCCCGGCGCTTCCCGACTGGGCTGCGCGCTGGGAGGCGCGGTTGGACGTCCTTGCGCTTGAGCTAGACCGCGCCCGCCAAAGAGCGTGCCCAGGCTTAGCCATGCGGCGAACCCCAGGGGCAAGAACAGTTCCAGACCGCTTCGATTCAAAAGGTCCCTCGACGGCACCGTCAGAATCCGTTCGTTACTTTATCTTGCTTCGCGCTGTCCTGCAGCAGGGTAGATGCGTGGGGCGAGCAATGTGGCTGCCTGGTCGGCTGCTCACGATCGATCGCTCCCCGCCCCTAAGTTGATTGTGTCTTTCGAGCTCGACCGGCCAATCCGTTCACCGAAGAGCTCGCTTATGCTTTGCGTTTCTTTCAGATTCGTGGCTTCCGCGGCGGGCTCCGCCGGCTGCCGTCGAGCTTGAAAACACCAGCAGTGCGCCCATTTCCGTCGGGAGAAATCTAGGTCAGGTCTTGCTCCAATCAGGGCCGAAACTGCGTCAGGCACAAGCACCGTAGTGTGTCGATCGGCTACGCCCAGGGAAAGAAACGCCGAGCTGCCTCATTCGTAAGCCAAGGCCTCGACGGGATCCTTGCGGCTGGCAAGCCAAGCCGGATAGCACGCGCCCATCAGGCCGCCTGCCAGCGCAATCATCCCGGCAAGACAAATCCATTTCAAGGTGATCAGAATGCTCAATGCAGGGAAGAGTTTGAGCAGGCCGATGCGCATCAAATAGCTCAGCCCGATTCCGACCGCGACACCGCCCAGGCAGAGCACCCCGGTCTCGCTCAGAATGATTTCGACGATGTAGCCTTTCGACGCGCCCAGCGATTTCAGCACGCCGATCTCGCGAGTTCGCTCGATGATGGTCGTGTACATGGAAAGAAACGTCACCAAAAATCCGATGCCGACGGCGATTCCGATCATTACGTTGATGAAAATGTTCAGGCCAGGCAGGCTCGAGGAGGTGATCTGCGACATGTAGTCTTTGAGCGGCCGGATTTCGTAGCGCGGCAGAAGCTGGTTGATTTCGTCAATCGCCGCAGCGGTATGGTCCGAGCGGTCGCACTTCACGAAGAAGATCGAAGCCTTGTCGCGCGCGCCGGACATCTCCTGCAACGTGGACATCAGGACGAAAAGCCGCGCGCCCTTGCCGTGCTCGACGATGCCCGCCACCCGAAAATCGTGCTCCAGCACGTGCAGTGTCTGCCCCACATGGGCCTTTCTTGCCCGCGCGTAAACGTCGTCGATCAAAATGTCGTCAGGATCCTCGAGATCCCTGCCGGCGTTGAAAATAAACCCGCCGGAAACCTGCCGGAAGCTATCCGGCTGAATCCCGTAAACCAGATCCAGACCGTTCACCGAGTTGAATTGCACCAGCACCGGCGCCACGGCTTGCACATACTCAAGCTGCGCCAGTTTGTTCGCGATGCTGATCGGCATGGGCGCGCCGCTGAAAGCCATGAAAACCGAGGCGGAGGGCGGTTGGACCATGATATCGGCGCCGACGCCCTCGGTTCGTTTGGCCGTATCCAAAATCAGACCGCTGGTCAGCCCCACCACGATGATCACCAGCGTGACCTCGATCGCCACGGCAAGGATCGTGATGGCGGTGCGGATCGGCCGGTGAACGGCATTGCGAATTACCAGATGCCCGAGCAACTCTTTCTCTCTCCTGTTCTTGGCGCCGAGCTTTAAGGCTCCAACGAGCAGTCGACCGATCTAGCGTCGCTCGCTCCCTGGAGAACTTCCACGATCACCTAGCCTTGGTCTCCCCGGAGGCCTCGGCGGCATTGACCAATTCGGTTCCGGGCGGCTGCTCAAGAACAAAGCGATCGGGGGAAAGCGCCTCATTGAGGGTCGCTTTTTTGATTCCGACCTGAAGCTTGTAATCGCTCACCGGGCGCGAGATCACCATCTGCCGCGGATAATTGACGTTTCCAAGCCGGGTCCAGCCGCTGTAGGAAATATCCGAGACGAGCTCGCCGGCAGACTCGTACGCCTCGATGCGCGCGATATGCAAATCGGTGCGGTCGAACCAAACTTTCTCTGCAATCTCCCAATCCGCCACGGCACTCCCAGAGGCGTCAGGCTCGCGAACGACTGTCAGTACATAATACCGCGCCGGCGGATCGCCCGCTTCTTCCATGAGCACGGGCGATCGATCCGGAATGGGGTTCCACAGGAGCGCGCTCAAGAGATGTTGTGGGCGTAGGTTCTCGATCGGTTTCGCAGACGGGCGCGTCAGGTTCGCGGGGCCGACGATGAATTTGTGCTGGGAGGGGATGAAGATATGAAACGTCTCGCCGTCGCTGACCATGTCGAAGATGTCTGTGCCGACCACCGGCGCCTGGCCGATTACGCGAATGCTGGACGGCTTGGCGGCCAGCAGGAAGCCGTTGATTTCGTGGTACTGCTTGATCACGCCCGAGTAGGCGGAGCCGGCCGTGAGCGTCATGGTGACCGAAGCATTCAGGGAGCTGACTGCGCGAGCCTGCTGATCAAACCGCTCGACGAGCTCCTGTTTGCCCGCCCTGGAAAGAGGCTGTGGGGCACCGGACGGCTGTCGGGTGACGGTGCGCGTTGCAGCACAGCCGGACACCAGAAAAACTGCCGAAGCGGCCCAGAGGTTGGCGAGGTTTCGATGGAGGCCCGTTCGATGCACTGTAGAAGAAACTATCAGCGGAGCAAACCAGTGTCAACGAAACCAAGTGGCGGAGCTTAGTGCGGCTGAACCAAGTGGGGACGCTCGCCGCCTGCGCCGATCCAGGCGGCCATGTCATCGATGACCTGCTCGTCGACGTGGCCCGGCTTGTCGTATTCCTGGGGAAGCGAAACGCCTGTCCCGGGAACGAACAGATGATTTAAGGCCGGATAGAGCTTCAGCGTGACATTCCGGTCTCGTTCGAGCGCTGCCTTCCACTCCTCAAAATTCGTTGTGGGCACTTGAAAATCGCGGCCGCCTTGTAGGATCAGAATCGGAATCTTCAGCGCCTGAGCCGCAGCGATCGGCTGATAGTTGCGCAAATCGAGCCAATAGGAGGCCGGCATCGGGCCGCTGAGCAGGTCGACCGTGTCACCCAGCTTCAAGTCGGGACTTTCGATTTTCTTGGCTGCTTCTTCCAGGGCCGTGGCTTGCTTCTGCTCCTCTGGCGTAGGAGCCGATTCATGCTGGAGAACGTAATGCCACGCGTCCACCATCAGCTGTTCGAGCGGGCGCGTGTTGGCGGCCATCATGCCGATTCCCGCGATCTGGGGATCGCCCGTCGCGATTCGCGGCGCAAGATAGGCGCCCAGGCTGTGCCCAACCAGGAAAATGCGTCTCCCGTCGACGTTTTTCTGCTTGGCGAGCAAGGTGATGGCCGCGTGCGCGTCGCTGATCGTTTCATCCTCTACCGTCAGTTTCGCGGGGTCCGCGCTGCTCTGGGCTCCGTATTTTGCCGTGCGCTTGGTGTAGCGGAATACAACGATTCCATGACTCGCAAGGCCCCAGGCGACATCCTTGAGCGGCTTGTTGGGACCGACGGTTTCGTCTTCGTCATGTGGGCCCGAGTCGGCGAGCAGCACCACGCCCGGGAACGGGCCGTTCCCCTTGGGCAGGGACAAGGTTCCGGGCAATTCGTATTTGCTGTTGACTAGTGTAAGCGGCTCCTCGGTGAACGCGTCCGGCCTAGCATAAGGGGGCGGAGTCCAGGGCGGCTCCGGCTGGCGATGCATTCCGAAATGAATGCCTCCAAGCCGCCCGTCCGGCGCGAGGGCCATTTGGACATCGACCAGCGCCTTGTCGAACTTGCAGACCACCAGGACGACGTCAAATCCCTGTACCTTTCCCATGGTCTCCGCCGAAACCACCGAATCAAACGAACCTTCCAGTTCAAGCGCGTTGCCCCAGACTTTTGCGAGTGCTCCGGCCGGCAAACGGGCCGACATTTCCGCCGTGTAGCGTGCTTCGACTCGGTCAAATTGGCCGGCGGCAACCTCCTGGATAATCTGTTTGGCAACGTCTTCGGGCGGGAAGGGGCCCGCCAGCTGCTGCGCTCGAGCGGGCCAGGCGGCGAGCGAGAGAAGAAAGACAAGCGCGCCAGTCCTCATCGCGGCATCCTTTCGGATCGGAAAAGCGCGACCGTACGGGCTCGCGCTCATGGAATGGCCGGATCGTCGACCGATGCCAATTCGCCGTGCCTGTCCGCGCCATGAATTTTTCCAGTCGCGTCGACGAAGAACGACCGGCGGCCAGTCTTACCGTAATCGTCCGGCATCGCCGCCAGCTCGAACGCGGTTTCGGCTTCTTCCGCGCCCGGCACGATGCGGTACCGGAAGCGGTAGCCATCGCCGCTGCCGGCCGCCAGACGCTCGTCGACCAGATCGGCCTGATCGGGTGAAACCTGGTCCTTCGGCGCCGGTCCTAACTGGGCGAGCGAATCGGGCAGTTTGCCGAAGGCGCGCCGATAGGTCTCAATGGCGCTCTCGAGATTGCGGAGATCGGAGACGGCTCGGTCTTCGCGCGCAGCGAGATCGGCGGCAGCCCACTCGGGTGAGAGCTGCCGAATGTCAAGAAGCACCAGCCCGAGCGAGATAAGCCGCCAGCCGCCATTTTCACGCACCAGGCCAAATTGGGTGTTTTCTCCGTTGTTGACGGTCACGGGAACGAAGGCCAGGTTTTGGCCCGTGCGCGGTTCCCCGAAGCGAAATTCCGCCGTTCCTTCCGGCGAGGTGCAGCGCAGCACAATGTGGTTGTGATCGTCGGAGGAAAGCAGAGGTTTTCCGCTTTGTTCACTGAGCGCGAGCCGCTTGAGCACGGCGGCACGCTGATCGGCCGGGAGAGCGCGAAAGGCTTCGGCGTTATCGACGGTCAAATAATTTTCGAACTCAGGTTCATTGGCGCGGCAGGCTGCCGCCAGCGCCGAGGCCAGCGACTGAGCGGGATCGGTTTCACCTTGCGCGAGCAGGCGATAGGGAAGCAACAGCAAAACGGCAAACAAGAACCGATTCATCACGAGTCCGATTTGACCCGCCCGAGAATGGTTGCCAGATTCTGGGTGAATTTCGAGCGGGGCATGACTTCGCGGCATCCGGCCGTGCGGGCGCGTTCGGCAAGATCGCGCTCGACGTGCGAGAGAAAACCGATGAGCGGGATGTCCCCGCCGGCGACCCGGGCGCGGCGGACTGCCTCGAGTGGGTTTGCATGCGCATTCAGATCCACCACGATCAGCTTCGGCGTGCAGTTGGCCATCTCCGAATCGAGCGCCTCGGGCGTCGCGCACGTGCGCACTTCGACTCCCAACTGCTTGGCTGTTTCGAGCAACTTCGATTGGAAGAAAAGGTCGTCGATCAGGGCAAGAACCACGGTGTTCTCCCACACCCCTTTACCACGCATGGCGCGAGAACACAAATCCGGGACTCGTGCTCGGCGGATCGACAATCGCGGGAAGCGCAACGTATGCGCTTGGTCGATTCCAGATCCCGGTTCGTCGCGGTTCGGGCAGTTAACAAAGGACTCAGGCTTGATCGCCGTGCGCATCCGACGGATGGACCAGGGGTCTGCCTCGACCTCCAGTCTTATTTAGCCGCACCGAACTGCTTCAGTCCGGCGCAAGATTCCACAACAGGGCATAAGCCGCCTCGAGGATACTGTGCGCGTCGGTGTGACACTGAGCTGGACGATTCTTGATATCATCTCCATCAAGTAATCTTCCATCTGGGAGCCTTTATCCAGACGGTGAACCGGATGATGGTTAGTAAGTAACTATATCTAAATAACTTATTGAAACTCATCGCACAGTTTGAGATGCGCATGTTCTTGTTGACAAGTGTCTCCTCGTGCGCTATATAAGCACTCGCTAGAGGAGAGTGCTAACGGGATCCTTAGAACCGCCGTCGGCATGCCCTTTATCGAGAATCGGAGGCAATGTCGGCCCAACCAGCTCAGTTGAACCTTTCAGTCGACTGGTCGGCGAAGTCGTCTGCCGTATGCAGATGCTGCTAGGATCGGCCAGCACGGCAAGCGATCAGGTGGTCGCGGCCGCAGCAACCAGGCTCGATCGAGACCGCCGGTTGGTACGCCGCCTCGCCCACCTGATCATTTCGGTGAGTTGGTTCGATTCATACATTTTCAAAGGAGGACAGGAACAGATGGCTGTGAACGTTACTCCGCTGCATGACCGAATCCTCGTGAAGCGAATCGAGGAAAAAGAGACTATGAAGGGCGGCATTATCGTGCCCGATACGGCCAAAGAGAAGTCGCAAGAGGGAGAAGTCATCGCGGTTGGTGCAGGCAAGCTTCACAAAGGCAAGCGCATTCCTCTCGATGTGCAGGTTGGCGACCATGTGCTGATTGGAAAGTACAGCGGCACTGACATCAAGATTGAAGACCAGGAATACGTGATCCTTCGCGAAGAGGATGTGCTCGCAAAGATCGGCAAGGCCGCCAGGGCGGCAGGGCGAGGTTAGTGTCCGGCGGCGAGCGCAGTTTTTCCAAAATACGAATCGTTAGGCACGACGAACCAAGACAAGGAGGAACAGCAGAAGGCCATGGCAGCAAAGCAAATTGTTACCGGTGAGAGGTCACGTCGGGCGATTCTGCGGGGCGTGAATCTATTGGCGGATGCGGTGAAGATCACCCTTGGTCCCAAGGGGCGCAACGCAGTGATCGAGAAGAAGTTCGGGGCGCCGGTCATCACTAAGGACGGCGTCACGGTAGCCAAGGAAATTGAACTAAGGGATCCGCTCGAGAACATGGGCGCCCAGATGGTGCGCGAAGTCGCCTCGAAAACTTCCGACGTCGCCGGCGACGGCACCACCACCGCGACCGTTCTGGCGCAGGCCATCTTCCGCGAAGGTGTCAGGACCGTGGCGGCCGGCGCGAGTCCCACGGCTCTCAAGCGCGGCATCGAGCAAGCTGTCGAAGTCGCGGTCGAAGAGATCAAGAAACTGCACAAGGACGTCAAGGGCGAAATGATCGCGCAGGTCGGCACGATCAGCGCCAACAACGACAAACAGATCGGCAACATCATCGCCGAGGCCATGAAGAAGGTCGGCAAGGACGGCGTCATCACGGTCGAGGAATCGAAGACGATGGAGACGACGCTCGAAGTGGTCGAAGGCATGCAATTCGACCGCGGCTACCTCTCCCCCTATTTTGTCACCGATCCGGAGCGCATGGAGTGCGTGCTGGAAGAGCCGCGCATTGTGATCCACGAAAAGAAGATCAGCTCGATGAAGGACCTACTGCCGTTGCTCGAGCAGACGGCGAAGGCCGGCAAGCCGCTCCTGATCATCGCCGAAGAAGTGGAGGGCGAGGCTCTGGCAACCCTGGTGGTCAACAAGCTGCGCGGCACGCTGCAGTGCGCGGCTGTGAAGGCTCCCGGTTTCGGCGATCGCCGCAAAGCCATGCTCGAAGACATCGCCATTCTCACCGGCGGCAGGGCTATCACCGAAGACCTTGGCATCAAGCTTGAGAACGTCAAGATGGAAGACCTCGGGCGGGCCAAGAAGGTGACCATCGATAAGGACAACACCACGATCATCGAGGGCGCAGGCAAGGCCAGTGCCATCGAGGGCCGCGTGAAGCAGATCCGGACGCAGATCGAAGAGACGACGTCGGACTATGACAAGGAGAAGCTCCAGGAGCGTCTGGCAAAACTGGTCGGCGGGGTCGCCGTGATCAAAGTCGGGGCGGCCACAGAGACCGAGCTGAAGGAAAAGAAGGCCCGCGTCGAGGACGCCATGCACGCAACCCGCGCGGCGGTCGAGGAGGGCATTGTCTCTGGCGGAGGCACGGCTCTGATTCGCTCGATACCCGCTCTAGACCGGATCAAAGCCGAAGGTGACGAAGCCATTGGAGTGAACATCGTGAAGCGGGCCCTCGAAGAGCCGCTCCGTCAAATCGCTCACAACGCCGGTCACGAAGGCGCTGTGGTCGTTGGCAGAATCCGCGAGTCCAAGGACGAGAACTTTGGATTTAACGCCGAGACCAGCGAGTACGGCGACCTGGTCAAAATGGGAGTCATCGATCCGGCGAAAGTGACGCGGCTGGCGCTGCAGAACGCCGCTTCGATTGCCGGCTTGATGCTCACTACCGAAGCGCTGGTTGCCGAAATCAAGGAAGAGGAGAAGAAGGCGACTACAGCAGGCGCTCCCGGCGGAGGCATGTACTAAGAAAGCGGCAATCGGTGAAGGATGCCACTCGGGGGGGGGCCGCGCGCGACCCCCGAGTGGGCCATTTGGACGGGCCTGGTGTTTGGCAGAGCGCCTGCTTCTTAACTCCACGGAAACGGCCTCGTTTTTCTTCACGTGTCTAGTCTAGTCCCTCAAACCACGACTCTGCTCCCGAGCACCGAGGCGAACGAGGTGACCGAGCTAGAGCATGACAGAAACTTCTCGTAATGTGTGACCCGCTACACGGAATGTGACTCCTCTGCGCTCACCCCGAAAGAGGCCAGCAAAGTCGCGAAGATGGCGCCGTGCCGGGCGTCGAGCTTTGCGTCTGGAGCGTTTCGACGTTAGCCTCAACGGTAACGCTTTCAGTAACGGCTCCGACCTGGAGGATTTCATTGACGCTCGCCGTTTCCGTCACGATTGCAGTCAGAGATTCGACGTCGGCAGACTTAAATCAACTTTCCTGAATTGAATTCCAATTTCCCTGGAACCAGCCGTTCTGAACGGAAAACAACAACCCGCCGGCGGCAACTGCAGGGTTGCCGCCGGCAAAGTTGAGGAAAGGCGCCCTGAGGCCTAGAACATAAACCTCACCGCGAATTCAATCTGGCGCTGGCTGCCTTGGCCAGCCGGCGTGGTCGTGCTCAGTGCGGTCGTGGGGAGGTAACAGGGGCCCACGGGCGCAGCGTTGATTACCTGCGACGGGTTGCACAGCACGCCACCGGCGGTGGTGGCGGTCGGGAGCGCATAGGCAGCCGGATTGGAAAGTTGGTTATAGTTCGCATTCGCCGGAAAAACGAGGCCGCCGGGGCTCATCAACTCGAGCTGCGCACTGCTGTTACTGAATATTGCTTCTGCTGCAGTGAAGTTGGGGTGGTTCAGGATATCGAAAAACTCCGCCCGGAGCTGCATGGTGACCTTCTCCGTCAGCTTAGTGTCCTTGAAGATCGCGAAGTCCCAGTTAAAGAAATTGGGGTTATTGAGCGAGTCGCGGCCGGCATTGCCGAGTGTGCCAAAGGCCGGAAGCACGAAACATTGCGGATTCCACCACTCGTTTTGTTTCCTCGCCATGGGGTTGCAGCCGGGGACGCGCTCCGGACGCTCGCCTTCGGTGGCGCCCCCCGTTTGGGATTGATAGAACACCAGCATGTCCTGGACGTTAAAGGGGAGGCCGGTATAGGCGCTGAAGATGGGACTGATTTGCCAGCCGTCCTTCAACCGATTGCCCTGGAGCGGCAGCCGATAAAGGGCATTGGCGGTAAACACCTGGTTGGAGCTAAAGCTGCATGGCCCTCTATCAAGGCTCGGGTTGTAGGCATCCTCGACGGCCCACTCGTCCTGTTCCGTGCTGATGGTGGCCGAGGCATCATCCAGGCACTTGGACCAAGTGTAGCTGGCATTGCCGACCAAATCCCTGGCGAACTGCCGGCTCAGGGTAAGCTGCAAGGCGTTGTAACTGGAGTGCGCCTCGGGTTCAGCCGCTTCGAACGCCCCAAAGTTCGAATTGACGTGTATGTCCACAAACGGGTTGCTCACCGTGCCGCGCGTTCCCACCCCGGTAGCGGGTGTACCGGCGAAGGTTTGCGCTATCGTGATCGGCGCTGGCAGGTTAGCGGGTTCCACCGTCGTGCTCCGTTGTGCAGGAGTGAAATCGCCGTAGGCCAACGGAGGATTGGCGTCAATCCAGTAGAACAGGTGGGCGCCCTGGGAACCGTTGTAGCCCACCGTGAGCACTGTCCCGGCCCCAAGCTGGCGCTGCACGTTCAGGGTGTACTGGATCATGTACGGAGCATGGTTGACATTCTGCAGGATGCCATAGTACCAAGCGATCGATTCGGCAGCCGGGACCTTATTTATGAGCTCAGTGGGACTGGTCGGCAGAGCGGGGAAACCCGCGTCAAAGAGAAGAAAGAATAGCGGTTCATCCGGGCGCATTGACGTGTTGTCGAGGGCGTAGGTACGCGCGGTGACGGGCTCGTGGAACATGCCGAAGCCGGCGCGGACGGCGGTCTTGTGATCCCCGAATACGTCCCAGGCGAGGCCGATGCGCGGATCGATGTTCTTGACATTGGGATTGCTGGTGAAGGGATGAGCCGCGGTGGTGAAGTCGAATTCGGTCGTCGTCGGCGCAGTCAAATTAGGGATCACGAACACGGGTTCCTTGACCGTCGTCGGGTTGCTGGCCCACTCGTAGCGCACGCCGAGATTCAACGTAAGTCTCTTGGTGATTTTCCAATCGTCCTGGATGTATGGATCGAGCCAGGTCTGGCGCCAGTAGCGGTAGGGGTTGAAAGGATAAGCTACCCCACTCGGGGTGGTATAGGTGTAACCGGGGCCAGCCGCGCACACGCACAGCTCTGGGATGCCGTACAACGAGCCGCCCGCCGGTCCGAGTGGTCCGCCGAACCCGCCGAGGTTTGCGGAGATCCACGCGCCGCCGGCATACTGGTTCCATATCTGATTCAGTTGCGCGCGGCTTATGCTGGCTCCGAAGCGGATACTATGCGCGCCCCGCGATATGATGACATCGTCGCCAGCGCTGAACCGATTGCTGACCGGCCGACTTGGATTCGTAGGCGAGGGACCCAGAGTGGACAGATTGTCGCCGGGACTAATAAAGTCCATAGCCGGCCGGCCGGGAACCTGGAACAGGGGGCCTGAGGTAGCGCCGCCGTTCGCCGTCAGCGCAAACGACCGCACAAACCCGAAACGGACTTCGTTGAGAATCGTTGGCGAAAACGTATGCCGCTCTTCGACGGTGAGGTACTGGTTGCGCTCGTTGTCAATTTCCGGGTATCCCGGGAGCGGAGAAAGCGTGTACGGGATAACCTGGTAAGCATTCTCGATGGCGTAGCGGGCGAACAAGCTGTCGTTCGTGCCCAAGGTGTAGTCCACGCGAGCCAGCCCGTAGTCTTCGTTGCCGATCTGGAGATTATCTGAGCAGTAGAGGCCGGTGACGCCCGGCACAAGCGGGATACCGGTTACATTGGGGCATTGGGTCGCGCTTTGGGCAAGCGGATACAAGCCGAATATGCTTTCCGACACCGGATTTATCGGCCCGTACTTGCCTACCCACGTGGTGCCGTTGTAGGTCATGCCGCCGGCCGTGAACAGGGCGGGTAACGAGACCGGCACCACCGCGCGCTGGGTCTCGCCCAGACCCTCGCGAAGGCCCTCGTAGTTGAGGAAGAAGAAGGCTTTATCCTTGATGATGGGACCGCCTAGCGAGCCGCCGAATTGGTTCCTCTTAAAACTCGGTTTATATCCGGGGACGTCGAAGTAGTTCATGGAATCCAGGACGCTGTTGCGAATGTATTCGTACGCCGAGCCGTGCAGGCTGTTGGTGCCCGACTTGGTGACCGCGTTGACTGCCGCGCCGGTACCGCCGAATTCCGCGCTGTAGGTGTTGGTCAGAATGTTGAATTCCTGAATGGCCTCCATGCCGAGGGAAGTTCCCAGCACGCTGACGCCGGCGCCATGGTTCAGCCAGTTGCTGATGTCGGTGTTATCCAGCATGTAGGCCAGTCCCACTGGGCGCGAACCGGAAACCGAGTAGTTGGTTTCTTCACCGTAGACGGTTTCCGACTGGCCGCCGCCACCAACGGTCGGCGCCACGGGCGCCACGCCCGGCGCCAAGGTGAGGAGGCTGGTGAAATTGCGGCCGTTGATCGGCAGATTTTCCATTTGATTGGGCGAAACCAGTTGGCCCACCGCAGCGGTTTCGGTATCGACTCTGGAAGCCTGACCCCGCACCTCGATGACTTGCTCGGTTCGGCCCACTTGCAGCTTGAAGTCCAGGATCGGCCGCGCGCCGACGCTCAGCACGACGCCGGTCTGCACCATCTGCTGGAAGCCGGATTTCTGGGCCGACACCTCGTAAGTGCCAACCTGCATTTCTGGGAGAACGTAGCGTCCCTGCGCGTCGGTATCGTCAGAATAGGTGACACCGGTGTTGACGTTCTTCGCCTGGACCTTGGCGCCGACTACGACCGCGCCGCTGGTATCCGTAACGGTTCCGGAAAGTGTAGCTTTTTCCACCTGCGCGTATAAATCGCCAACGATAAGGACGCTCAAGAAAGGTATGGCCAGCGCCCAAAGGACGATACGTGTGTGTCGCGCAAAATGAGTGGTCATATTGGGTCTCCCTTATTGGGGTATCGGTTTAAAGCCAGTGGCATTGAACTTCAGCCGGTAATCGCAGAGGGTCAGGAACGTACAAACCTCGTCCCGCCCAGCGTGCAAATGACGCGTAATCGCAGCGACACGCTCCTTGTTGCGACAATGGGCCGTACCGAGCTTTTGGAGTGAGCGCGTAGCTACTCGCGCGTCTTGGCCAAAAGCGTATGCGGCTGGCCCGGTGCCTGTCTTGAACGGATGCGAAGGCCAGGAGGGGACAAAAGCGCAGCGGGGGTCAATTGCGTTTGAGGCGGCGATACTGGTTGGGGCTTAGGCCGAAGCGCATCCTGAACCGGCGTGCGAAATAGCCCGAGTCGTTGAAACCCAGATCAAAGGCGAGGTCAGTGATGCTGCCGAAGTCGCCGCCGCTTTCCAGGATCTCGGCCGCGGCAGCAAGCCTTCTGGAAAGGATGAACGCGGTCGGCGTGGTGGCCATGGTGGTGAAGGCGTTCTGGACGGAACGAGGCGAAACCGACAGCGCTTGCGCAATCATGGCCGTTCGCAGTCCGTTGTCAGTCAGGTGTTTCGTGACAAAGGACAAGACTCTTTCGCGGGTTCCTGTGGTGGAGTCGGATGGGTCCTCAAGCTGCAAACCGAGGCAGCGCGAAAGTAGTTTCAGCAGTACCTCGCCGAGGACTTCCAGGTCCTGCGGATCGGCAGTTTCCGGCCACACTCGACGCTCGAGCGATCTCAGAAAGTCCCACAGCATTCCAACTGCCGGCACGGCACCATGAACGCGTTGTGGCAGCTTACAATCAAGCGCGACGGCTGGCCCCTTTCCCAGACAATCCATCACCAGCGACTCGTTCCCTTCAGAGACCGCGATCTGGTAGGGCTCGCCCGCCGAGAGAATCGCCAAGTCGCCGGCGGTGACCGTCGCCGCTCGCCCTCGCTGGGAGACGACAAAATGGCCCTGCTTCGCTACCAAGAAATGGAATCCCTCCGAGCTTGACCCCGGCCTTGGGGTCGTGCCCCACCGATCCACCAGCGCTTTCTGCGATCGCACATCGGCCAGACGCACGCCACCGAGCGAGCACTGCGACCAGCTCGCGGCAATCTCCCGACTGGCGGTAATTCTCATTCCGTGGTAGACGCCACCCATCATTTGGTTCCAATAGTCGAGCCTTTGTTCACGCGGTTGGCCCAGGGTTGAGAAGCGCGTGAACATGGCTGGTGATTGGCTGGATAGCATAGCGCACCCGAGAGAATCGCTCGCGGTCGCGTCTTGCAGGACGCCCACCCCTTGCCGTGAGGTCGCCAATCTATCACAATCCTGGCTTTCCCGAGAGGGGGCTGTGCGCGGTCGAACCAGCGCCGGACTCATGCCTATGGTACCGAACCATCGGGTGTTGCGAGACAGTGCTGGCTTCGTCGGTCGACACCGGGACGAAGGTCGCTTCTAGGCAGATGGCCGAAACCCGACTAGAATAATCTCAACGCAGGAAAGGTTTCTGCTGTTGGGGGTCGGTTTGGAGCCGATACTCAAGACCGAAAATCTCTGGAAAATCTACCGGTCTGGCAAAGTGGATCTGGCGGCACTGCGAGGCGTGAGCATCGAGGTGTTGCCGGGGGAATTTGTTTGCATCATGGGGCCGTCCGGGTGCGGGAAATCGACGCTGCTCCACGTGATCGGAGGGCTGGCGCAGGCAACCACGGGACGCGTGCTGCTGGATGGAAACGACCTCACCCAAATGCGCGATGCCGACCGGACGTTGCTGCGTCGCCTCAAAGTGGGCTTCGTATTTCAGAGGTTCAACTTGCTGCCAACGCTCGATGCCTACCACAATATCGCGCTGGCGCAGCATATTCACGGAAATGGGTTTGACCCGCACCGCTTTGAAACGGTGGTCCGACTACTGGGCCTAAAAGACCGCCTCCATCACAAGCCGTCCGAGCTATCGGGCGGCGAACAGCAACGCGTGGCCATCGCTCGCGCCATCATCAGCGAGCCGAAGATCGTGCTGGCCGATGAGCCCACGGGTAATCTGGATACGAAAAGCTCCGAGGCGGTGCTGGGGCTGCTGCGGCAGTTGAATGAAGATCTCGGGCAGACCATCGTCATGATCACGCACAACCCGGAAGCCGCAACCTACGGACATCGTTGTCTGCACATGCGCGATGGAATGGTTGTGAATGGCAACCAGACCAATTGACGCCCATGCGCACCGTCTGGCGGTTTATCCATCGCACCCTCTTCTGGTCGTATGAGAGAGGCAGCTGGCCCTACGATGTGCTGGTTGCCGTGATCCTCATTTTTGTGCTGTTGACGCCGCGCAACTGGTTCCATGACCGGCCGCGGGAGTCAGAAGGTGCCAGTTTAGATGTGCAGCTGGTGGCTCGGGACCCGGTTTCGCGGACTCGCACCTACCGATTGGCGGCCACGGCCCTTTCCCACGACAAGCGCGCCAAAAATCCCACGCCGGAACTAGAGCGCGAAACGCACGATATTCTTGGTCGAACCGTGGATGACTTAAAGGACAGCACGTTTCAAATCGTGCGCATCGATCCCCAGCTTGCGAGCGATGGATCGGTGAGCTATTACGACGTGAGCGTCCATCAATAATCTCCGGCTGGCAGGAGCAAACAACTTGGCGAGCAAAGCCCATATCCGCTTCCCCGCAAAAGAACAAATCCAGTCCGCCTTCGGCGATCTCCAGGCGCTTCTTGACCGGCGCGCCAGCACGGCGGAGGCAGTTCGCGAGCATCATAGTCACGGCGAGTCATATCACCCGGCTGCGCTGCCTGACATCGTCTGCTTTCCCCATTCGACCCAGGAAGTGAGCGAAATCCTGAGAATCAGCGCGAAGCACCAGGTGCCAGTCATTCCGTTTGGCGCGGGCACCTCGATGGAAGCGCAGGTGAACGCAATTTCCGGTGGCATCACCATCGACATGCGCGAGATGAACAAAGTTCTGCGGATCAGCCCGGAAGATTTGCAGGCGACGGTGGAGGCGGGTGTCACGCGCCTGCAGCTCAATAAGGCGCTGGCCAATACTGGTTTCACCTTTTTTATCGATCCTGGCGCGGACGCGACTTTCGGCGGCATGGCTTCGACGCGCGCCTCGGGAACGACGGCGGTCCGCTACGGCACGATGCGTGAAAACGTGATGGGGCTCACCGTGGTGCTTGCCGATGGGCGCGTCATCAAGACCGGTACGGCCGCGCGAAAATCGGCGGCGGGCTACGATCTGACCAGGCTTTTTGTCGGCGCGGAGGGCACGCTCGGCGTGATCACCGAGATCACTTTGCGGCTGCATCCATTGCCAGAGGCCGTCGGCGCAGCGTGCTGTACTTTTGCGACCATTCGCGATGCGGTGGAAACCGCCATTGCCATCATTCAGTTTGGCGTGCCGGTGGCGCGCATCGAGCTGATGGACGAAGCCCAGATCGAGGCCTGCAATCGCTATTCGAAGACGAACTACCCGGTTGCGCCGCTGCTGTTTTTCGAGTTTCACGGGGATAGCCAGCGGTCGGTCGACGAGCAGGCCGAAACCGCGCGCCAGCTGGCCGAGGAGCACCACGGCACCGGTTTTCAGTCGTTTCGCACGCCCGAGGAGCGCGCCACGCTTTGGGAAATGCGCCACAGCGCCTACTTCGCAAACCTTCAAATTCGCAAAGGTGCGAAGATGTTTACCACCGATATTTGCGTGCCGATCTCGAAACTCGCCGATGCGATCGTCGCGGCCAAGAACGACACCGCGCAAGCGTCCTTTCCGGCACCCATTGTGGGACACGTCGGCGACGGAAATTTTCACATGTCCTTCCTGCTCGATCCGGCGAATCCGGGCGAACTGGCGGAGGCCAAAATGCTCGAGGAGAAGATTATTTTGCGAGCGCTCGAAATGGGCGGAACCTCGACCGGTGAGCACGGCATCGGCATTGGCCGCAAGAAATACCTCTCGGTCGAGCATGGAGGGGCGGTCGAGGTGATGAGTGCCATCAAGCGGGCGCTTGATCCCGAGAACCGCTTGAACCCGGGCAAAATGGTCGAACCGCAGCCGCTGTTTGCAGATTCCGATAAAACGTAGTGCCTCGAGAGCTCGCCATTTTGGAGACAGCGTCGGGGTCTTCTCGGAGTTTCGGGTTCTAAAGCGGCTGGGTGGCCCAGCTGGCGGGCACGTCGACGTAGGAGCGACCCAGGTCAGCGACCGATTCGCAGCCGAGCAGCGCAAGCGCGCGCGAGAGATCGGAACGCAGAATTTCGATAGCGCGGAAGGCGCCGGCTTCGCCGGCGGCGCCCAACCCGTAGGCATAGGCGCGGCCGATCAACGCAGCGCGGGCACCCAGGCAGATCGCCTTGGCGATGTCGGCGCCGCGGCGGACCCCTCCGTCCACCAACACCTCCGCGCGGCCGTTCACCGCCTTCACAATTTCGGGCAGCGCGCGCAGCGTCGCCCGGACCCCGTCGAGCTGGCGGCCTCCGTGATTGGAGACGATCATGCCGGCGGCGCCTGCATCGAGGGAGCGCTGGGCATCTTCGGCGGTCAGCACGCCTTTGACGACAATCGGGCCGGGCCACACGTTGCGTATCCACCGCAAGTCTTTCCAAGTAACCACGGAGGCCGCCAAAGCGGCCTGCGTCTCGGCCAGGGGCATCGGACCGCGGCCGGGCACGATGACGTTCGGCAGCGTGAGCATGCGCCCATCACGCAAAAACGCTGCAAGCCAGCCTGGGTGCACGACGAGTTGCGGAAGAAAGCGCAGCTTCGGCAGCAACTTATTGCCAATCAGTGCGCCGGCCCCATTGCGAATGTCCCGTTCGCGGAAACCGAATGTGCCTGTGTCGATTGTGATTACCAGCACAGTGAAGCCCGCCCGACGGGCGCGGACCAGCGCAGCTTCCGCCGCTTCACGCCCGCCTACCAGATACAGCTGATACCAGCGGCACGCGCTTGAGGCTGCCCCGACATCTTCGACCGACGAGCCCGAGATCGTCGTAAGCACGTAGCCGATTTGGGCCTTCCCCGCAGCGCCGGCCGCCAAGACCTCACCGCGCGGACAGATCATGCGGCTGAATCCGACCGGTGCCAACAGAAGCGGCATCGAGAGTTCGGCGCCGAGCACGGTGGTGCGCAGGTCGCATTTTCCGACCGCCACGGCATTCCTTGGTCGGAACGTGACTTCCTGGAAGGCGCGGCAGTTTTCGCGTAGCGTGACCTCACCGTCCGCTCCGCCGTCGATGTAGTCGAAGACTGCCCGCGGCAGACGCGCCTGCGCAAGGCGCCGCAAATCGGCAATATTCACTACACGGGACGATGCGACTCTGCGTTGATCTCGTGTCATCGCGTCATGCCCTTCTGGGGTCAGCCGCATCGGCTCGTTCGGACCAGGACCATGCCTGATTCCCCGGCGGCGGAACTCAAGGCTGTGCAAACAATCGGAAATGGCTTTGCCGCCTCCATTCTACCGGGTATCCTCACAGGTTTGGTCAGTGTCCGGGGGGCGCCGGCTCAGGTACGCTCCAGGCTTGGAAGCAGCATTCTCCGATGAGGTGGTCGAAGAGGAACTTCGGCTGCTGGGCCGGGGCTCGGAACGATGCGTCTCCGCCACCCGGAGTGACGAGAATCGAGGGCCCGATGAACGCGGGGGAGGCAATTGCGGAGATTTTGAAGCGCGAAGGTGTCGAGCTACTGTTGGCCTATCCGGTGAATCACCTGATCGAAGCGGCCGCCGCTGGGGGAATCCGGCCCATAATCGTCCGGCAGGAGCGCGTGGGGCTGCACATGGCCGACGCGATCGCGCGGCTTACCAGCGGGCGAACGATCGGCGTCTTTGCGATGCAGCACGGGCCCGGAGCGGAGAATTCTTTTGGAGGTGTTGCTCAGGCTTTTAGCGAATCGATCCCCATTCTCGTGCTGCCGATGGGCTATGCGCGCAGGCTGGCGCACGTGAGCCCGAACTTCAATTCCGTCAACAGCATGCGCACCGTGACGAAAATGGCGGAGCCGGTAACCTCTGCTGAAGAAATCCCGCATATTTTCCGCCGTGCGTTTTCGCGACTTCGCAATGGCCGCGGCGGCCCCGCGCTCATCGAGATTGCCAGCGATCTGTTTCCAGAGCATTTGCCGGGACCGCTTGTGTACGAGCCAGTGATCAGAACGCGGTACGGCCCTGACCGGGCAGACGTGCGGCGCGCGGCGGAAGCGCTGGTCGGAGCGAGGCGGCCCGTCATTTACGCGGGACAGGGAATTCACTGGGCGTGTGCGTGGGAGCCGTTGAAGAAGCTGGCGGAATTGCTGGGCGCACCGGTGGCCACAAGTTTGCAGGGCAAGAGCGCGTTTCCGGAGGACCATCCCCTTTCGCTTGGAGCGGGCGGACACTCGTTTCCACCCATGGTGCCGCACTTTCTTGGGCAGGCGGATTGGATCTTGGGCGCCGGGTGCAGCTTCACGGAGACGAATTTCGGTATTGCCATGCCGAAAGGCAAAAAACTCATTCACGCGACGCTCGATCCCGATCATTTGAACAAAGACCTGCGGGCCGACATCGGCTTGATTGGCGACGCGCAATTGACGCTCGAAGCACTGTGCGCGGACGTCGAACGGCTGGCTGGCCAGCCGCGCGATCGAGCGGCGATCTCGGCCGAAATCGCAACGGTGCGCAGGAAATGGCTTGACGAATGGATGCCGAAGCTCGCTTCCGAAGAGACACCGCTCTCGCCGTATCGCGTGTTATGGGATTTGCAGCGTACCGTCGATGTGGCCAACACGATCATCACGCACGATGCCGGAAGCCCGCGCGACCAGCTCGCGCCATTTTGGGTGACAAAGAAGCCCCTCACCTATATCGGCTGGGGCAAGACAACGCAACTCGGCTACGGGCTCGGGCTGGCGATGGGAGCGAAGCTGGTTCATCCGGAGAAGCTATGCATCAACGTGTGGGGTGACGCGGCCATCGGTTTTACGGGGATGGATTTCGAGACCGCCGTGCGCGAACGCATTCCGATTCTTTCCGTTCTGCTCAACAACTTCAGCATGGCGATGGAGCTTCCCATCATGCCGGTTTCGACGGAACGATATCGCGCGACCGACATTTCCGGTGACTATGCGGCGATGGCGCGGGCGTTCGGCGGATATGGCGAGCGTGTCACCGATCCGGAAGAAATTGTTCCAGCGATTCGCCGCGGCATCGAGCAGACGCGGAAGGGCATTCCGGCGCTACTGGAATTCATCACCGCAAAGGAAATCGCCCTCTCGGGCCGCTGACGCTCCCCACGGCTAAATCCGGGGGATTCTTGCTTCTACTGCTAGCTAGTGGCTAGGACTGGTCTCATAAATATCGGCACAAGTGCTGGTATAACCGGTGCATTTCAATCCCTACGTTTACCGTGTGGCGCTTCAGGCAGGACTCACGTTGGCGTGTTCTCTCCCCTTTGCATTGGTTGCCGCCCGGCACTCCCGCACACGCCGATGGGGCTTACTATTATTCGTGGCATCTTTGATCGTGCTCGACACCGCCCTCGTGGAAATACCCCGAGTCAATGGTTTTCAGCGTCATACCTGTTGCGAGCCTGTTTGCTTGATCCTGGCAAGTCAACCCCCGAGACTCTTTCATAGGTGTCTCAGGAGCAGTTTGAGGCAGGCAAGGTGGACCGGTTGTAGTCTTACGCGGGTGTCCACAAGCCTTTAGACTCTCCGTGCGTCCCACGACGAGCGGTTTCAAGCCCTTCCCTTCTCAGGTTCGAGCGGCGTTCTGATCCCGACCGTGCCATACGCGGCAGGAAGGGCATTCCCACCGCCTTTGGAGACAACGGAAGGTTTTCGTTTCTTTAGCCGCAGCGGGACGAGAGTTGCGAGGAAGGGTGTGTGCCAGACTTGGTAATTGGCGGGAGTGGACGTCTCGTTTCTGGTTTATGAGGAAGCTTGTTTTACCCCTGCATTCGCGAATTTGATCTTCACGACTTCGTGCTGATGCATCGGGGAGAAGCTCTCACAGCAGCCCATTAGGGCCTTGAGAGCCCCGTAATAAAATTTGTCGTTTTCGCTACTCTTCATGTGCTCGGCTGATTCCCATACGGAAATCGCAGTGGCCTGGCGGCCGTTTGAATCTTCGCCGCCCAAGAGTAAGAACACCCGGAATCCCTCAAGTCTGTCCAGAGCGGCCATCAGCGATTCCACGGTGGCCGAAAATTCCTGCATTTTGCCGGGTCGAATTCCGTACCGCGTTACACGAGCGACCATGGCGGACCCCCGAAGCGCGTCGATCTTCCGAAGGGGCCGATTCTACCGTGGGTCGGCCGGAGGGTAAACTGTGATGGGGAAGTCGCGACCCGAAAATGACTGC
>JASHRC010000044.1 GCA_030037525.1 Candidatus Acidiferrales bacterium | reverse complement strand
GTGCGGCTGTCGATGAAAAACAGGCTGCGTTCGCGCAGCAACGCCATGAGCGCCTGCATCAACGCGGGGTCGGCGGTCGCGCGTGAACCCTGATGGTTGTTCACGCCTGCGGCGTGCGGCACCGTTTCCAGCATTTGGTCGACCGTCAAGGCCACTTGGTCCGCACTCATGCCTACGCGCAGTTCAGCCGGCTCGGGCACGGCAGCTTCTCCTTCCGATTGCGATTCCATCGGGAGATGTAAGATCACTTCGTCTCCCCGGCGGTAGGCCTCTTCCGCAACTTCGGTCGAAAAGGCTAGGTTCGGCAGGACCGAAAATGTGACCGGAAATGGCAACGCCAGCAGCGAATCTGCGGGGGTGCGATCGCGACCCAGGTCATCGATGATAATCGCGAGCTTGGGCGCGTTGGATGAAGCAGGCTCGAAGGGAGCAGAAGGTAAGCGCGCTCTGGAGGGAGGCGGAATCAGATGAACGGTGTGCGTGCGCACTCCGTTCGCAGTGAAATCAAGGCGGCTCGCTCCGGCGGTCGCCGTCTCTGCCACTGACAGTCTGTGGTGCTCGGCGATCGCGCCGAGCCTCTGTTTCAGAACGCCGGCCTGGGAGGGATCGTTAAGGCGAATGTAAATATCATCGGCGAGGAGGCGGCCTTTGGCCCCGGCTGACGATTGGTTCATCTCCGGACGGATGGTTATTTCCGACCGGTGCTCGGTGGATTGCTCGGCAGCCCTGACAATTTCGGCGGTGACGGAGCGAATTTCAGACTTGCTGGTGGATCTTCTTGCACAACCGGCGAGGCCAATCGCGGCAACAATCGCAACAAACAGCTCGAATCTGCAAGACGCGAGCGAAGTTCCTTTAGGCAGCTTTCCTCCCAGCGGGAGCTGCCTCCAAAATTTCGACAGCCTTTTTCACCACGGGATCGCTCACCGAGCTGGACGGAGGGGGCGAATTGAGGTCCGTCAACTCGCCGATATCGTCGGGCAGCGTGCGTACCGGGTCCGTCGGGGTGACGCCGTCGATCGGGATTTCCTTCCCGCCCGGCGTGTAATAATTGGCCAGAGTCAAGAACAGCGCTGAGCCGTCATCGAGTTCAATCAGCTTCTGATAAGACGCTGTTCCGTATGTTCGGTCGCCCACCGTCTCGCCGCGGTGGTTATCGGCGATTGCGGCCGCAAGGATTTCGGCCGGGCCAGTGGTGCCGTTGCCGATCAAAACCGTCATGGGCTCGGTCCACACAACTTTGGAAGGATCGGCGGAAGAAACCTGCGGATTGATGGTCTGCCCCTTTAGCGTCGTGATCGTTCCGGAAGACAGGAAAAGCTGAGCCGTTGCGATCCCCTCCTGGTCGCTGCCGAGGGAGCAATCGCGCAGGTCCAGTATCAACTTGTGGGCACCCTGGTGATCGAACTGAATGAGCCGGTCGCGGATCTGCTTGGTCTCGCCGGGTTCGAAGGCGGGGACGTGCAGGTAGGCGATATCACCTTCCAGTCTGTCCTCTACAAGCTTGGGAGGAGCCATCTTCTCTAGCGCAATATCCAGGTCTTGAGGTTCGGTCTTGCCCCGGCGGATGACCGACAGGGTCACAGTAGTGCCCGGGTCGCCGGTGAGCAAAAGTTGCGCCTGCTCAATCGCCATTTGGCCGGTAGTAAAACCCGCGATCTTTTCGAGCACGTCGCCTAGGTGCAAGCCTGCCTTTTCAGCCGGGCTGTCAGGAAGCGTGGAGATCACGCTGATGTAGCCGAAACGCTTGGTCAAAGCGAGTCCCGCGCCCGCTTTGGCGCCCGATGCGCCCTTCTGCCTATAATCGGTATATTCGAGCGGGCTGAGATAGCTTGACTGGGGATCTAGCGAATCCAGCAGGCCGTGGAGAGCTCCGTTCGTCACCGCCGGCATATTCGGCTCATCCACGTAATCGCGCTGAATATGTTCGAGAACTTCGCTGTAGACGGTCAGAGCACGGAATGCCTTTTCATCCGAGGAGCGGCCGCGCACGTAACCGACGGCGACAAACGCGAAGATGGCCGTCGACAAAACAATGACAATTTTTCTGGTAAGGGAACTCATGCTGTGTCCTTCGCCCGAAAACGCTTTCCAGCCGCCACGCGCGACCATTATATCACTGGAGCCGGGCGTCTGTTGCCGGGAGCGGCGCACAACCATACCAGACTCGCTGCGAGCCGGTTGGCAGGGCTCGGTTCACCTCAATTTTTTTGGAAACGTTGCTCGACGCATCCTGGGGCGAAGCCGAAGTCTGATCGCCAATACCCATTTCTAACCTGTGGAGCCTCGCAAGAATGCCCGAGGCTTGTCGATTGAAGAGAACGCGAGAAAAAACGAAACGGTGCCCCGTCTGAGAGTGGCTTAACCTATCTGCGCGCGGAGCTAGGTCCGGCGGGCAGAACAACGCAATCTGCCTCTGAGAGCGGCACGGCGGAGGTAAGGTAGGTTTGCGAGATGCGGTCCTGCCAGGTGAAGCGGTCCTCATCCCACAGCGCACCGATGAATCCCAACGCAAGTGTCGCGCCGGAAAGGAGATAGCCGAAGCTGCGCCAGAGAAGCTGGCGCGTGTCGGGAAGATAGCCGTCGAGCCGCACAACCGATAGACCGAGCAGTTGCATGCCAGGAGTGGTTCCGGCAAGGGTGACGAAAAGCGAGAAATAAAGCCCGTAAAACAGATACAGGATCAGGAGGTAGATCACCGCATTTCGCTTGTCGAGCATGATCTCTCCGCCGAGCGACCGAAACAAAGCCAGAAATCCCGCGCAAGTCAATCCCAAGAACAGCGCGTCGATCAGGCTGGCCCAGCAGCGCCGGCCGAGACTGGCTACCGGAACCAGTGCGGTCTGCGGACGAGCGCGATCGTATGGCGTGCTCGAGAAATCCAGCTCGGACTGAATGCGGATTTCGACGCGCTCGTGCTGACGCTGCCGCGACGCCGGGCGAGGACGCAGGGGTTCGGGCATTTGGTCCTCGACCTCGACTCTCGAGGGCTCGCGAAACCGCAGCCTCGATTGCGTATCATCGGGGCGCAGGTGACCGCGGCGTTCGCGATACTGTTGAAGGCGGCGCGAAACCTCGGCGCGCCATTCCGGCTCGCCCGCATGATCGGCGCCCGGCGCTGGGGCGGCAGAAGGACGAGCCTCATCGCGTGGATCGCAGAATGAGCAATTCTCGCCGGCATCGAGCAGGAGGGCGCCACACTTCGAGCAGATGCGTATCACTGGTCCGTTTTGCGCTGCGGCGGGTTCCAGTCGAACGCGGAATGATAGCACGGTGCGCGCCTGGCTGATATCTCAAGGTATGGAAGGCCTGTCACCTATGCGACACCCTGTCCGGGTGGGAGCGAGATCACGCTCGATTGCGACTCAGGGGGGCGCGTGTTAGGCTCAATTTTCTTTTCTTAGCTTTTCCCAAGAAATGCTGAACATCACGCCCCTCTGGCCGCTGCTACTGAGATTTCGCTTCCAGGCCGCGCTCGTTTCGCTTTCGCTTCTGGTTCAGCCCTTGGCCTTTGCCCAAGCAGGTGCGAAAAACCCGTTTGGCGGATTGACGGGAGGGGGAGAAGCCACACTCGAGGCAGATCGACAGCGCATGGTGGGCAAGATTTTCTACGCCGACGGCCACGTGGATGTGCGCTACCAGAACTCGCGGCTTCGCGCGGACCACGTCGAGTACGACAGCGAAAAGCAGGTCGTGATTGCGCATGGCCATGTGCAACTCGACTACGTGACGCAACATGTGGATGCCGAAGACGCTCGCTACGAACTGAAATCGGGCCGCGGCACCTTCCATCACGTGAAGGGCACGTTCGCTTTCGAACGACGCCCCTCGGCGACATTGTTAGTCAGCCCCAATCCTCTCTATTTTGAGGCCGAGGAAGCCGACCGGCTCGATGAAAACACCTACCGAATCCACCAGGCGTGGATCACTGTTTGCGATCCCCAGCATCCGACCTGGAAATTCTATGCGCCCAAGGCCATGGTCCGGCTGAAGAAGAACATACGGATCGAAAACGGAAATTTTCGGGTTCGCTCCATTCCCGTCCTGTATCTGCCCTACGCCACTCTCCCGGCAGAGCAGCGGCGCCAGTCCGGATTCATGATTCCCGACGTCGGCGACACCTCGCAGAAGGGTTTCGTTTTTGGAGACGCGGTCTATTGGGCTCCTCTGGACTGGATGGATCTGACGCTGGGCGGATTCCTGTACAGCAGCCGCGGATGGGCGCAAAAGGGGCAATTCCGCATGCGCCCATGGCAAGGGACCCAACTCCAGGCCAGCTACTACGGGGTGATCGATCGAGGGTTGAAGCAAGAGGGTGAGCCGCTCCTCAAAGAAGGCGGACACGAGGCGAAACTGCTCTACACGTCGGAGCTGCCCGACGGCTGGCGGGCCGTGGGAGACCTCGACGAACTTACCTCCCTGACGTTTCGCCTGGCGTGGCTCGATACGGTCAAGGAGGCGGTCAACTCGGAAGTGCGCAACACCGCCTTTATCGACAAGAACCTTGGGGGATTCAGCCTGGGGGTGGCCGCGCTGAGCTACCAGAACTAT